>NZ_JBHIMP010000090.1:0-1360 GCF_042194175.1 Bartonella sp. MR168JLCBS | reverse complement strand
GATGGTTCACTGAAAGATTTAGAGAAGCGCTTAGAGGCTTTAAGAGAAGAGTTTGAAGATTTAAAAGAGTGTTCATTTTAGGTTTAATGGAGGAATAAAGCATATGAAAATACCCGATCATAGTCATGAGTATCTGATACCAATAGCAACAAAAGAGGAAATCAGAGAAGGAACTTCGCAAGATAGCGTTGTTGTTCCGAAGATTTTAGGGACGGCATCTTTGTATTCGTATGAAACCTTTGCGCCGTTAGAACAGGTTGTTAATGCAAGGCAAGAGTCGGAAAAAGCCATGGCGCGTGCGAATGGTGCGCAACAGGTTGCAGAAGAATCGAAGAGGGTGTCGGAGCAAGCGCTTACAGAGGTGACGAAAACGGGTGACGCGGTTACAGCAGTAACAACAACTGCTAATCTTGCAAAAGATACAGCGGATATAGCTAAGGGATTAGCAGAAGAAGCCAAGAATGCTTGTGCTGAAGTCAAGGAATCTGTTGCAACTGTTAAGATAGTTGCCGAATTGGCGCAAACAGGAGTGGAACAAGCCTCGCAAACAGCTTCAGAAGCGAAGGGTTTGGCGGAAGCGGCGAAAAGTGCAGCAGAGAGTGTAACAGAGAAAGTAGATCAAGCACTAAGAGAGGCTAGCGATGCAAAATCTAAAGCAGAAGGCTTAGAAACAATAGCCAATGAAGCAAAATCCACGAGTGATCAGGCAAGCCAAACCGCCTCTAGTTCTAAAAGTTTAGCAGAAGAAGCCAAGGAAGTAGCCGAGACTGCGAAGACAACAGCGGAAGAAGCGAAGAATGTTGCGGAGCAAGCAAAAGAAGAAGCTGATACGATGAAGCAAGGGCTTGGAGAGGTCAAGAGTTCATTAGACACGGTGACCGCAACGACAAATTCTGCGAATACAGCCGCCTCTGAGGCAAAAGTGTTAGCGGAAGAAGCGAAGAGTGCATTGACAGAAGTTCAAGAGAAGGCACAGAGGAACAGTGACAGTCTTTCTGAACTTCAAGGTAAGGTAGGTTCTCTTTCCACTAGTTTTTTAGAAGATGTGCGTTTTGATCAGCCTCACAGAATTCTGGAAGCCGATCCGGAAAATAGAAAAGGTCTTGTGATCAATAAAGGGGCATGTTTTCGCTTTTATCATGGTGGTGAGAATGGGGGTAGGTACCTCTTTTACCGCATTCCAGGGCGTGGAAGGATGACTTTTGACGAAGATCTTGAAGCAGGAAAGGATTATTATATATATCTCATCTTAAAAGATCAGACGAATGAGCTATCCTTTGACCTTTCGCAAAATCCGACGGCTCCTGATGGCTATACAAAGGATAATTCTGAAAAGATTGGCGGATTTCATACGCTATGT
>NZ_JBHIMP010000089.1:0-1363 GCF_042194175.1 Bartonella sp. MR168JLCBS | reverse complement strand
GCGACATTCAAAACACAAAGTGGAAAAACATGGTATGGGCAAGAAGAGGGGATTTTTATTCAATCAGAAAAAAATCTTGAAGCTGTCCTGTTGGGAATACAGGCTGCAACACAAACACAATTGTTTCATAAACCCATCCAGGCCTTGCAACAACAATATGGATCACCGCCTTTGCAGGGAACACCGCTCTTTTATACTTGCCTTGAGCAAAAAATAGGACTCTTTCCAACACCACAAGATGTTGAAACTGTGCATCTTTTTTATTTTCCACTTTGGTTTGGGGATGAACAGCTCATGGAGGAGGGGAATCCTTGGTTGATGCATGCATTTGATCTCATTAAAGCACGTGCAAAATACGAACTCTACAAAAACATCCTCAAAGATCCTGAATATGCTGCTGTTTCTTTCAAAGACTTTCAAGAACAGCTCCAAGCTTTGCGATTTGAAACTTCACGCAGAACAGACTCGGCACATATTCTGCCAATGAGGTTTTAAAGGAATTTTTTTCCAGTTCTTGATGACTGGCATCATCCCGGGCATTGATACCTGACTTAGCGTTGCTGACAGAAAGAGTTTATTCATGCGCTTGTCAGTCTGTTTGATGCCCACTTACTGTATAGAGGCCTGAGCTTTACAATTCTTTCAGAGTTTTGTCCTGATCCCATTATCAGGGGCTCTTGCTGTTAAAATAAAAACAAGCCTTAGTGATTTGATACATCCCACGGATAAGGTTCTTCAAATATTCTTTTCATGAGGTTCTCAATGGTTTTTCTTCCAGTTGCTGATTATCGGCCCGACGTCGCTGATCTTAATGGCGCTTTTACCGATGAGCTTATCAACCTGTTGCCAGCTGATGGCTCCTATATTCCTATGCCCGGCTTTAAACCTTTTTCAGAATCTTGCCCTGATCCAATTTTAGGCGCTATTGCTGTGAGAGAAAAAAATGGCGTGTCGATTATCGTGGGAACAGAAAAAAAAATCTACCTTCTCGATAATCTAAACATGAAGTGGAAAGATATCAGCAGAAAAGGAGAACCTTATTCCGCAAATATCCATGCTCCATGGTCCTTTGCTTTGTTTGGCGATTATGTCATTGCTGTCAACGCAAATGATAAACCACAAGTCATCGACATTAATCATGACGAAAGATTTAGAAATTTAAAAGGAAATCCACCACAAGCCGGAATCGTTCGGGTATGGGGCGATTTCGTTTGTCTGATGAAATTGACCGAGCATCCAAGACGTGTCCATTGGTCGGGGTTGAACGATGCTGAATTTTGGACCGTGGGGAAAAAAAGCTGTGATTTTCAAGATTTTCCCGATGGAGGGTTCGTGCAAGGCGCAACCGAAACAACAAATCCAC
>NZ_JBHIMP010000088.1:1124-1365 GCF_042194175.1 Bartonella sp. MR168JLCBS | reverse complement strand
CCTTGAAAAAATTTGAATTTAAGAGTATCAATGGGCAAATTCTTGGTCTTATGATGAGGAGTGGGCCGTCTGGACCCGCTTTTTTTTATATCATAAAACTAATGAAGTTGACTTGGATAAAGTGTATGAGAAAAACTGAAAAAATGAATGATATTGATGAACCGCGTTTATTTGAAGAAACCGGCATCGAAGCATTTGTTGCTGCTCTTGTTATACCATTGATTAAGCCTTTAGATTTTCG
>NZ_JBHIMP010000088.1:0-1064 GCF_042194175.1 Bartonella sp. MR168JLCBS | reverse complement strand
CTGATGGTTCCATGACAATAGAAGACTGCGAAACTGTTAGTCGAACTGTTTCACACCTTCTTGATGTACAAAATGTTATTGAACGCAAATATCATTTAGAAATCTCATCTCCTGGAATTGATCGCCCATTGGTTAGAAAATCTGATTTTTTTCATTGGCAAGGACATATTGCGAAAATCGAAACAAAAATAACCATTGATGGGCGCAAAAAATTTCGTGGGATACTGGCAAATATCACACAAGAGGGTCTTACTTTAAACACCGATAAAGCCGCTTACGGAGAAGCCATGTATATTGCTATTCCTTTTGATAACATCATCGATGCACATTTGGTGCTTACCGATGAACTTATTCGCAATGCGTTGAAAAAAAATAAAGATTTAAGTCAACAATTTATTTCAGAAGATAATCCTAACGTCTCAAAACAATTATCAAATTACAAGAATTAATATCACTGAGATCAATGCCCATCGTGGGGCACAAAGAAGGAGAAAATTGATGGCTACAAGCGCTAACAGACTTGAAATTCTGCAAATTGCAGATGCTGTTGCACGTGAAAAGTCGATCGACCGGGAAATTGTCATTTCTGCAATGGCCGATGCTATCCAGAAAGCGGCGCGCTCTCGTTATGGTCAAGAAACCAATATCCATGCCGAGATCAATTCAAAAACAGGTGAAATTAAATTACAACGTCTGCTTAAAATTGTCGATATCGTTGAGGATTATACAACTGAAATCACTTTATCTGACGCACTCAAACGACAAGCAGATGCAAAAATTGGTGATTTTTTTGCTGATCTTTTACCTCCTATGGATTTTGGACGCATCGCAGCGCAATCTGCTAAACAGGTTATTGTACAAAAGGTCCGTGATGCAGAGCGTGACCAACAATACGAAGAATTCAAAAATAAAATTGGTGAAATTATTTCCGGTACGGTAAAACGTGTCGAATATGGCAATGTTATCGTTGATATAGGACGCGGAAAAGCTATTGTACGACGTGATGAATTAATTCCAAGTGAATATTTCCACTATGGAGAACGTATACGTGCATTTGTTATTGA
>NZ_JBHIMP010000087.1:0-1367 GCF_042194175.1 Bartonella sp. MR168JLCBS | reverse complement strand
TTTTCCTAACGAGAGTTAGCCATTAAAACACGCAGTAAACTGTCGTCAACGTTTACCTTTTTTCTTCCTCCCCACCCTAAAGGAAGAGGATTCTTACGAATGCCGATCTGGCTATAGCCTGACTTCTTTCAATGAATTCCACCTTCTTACCACTTATTTATGCGATTCACTTCATAGGCTCTACGGGCAAGCCCTGCCCTGAATATTCACAGCATTCGCGCTAAAGAACGCCTCCATGACACTCTATTCCATGCACCAACATATCCGCATGACCATTGTACCCGCATTCTATCCATTGAAAACTTGCCGGTGTTTGCCGATTTTCTTTGATAACATGACCACAACAAAGACAGTAGTAGCTCATCTTGTGAGATGGGACTGATCTCATCAATCTGCCCTGCCACTGGCTTTTGCAATCAAGCTGTCGTCTAAACTTAAACCAAAATTGATCTAAAATCGAGCGATTGAAACCAGATTTTTGTTTTACATTAGTCCCCGGTTCTTTTACTGTGCCTTTTGCCAATTTCAACAGATTGCACACTTGTAAATCTTCAAGGTAGATCTTTGCGTGGTTTTCGCTGATTTGACTTGAAGTCTGACGCAGAAAATCTTTACAGAAATGAAAAATCTGGTAATGCAAGTTGGCGATTTTCGCCTGTAAGTTCCTCCAGTTTTGACACAATTTTACTTTAGTAGCTGTCTTTGCAGGTTAGCTCCCTTGCCTCTGTGCATCTGAAAAAGTATTACGGGGTTCGAAAAAATCTCCATTGGAAAGTGTTGCAAAATGCACAATCCCCAGAGCAATGCCTTCTCTCCACCTGTAGCACGAGGATATCAATCTCATATTTTCTCTGAAAACTAACAAAAAACGTCTGCCTCTTTGGCTCACAATGCCATTTTTGATCTTCCTGAAATCACGTGAATGTTGCGAGAGTGAAGCCACTCTCTTTTTGGGGAAGGACAAGTAATTGTTGTCCTGTTCAACTTTAAAGCCTTGGAGAAAGGGGATATTTCTTTTCACATCTTGCTTCTTGAATTTGGGAAAATTCGACTGCTTATGAAAAAAATTTTTAAATGCCTTCTCAAGATCTTTTAAAGATTGTGGCAAAATTTGTGAATGGCACTCTTTGAGCTCATGCAGCTCTTTTTTCCACTGGGGTAACAAATTTGCAATTCGCGTCTCACTGAATTTGAAGTCGCTATCCCCTGTTTATAGGATTCATTTTACCATGCTCATGCCCGATTATAAACCATACGAGCACATCCACAAAATTGTTTGATTTTGCAAGTTTGCTCACCATTTGACAAGCTCTCAAATTTAAAGGCTTTGTGGACCTGCAGAGGATCTGTTTCAAACAGCATTTTTA
>NZ_JBHIMP010000086.1:0-1370 GCF_042194175.1 Bartonella sp. MR168JLCBS | reverse complement strand
TATCATCGAAACCTTATCATTAAGAGAAAGTCTATAACGAATAGTTATCTTTAAGACAACATATTGATTTATAAAGATATTTAACCGTTTTGCATGTTAAATGAAAGGCCCGAATCCAGGAAGATTATCTTATCTTCAAATCCCCACATTCAGAATCAAAGAAAACGCGGTCATTTACCCGTCACAAAAGAGATCAACATGTGGATAAAATCGCTTAAGAGAGGAGTCCAATATGCCTCCTAATGAATCATCTCAAAGCAAGAGCATTTACAACATTGTAAGCTTGCAAAAAAGATGGTAGTGCCCAATGGATCTTGCCTTATACCAATTCATGGGTATCGCTGTAAAATGGGCTTGAGATTGAGCAGAGAAGCTTCTTTAAAGAAGAAAAGAAATCCTCGTAGGGTCACTTAATCCACCTCTGATTACCACAATAAAAGCCAAAATATTTGTTTCATCCGCTGATCTCACATGCACATTTTTCTGATCAAATAACCACCCTTGACCGGCTATTTTATTGAAGCAACCATTCTATACAAATATCGTCTTCTTGGACAATATTCCTTTCCCCGAATGCTTCATCCAGTGTTAATGGCAATAATAATATGACACCGTGCGATTCATGATGATTAATCGCGCGAGAGGGCAACAACGGGGTCAAGGCGTGAAGCTTGCCGGGCTGGTGAAAAGCCAAAACATATCCCGATGAGAGTCGAAAAAGTAAGTGATATAATGATCGAATCAATTGTATAAATCAGCTGGATAGGGGCCTCAAAGAGCACAAACAAACCAACGATAGAAAGACCAAACAGAATCCCTAAAACACCTCCTATGATACACACCAAAATTGCTTCAATTAAAAACTGCTGCAAAATATCACTCTGCCGTGCACCAACTGCCATCCGCACCCCAATTTCATTGATTCGCTCAGAAACAGTCACCAGCATAATATTCATCACTCCAATACCACCGACGATCAATGAAATAGCTGCAATTGAGGACACTAAAAGTGTTAAAATATGGGTGCTTTCCATGATACGATCCAGAAATAACTGAGAATTTCTAATGAAAAAATCCTCCTCACCATGACGCATAATAAGAAAACGCCGTACCATAGACTCCGCTAAATGTGAATCAATATCATCGGCAATTTTAACCGTAATTGCACGCACTTGTGTTGTTCCAATAAAACGCGTTTGCACAGTTGTATAAGGTAAATAAACCTGCAACGTTTTTGAAATGCCTCCATTATGTTGCTGATCTACCACACCAACAATACGCGCTGGAACTGATCCCACCTGGACCACTTTCCCAAGTGGACTCTCACGACTATGTGGAAAAAGGACAGAAAGTGCTTCTTTTTCAATCAC
>NZ_JBHIMP010000085.1:0-1375 GCF_042194175.1 Bartonella sp. MR168JLCBS | reverse complement strand
CATCATTATTTTTGCTAACAACCCCCAATGGTGCCGACAGCCCTTGCATTGAGACGGTTCCTAAGAGGCATTTTTACTCTTTTCTTCAATATTTTTATCCACACAGCCAATCCGGCTTGTGACGTGGAAGCGAATAGTTTTGTTTGATCCAACATAAAAAGGTTTGAAACGAGAGTATCTTAAGTATCTCATGATTATCTTTATAAACAAGATCTTGTACGAAGTTGATAAGTGCTTCCCAAACTGGATGCCAACGGTTTTTCTAGCACCAACCAGGACTATAACATTGATCGATGGATACTATGCCACTTACCATGGATACATGGATACATGGATACATGGACGCATGGATGTACCTCATTTACCTGACGAAAGGGGAAACTCTCATCCTTGACTTCTGGCTTTTAAAATAAAATGAATGCTTTCAACAAAAAACGGGTAGGGTTTTCAGTACTCACGCCCATCCTAACAGATTTACCATCCGTAAACGGTAAATCTTTTGCTGATTGCTGCACTGTATTGATGGAAGACTTCTGCTAGTAATACGCCTTTTTTATAAATGGAACGCTTTACAAATGGGATATTACCACCAATCCATTCTGATTTCATAATCTTAACTTTAGCTATAAAATCGATAGAAATAAGCTTGTTTATTGCATGTTTTGCTTTTTTGTTGCTTGTTAGATTGTGGCCATAAAGAGACATCTATCACCTTTTATAAGGAGAGCAATGTTTTTTGCAATTGCGTCTAAGAGAGGAGATAACCACTCTTGATCAGATTTCGTAAAGTTTCCGAGAACATGCTGGTGAACAAGTTCTTTGGAACCAGGATGTCCGATCCCTAAGCGTACACGGCAGTAGTCAATGCCACAATGAGCATCAATGGATTTTATACCATTGTGTCCATTATTTCCGCCAGCGGTTTTTACACGCACTTTCCCGGGAGGTAAGTCCAACTCATCGCAAATGACAATAAAATTTTTCAAGTCTAATTTATAAAATCGTAAAACTTCACCGATGGCTTGGCCAGAGAGGTTCATGAAAGTTTGAGGTTTTATAAGAAAAATTTTTTCACCATCTATGAGACCATTGGAGATTTCTGCTTGAAATTTTTTCGACCATGGAGAAAAGGAGAAGGACTGATAAATGGCATCAATAACCATGAAACCAATATTATGGCGGTTATTTTGATATTGTAAACCAGGATTGCCAAGACCAGCAATGAGCCACATGCAGACCTTCAGTGAAATGAGAGGGGTTAAATAAATATCTCATAAGTTGAGGCGGGAAAAATTCCCACCTGCTGAAATTTATTAAGTTTTTGCGTTATCTTTATCATTCTCTTGTTCTGAACTATCATCACTCACATTCATAC
>NZ_JBHIMP010000084.1:0-1382 GCF_042194175.1 Bartonella sp. MR168JLCBS | reverse complement strand
ACAATTTTAGTCTTGGTATTCTAACATGTGTGCTCATATCAGTCTTAGTTTATAGTTTAGAAATCTTAGAAAAACAGCATTTCGCAAAAGCGTGGCTTGAGAGTCCTGTTTTGGCAATTCTCTGAAGAGAGATTACCCGTAGTTGTTTTACTTTGCCACCATATTTTAAAAAAGGGATAATCTTTTGCGCAAAAGCACTTCTCAAAATTGCTATTGTTGGTCTTCTAGGAGCAAGCAATTAGCATTAACGCAGTTCTTTCAGCCGGTTGGAATTTGCTTGCTGGCATCATATTCGTTATATTTGTAACGATTATCCTAAGCTTTGTCATTGACAGACTTCGGGTTTTCTAAGTATTTAGCAATCCCAATCGCTTGCAGCAATGCTATTTGTAGCAATTCAGCTATCGTCGCCGTTGCGCTTGTCATTAAAGCAAAACATGAAGATGTAGCTGCATCAATTGCTTTTACGGCTCGTTTAGGGGTTCTGATTATTTACTTCTCCTTTTTTACATCCACTTTTAAATTTGTCGCTTAGTCAACACAGTGTGCTTGCAGGCATGTTTTTTTATGCTGTACTATATAGATTTTGGTCGCAACAACATCAGTCTCTTTTGTGAGCGTTCAAATTGCAACAATTGTCAAACTGGTGTGAATTTTAATGTTAGTCCCTGTTATTTTACCCTGTCAATCATCTATCGCCGATCAGCACAAACACACCTTTCGTCTACACACTCTCGTCACATGGTTTATCATTGCTTTTACTATCATGATGCTTATCCGCTCAGCGGACTTATTCCTGTCATAGCATTCAACCTGATCAAACTTATTGCGCAGTTTTTCACTGTCATTTCAATGGCAGCTTTGCGATTAGGCGTTGATTACGCTCATTCAAAAAGGAGGATGGTGCGTTATTTTAGCTTCAACTTGCTCCTCCTTTATGGGAGCTTTTAGCCTTATTATGATAAAATTGATTGATTTGAACCCTATAACATTTTAAAAGAGCCCCCTAAAATGCTTTTGCTTTTTTCAACGTAGCACGCACTCAACCCAAAGATTTGTCAATATTGACGCAGTCTTTTCACCAAACCAAATCAAAGTTCCAAAGATTTCTCATTATTCTATACAAAAAATCCAATGCGCATTCATATTAAATAGCAAACTATCAAACTGCTTGTTCAATCGGTTTTTAGTATACAATTGCTAATTAATGAGCATGATACTAAAATACAGAATTCATCAAAAAACTCTGCTCTAACTAAAATAAAGTTTTTACAAAAGGCTCATGAAATATGCTCTTATAGGGAAAAAACAAATATGATCTCATGATTTCTCCCTTTCAAATGGTTGCATGTACTTTATTGTTACAAAAGAAATGAAGCTTA
>NZ_JBHIMP010000083.1:1042-1386 GCF_042194175.1 Bartonella sp. MR168JLCBS | reverse complement strand
ACCTGACGGTTAATCTAAAACCACTTTAAGTGCAAGCCTACAATATAAATCTCAGAGAAAAGAGCCCTACTTTATCGGGCTATTCTCTTAGCGCAAATATTAACCTTTTTTAGGTGCTTTCTTTCTGATTGGAGTTTTCTCTACACCTTTTTTCTTTTCTGGTTTTTTTTTCAGTTAAATCTGATTCATCATATTCTTTCATCAGCTCTTCAACTGTTACTTCTTTATCTGTGATTTTTATCCGTGACAGCAAATGATCAATGACTTTTTCTTCAAAAATGGGAGCACGTAGATTTGCAACAGCCTCCGGTGTATTACGAAAAAAATTCATAATTTCTTTCTCT
>NZ_JBHIMP010000083.1:0-1032 GCF_042194175.1 Bartonella sp. MR168JLCBS | reverse complement strand
CCTGATCAAAAACTGCTGCCTTTAGTTCATCCTCACTTATTTTAACACCAGCCTTCATCCCAATTTCGGAAAGCACTAAACCGAGACGAACACGACGTTGCGCAAGCACACGATATTCTTCTCGTGCATGCTTCTCTGTAACACCTTCATCTTCGAAGCTGCGTCCAGCCTTTTTTAAATCGTCATTAACCTGAGCCCATATATTGTTAAATTCAATTTCCAAAAGCCCTTCAGGAATTTCAAAATTGTAATCAGCATCTAAAGCATCAAGAATTTGACGCTTAATTTTTTGGCGTGTTATTGAGCCATATTGGCTTTCAATCTGCCCACGAACAACTTCACGTAAGCGTTCTAGAGATTCTAAACCAACTTTTTTCGCCGCCTCATCATCAATCTTTAGTTCATCTGGTTTAGAGATAGCTTTAACAGTTATATCAAATTCCGCATCCCGACCAGCCAAATGGACTGCACTGTAATTATCAGGGAATTTAACAGAAATCGTCTTCGTATCCCCCGCTTTCACGTCAACCAATTGCTCCTCAAAACCAGGAATAAATTGTTTTGACCCAAGAATCAGTTGCGCATCACTATCTGCCCCACCCTCAAATGGAACACCCTCCAGCTTACCCAAATAATCTATTGTAACACAATCCCCTTCTTCAGAAAGTCCCTCTTTTAGCGAATAACTCCGCGTAGAAGAAAGAACACGTTCTACTTGTTCATCAATCTCTTTTTCAGGAACAGCTGCAATTTCACGAATAATTTCAATATGGTCAAAGTCTTTAATTTCAAATTTTGGCAAAACTTCATACTTTAAACTGAAAATAAAATCGGCTCTTCCATCCAGAATTTTTTCATCTTCATCTATATCAATTTGCGGCTGCATCGCTGGACGTTCGTTACGGTCAGCTAAAATAGAACGGGGCGCATCGCTAATAATCTCATTAAGAATTTCTGCCATAAAAGACTTACCGTACATTTTACGCAGGTATCCAGCAGGCACCTTACCGGGACGAAAACCATTAAGCTTGA
>NZ_JBHIMP010000082.1:814-1393 GCF_042194175.1 Bartonella sp. MR168JLCBS | reverse complement strand
GCCTGATTTTATGTCTATAAGAGGCCGAATTGAGGGGAGATTAAGGGGACTTTTGGCGGAGACTTTTCAAGACTCGCCCCCAACACCAAGGGGGCTGCGGCCAGGGTTTCGGAGAGGCTTGGAGGATCATCACCACGCTAATTTCGAGGGGGTTTTCATGCTTTCTTTTAGTTTCATTATTTCTATGGCATTGCATAGCTCTATGACTACTTTCTATGCAATTTAATTAATAAAAGTTGATAGTTATTTGCTTTACTACTCTTTGTCTTGTTTCTTAATTTTCTTGCATGATTGTCCCCTAGTGGGGTAGACAATCTAGGGTTTTTCCTAGAGGACCGTGACAACCTCTTAGGTTAGAACACACAAGATTTAGAGTAATTAAATCTTCTTTTCTTATTCATTGATCATAGATTGTTCCCTAGCCGTGACACTAGGGTAGATAATCTCCTAGGAAACCCTAGAGGCCCGTGACAACCTCTTAGGGTTAGACTACCAAAGATTAGAAGGTAATATTATTGAGCTCTTGTTTTGATTATAACTATTATTTGATTGTTCCCTAGACGTGACACTAGGGTGGAT
>NZ_JBHIMP010000082.1:0-754 GCF_042194175.1 Bartonella sp. MR168JLCBS | reverse complement strand
AGATAATCTCCTAGGAAACCCTAGAGGCCCGTGACAACCTCTTAGGGTTAGACTACCAAAGATTAGAAGATACCATTATTGAGGTCTTGCCTTGATTATAATTATTATTTGATTGTTCCCTAGCCGTGACACTAGGGTAGATAATCTCTTAGGAAACCCTAGAGGCCCGTGACAACCTTTTAGGGTTAGACTACTCAAGGCTAGAGAGGGTTGAGAAGATGAGTAGTGAAGCCATCTTCTCCCCTTTGATGTGAAACACCGGGGCTTATGGCAATCGAAGTAGAGTGATGCTCGGCATTAGGTTGATTCTTACGATTAAGGTTTTCACTAGGAGTCCCTAGAACCCAATAATCTCACTTGATGCTAAGTGTTCGGTAGTTGTACTCCTCCGGGACTTAAACGACTTGTCGTTGAGAGTTAGGAGTTGAAGTGGACACCTAAAAAGCTAGGCGTGAGTGAGATTCATCTTAAGGATTTCCACAACTCAATAGGACCTCAACACTTAAGCGTAGAAGTAGTCTTGCACTTAGAAACACAAGTCCGAAGGGGATCATAGTCCAATTACCCCACTTTCTCCTTGATTATTTCCTCCTACTCTCCTTATTTACTAATTACGCACTCTTGCACTTACGCATTATACTTGCTCACATAATTCGTTGTCACACTACGCACTCGCTAATTGCACGTACGCTTTTGTTCTCACTTCCCTACTCCCTGTGGATTCGACTACCCTCTCACCGGGGTACTTATTACT
>NZ_JBHIMP010000009.1:0-69347 GCF_042194175.1 Bartonella sp. MR168JLCBS | reverse complement strand
AGACCCTTTGAGAACCACTTAAAAACTCTTTGAGAAAAAATAAATTGGTACAAAACCTAGTGGCAAAATATACAAAACCTGCTGGCAAGCTACACTGGCAAGCTACAGCTACACTGGCTGGGGAACTTGGATTCGAACCAAGATTGACGGAGTCAGAGTCCGCTGTTCTACCATTAAACTATTCCCCAATAAGCCAATTTTATCATCTCTAGCAGATTCTACAGTGTAGGCAAGCGCAAAAAGTCTTTTAGATTATCGATAATAAAGAGCGATAGGAATGTCATTGATTGTTTTGATTTGAATATCAACATCATAAATGTCTTTAAGAATTTCTGGTTGCATAATTTCTTTGGGAGTTCCACAATAGGCTGCTTTTCCATTTTTCAGTGCAACAATCATATCTGAATAAGATGAGGCAAAATTAATATCGTGCATAACAATAAGAATGGTTTTTTTCAGTTCATCAGCTGTGCGGCGTAACTGCTTCATCATAGAAACGGCATGTTTCATATCCAGATTGTTTAATGGTTCATCTAAGAGAAGATAATCAGTATCTTGGCAGATAACCATGGCTATAAAAGCGCGTTGACGCTGACCGCCAGAAAGCTCATCTAAAAAACGGTCTTTTAAATCTTGTAAGCCGAGATAGCGTAGCGAACTGTCGATAAATTGTTTATCTTCATGTGTATACCAGCCTTTTGAATAAGGATAGCGTCCGAAACTTACTAAATCGTACACGGTTAAACGGAAGGATAAAGGATTATCTTGACGCAGAATTGAGAGTTTTTGAGCCAAAATATCGTGGGGCATTTTATCAATATCAAAGCCGTCGATATGAATTGTACCATTATGGTATGACAAAAGACGTCTTATCAGCATTAAAAGAGTTGATTTTCCCGAACCATTTGGCCCAATGAGAGAAATAATCCCCCCTTTGGGAAGATGAAGGCATAAATTATCGATAATCAATCGTGCTCCGTAAGCCTTGGAAAGATGATTGATCTCAATCATTTTAGTTTTCCCTTCATCAGTAACATTAAGAAAACAATACCCCCACAAAATTCAATGATAAAACTTAAACGTCCTGCCATGTGAAAAATTTGTTCTAAAATAAATTGTCCTCCCACCAAACAAATAATCGCTAATAATATTGCAATCGGCACAACAACACAGTGTTTTGCTTGAGGAGAAAGTTCATAGGCAAGGTTGGCAACTAACAGTCCAAAAAAGGTGACGGGGCCTACTAATGCGGTAGAAATGGATACGAGAATGGAAACAAAAATAAGGACAGCTGTCGCACTTTTGTGGTAATTAACGCCAAGATTGAGGGCATTTTCACGTCCCAAAGCTAAAATATCAAGAAGATGACGGGAATGCCATCCAATCAGACTCACAATGAAGACAATGATTGTGGCAAAGCTTATTAATGGTGTATTGAATTTATTAAAATTTGCAAACATAATATCGGTTAAATTCATCATTTGGTCTGGATTTAGTTGCAATTGCATAAACATCCGTAAACTGAAAAAAAATCCGCCTAAAACAACACCGATTAAAAGCGTCAAATGAAGCCCTTTTAGGCTTCCTGAAAAGAGCCAGCGAAAAAGGCTTATTGAAAAAAGAATAAGAATGAGGGCTTCGAGAATGAGTTGTCCTTCTTCATTTAAAAAGGGCAAAGAAAGAGAGCCTACAAAATATATCAGAACAGTCTTTATTAAAATATAAAGCTGATCAAATCCCATAATTGAAGGGGTAAGAAGACGGTTATTAACGATTGTTTGAAATAAAACCGTAGAAACGCTTATTGCATAGGCAATAAGAAGCAGAGAGGAAAGTTTTGTAAGACGAAATGTCCATGTATACACATTGATATTCCACGTCATATAAAGACTAATGACAGTACATGCTATGATGATAAGTGTTGTTAGTACACATATTGTTTTTTTTCTTCTATCCAAGACGCTTTCTCCAGCGTAAAAGCAGTATCATAAAAATAAAACTACCGATTACACCCATCATAGTGCTGATGGGAATTTCAAGAGAGGGATGAATTATTCGTCCTACAAGATCACAAATTAAGACCAATCCTGCACCGCTGATGGCCACCCAAGGAGCGGTACGGCGCATATTATCGCCCATGAAATTTGACACAAGGTTGGGAACAATGAGTCCAACAAAAGGAATACGGCCAATTGTACAGACAACAACAGCAGTGATTGAGGCGACAATAAAAAGACCAAAAAACATGATAGCACGATAATTCAATCCAAGGTTATTGGTTAAATCTTCTCCCAAACTTGCAACTGTAAAGCGATCAGCAGTGAAATAGGCGAGAATACAAAGGGGAAGGGATAGCCATAAGAGCTCATATTTTCCTTCAAGAACCATTGAAAAACTACCAAATAAGTAAGCTTGAAGAGAGGGAAGTAACATTTCATAATCTGCAATGGCATTGGTTAAAGAGCCAATAATATAGCTTAGCATAATCCCTGTAAGGGGTACAATGAGAGCAGATTTTAGAGGAATGCGGCGCAATAAAAACATAAAAAGTAAAGTGCCTGTCATGGCAAAAAGTGTCGCAACGACCATTTTTCCTAAAACAGAAATATCGGGCAGAAAAATCATAATGAAAAGAATGCCAAGGGAAGCAGATTCAACAGTTCCAGCGGTTGATGGCTCGACAAAGCGATTGCGTGTCAATAGTTGCATAATCATACCTGAAAGTGCAAGTGATGCACCTACTAAAAGGATTGCAATGGTACGAGGAAGACGTGTTTGCCAAAAAATAAGCCACGCATGGGGATCTGCTGCGAAAAGGTCAGAAGGCGTGACATCAGAATAACCAACAAAAATGCTGAGGATAGACAGGAGAATGAGAAGTGTTATGGTTATCCAGTAATTCTTCACGTTAAATCATTTTCTAACAAAACCTAAAAAAGCAAAGACTGCTTAATAAACAATCTCTGCTTTTAAATTTTATTTATATAGCAAGCAAGCTCTTTTGTACGCTTATTTGCTCTTTGTAAAGGCTTCATTGATCTGCTTAGCGGTTTCAATGAGTCCCGTTAAACCACCACTTGCACGATACCAGCTCCAAGAGTCCAAATAAATAATTTGATTTTGTTTGCTTGCTGTTGTGCGGTGAACAAGCTCATTGTTAAGCAATTGTGCTGCAGATTGCCCTTCACGTCCAATTGCGGCATCCCGATCAATCACCAACAACCAATCAGGATTTGTCTCAAGAATAAATTCAGGAGAAATGAGCTGTCCATGTTTTTGTACAGTGAGTTTATCGGTTGCTGGGGCAATTCCAAAAGCGGAATGCAAAATATCAAAACGTGATTTTGGTCCTAAGGCACTGATTTTTCCACCAGAGGTCATGAGTACAAGACCATGGCCTTTTCCTTTAGTATTTTTACGAACTTCAGCTAAAGTTTCATTGAGTTTTGCAATTTCTGCTGCAGCTTCTTTTTCTTTGCCAAAAATTTTGCCAAGGATAGACACATTCCGTTCAATATCTGCAAGAGAGTTTTCATTTCCTACAGTTAGATCAATTGTTGGAGCGATTTTGGATAAATCGTTATATTTTGCTTGAGTTCTGGAGGAAATGATAATCAAATCAGGTTGAAGAGTGGCAATTTTTTCATAATCGGGTTCAAAAAGGGTACCAATTTTTTCATATTTTGCATCATCAAATTGTTGCAGATAGGATGGTTTTTTTCCTTCAGGAATACCGATAACCGCTTTGATACCAAGGCGATTCATATTATCAAGAGAGGCAATATCAAACACAATAACCTTTTGCGGAGAAGCGGGAACAGGAGTCGTGCCTGAAACATGATTAATTGTTACATTTGTTTGAGTACTCGTATTTGCAATACTCGTCTGTGTCCATAAAGCTGTTGCAAAGCTGGTTGCAACCAGTAAAACAGAAGTCATCCGTTTCATATATTTTATCATCGTAATTTTATCCTTTTATCTAATATTATAAGGGTTTGCGCACTTAAAAACTTAACTTTGGTATTTTATGCACAAAATGAAGCGTAGATAAATAACACTATGTTGTAAAATTGACCAACATATGTTAAAAATTGTTCACTTACCTCATTTTCACTTAATTCCAGTGTTTTTGCAACATTATTTAGAAAGTTTGACATATGATCAATGTATTTAAAAAGCGTACAAGTCTGTACGCACTGACAGCGAGTGCTCTTTTCCTTTTACAAGGTGTTGATGCTTCGATAGCGAGTGGTGGTGTTCCTGGTGGTGCTGGCGTTGGCGGCGTCCCTGGTGTTGGTGCTGGCGCTGGTGTCCCTAACGCTGGCGTTGGCGGTGCTGGTGGACTTGGTGCTGGCGTTGTCCAAGGTGGGGGTAGCGCCACTGTATGTAATGTAGCGAGTTATAAAGGTTTTAATGATCCTTTATCATCTGTTGTTTGTAATGATGGAACAGAACACTCAATGAAGTATAGTACGGTTATGGTGACAAAGAATGGTGCTAATGCTTTAGCAGTGGGAAGGTTTGCTGTTGTTGGAGGATCAGCAAAAACTACTAAACCGACAATTGTTAAATTGTACTCTTCATCTCTTCTGAATCGATCTGCTTCAAATGCTGACCAGAATGCAATGCCGCAGTATGGGAGCGCTGTATTTGCATCACAAGATGGAGTGGTTAAATTGGAACACTCATCGAGTCGTGATTTTGACACTGGGCTTTACGCTTCATATGGTGGAAAGATCGTTATGGAAAGAGGGCTAATCCGTAGTGCAATTATGGGTGCTGAGGCTGTGAATGAATCACTTATTATGTTGCGTAATACAGAGATTATTGTGTCGGGACAACAGTGGAGTTTAGGTAGTAAAGATGAAGAAGATGATCTTCAAGATAATGATGCAACTGGTTTGCGTGTCGCCAAGGGATCAGTAATAGATATGAAATTGGGGAAGCTTATTGTACCGATAGGTGTAAGTGTAGTTGTGGCAGAAAACGGAGGAATCATTCAACTAGATAATGTTAGTGTTACATTCAATGAAAGCAAACCTAACGCTGCAGCACAGGAATTGACTAGCCTTTTATCTACAGATTCAGGTTTTATTTCCTTTAAAAATGGAAACATTAATCATTCAAATACTATTGGTGTGTGGGCCTTTGACAATGAAGGTAAAGATTCTAAGAATAATAGAAGAAATGATGCTACAAGCGTGAAGCCTATTGAGATAAATGAACCCAGTACCGAGTTTCTTGCTTCTTCAGACTATGTTAACTATCTTATACCCAAAATTTTAGGGAAAAAGACAAGGGCAGGAACCGCTGAAGAAAGAGCCGCTGAAGAAGGAGCCGCTGAAGAAGGAGCCGCTGAAGCGGACTTTAGGGTTGGGATTTCTATAAAATCTTCAACTATTAACTTGAGTGGCGAAAGGTCTGTTGGCGTATATTTTGATAATCAAACTGATGATTCAGAACAGAGCCTAAAAAGTAACCAATTACAAAATAAGGAATCTGTAGTTCTTTTGCATAACACTACTCTTAATGTTCCAGATGGTACAGTCATTTTAGGTAATCATATGAGAGGCTCTGTCCTTATAGATAGCGAATCGAATGTTTATGGTAATTCATTCTTACATGCTAAATTTACTTCTGAAGTGTCGGTTTTTGTTAATGATTCTATAGTTAGAGGTGAAGCTGATGTTGAAAAAGGTTCTCAGGGTAAGCTTTTTTTGTTCAATGGATCGAAGTGGCATTTAACGAAAAGTAGATTTGGAAAGCATAATAGCAGTTGTGAGGATTCATGTGTTTCATTTGTAAAACTTGACAATTCTAGTATTTCGTTTTTGCCTTTACAAAATGATGCTAATCAACAAAATCATAGTCATCAACTGCTTCGTATAGGAAATGGGGAAGGCACAGTTTACACCGCTTCTTGGGATTCTCATATTTATTTCGGTGCATCTGTGCCAGCTGATGCATCAGAGGCATCTCGATTATCTGATAGGCTTTTAATTCATGGTGATGTTTCTGGTCAAACTAAGGTGCATGTGCTTCCAATTAGACAAAATGGTGATGTTCAACGAGGTCAGGATGCCCAAGGTTATAAACCTCAGAGTATTTCAATTATTCAGGTTTATGGGGAGGCGAGGGAAGATTCTTTTACGCTGAATGATGCGTATGTTACGATAGGCGGTTTACCTTATCAGTATGTCCTTCGTGCTTACGGTCCAAAGCCTTCTTCGGAGATGAAGTATTTCGATGAGGCTTTGGTTGTGAGCGGTAAAGATGTTTGGGATTTTCGTTTAGAAGATAAAAATTTGCCCTATGAGCCTAGTTCTCTTCCTGTCTTAGGCAGCAGTAGTAAGAGGGAGGATGCAAATACTCCTTCCGTGCAATCTCGTGAAACTGAGGGAAGTGAGGTAGGTAATTCTTCTGTAGGGACAAGTCTTCCATCTGGAACTCCTGATGTTCCTGGGGGAAGTTATGGTCAAGAACTGGTAACAAGTGATGGACGTACGAGTATTTATCTTCTTGCTGGTGATGTGAGTGAATATTCTCGCCAGAATGCAAATGAAGTGGAATATACTATAGTAGGTTACGATGATTCTGATACAGGTTATGGTGATTATAATATAGTTGATGTGAATTCTCTAGGTACAGATAGATCTTCTTCATTACCGGAAGCAGAAGATAGATTAATGGTGACAACAGATGAAGATGGACTTACTCAGACTGTTGAGCCTTCCTCGACAACTGAGGAGGCTGTTGATTCGAGTCGAACGGTTAGTCGGAATGAAGCAGAAAATGATATAGTAGGTCATAATACTTCTGATACGGTTGGTGTGAATTCTGGAGCTCATAGAACTGAGACAGGTGATGAAGATCATACAGACGGTGGATATGAAGGATATTATGATGTAGAGAGTGAAGCATCTGAAGCTGTAACGCCTCTTCTTTCTCCTACTACTATGTCTTCTGTTACTTCTACTGTACTTGGGGGGGACGCATCTACTGATCTTGTAAGATCTGAGGCATCTGGGCATAGCGTATATCCTGTTTTATCCAATTCATCTCCTTCATCTATAGATTCGGTAACTTTAATACCTTCAGGAGCTGATTCACTTGGGAGATCTGATCTAGGCAGGATTTCTGTGATATCGGCAGATGGGGTTTCTGGAACATCTGAGTATCATACTGTGTCGAATATGCTGACACCTATAAAATCAGCAGCTTCCATGAAGCCTTCTACTTCTGAGACTTCCGCAAAACCTGTTGCGCTTTCTGATGTATCTGCTGGGAGTATTCTTATGCTTGGTAGTTCTGATAATGGAAATGTTCCTTCTAAGGAAACGATTTCTTCTACATGTGATGATATGAATAATGGTGAAGAGAGATCACTGACTACTTATTTGTGTAGTGATGGTAAATCGCGGACGATAAAAAACTTTACGTTGAAGGCAAGTGATAAAACTCAGCATCCTATGCATGTAAAAAATCAGGATACGGTTATTAAGTTAGAGGGAGCTATCATTAGTGGTGCAGATTTTTCTGACAGTGAAAATAATGTTGATTTTGCTACATCAAAGCGCGTGAGTGCTGTGCTTGCAGAAGACAATGGAGAAGTTGTTTTAGATAAGAAATCAAAAATCCAATCTTCTGTGATTGGGCTTGAAGCGCAAAGTGGCGGAAAGATTAAGATGACTGGTGGGACAGTTGATGCGCTTTATGTGGGCGCTTTGGCTGGTTCTGGATCATCTGTTAATTTAAAGGATACGAGAATTAACGTAACGGGAGATTTGGTTGCGGCTGGTCTGGCGAGTAAGGCTGGTGAGATAACAATGAATACTGGAGCTATTACTTTGGCAAAGGGAGTGGCTGTGAGGTCAGAAGCTGGGGGAAGCGTTAGGTTAGATAAAGTGGACATTACTGTGAAAAAATCAGCAGAAAAATTAGATTCTGTAGATAATTTTGCACGCGCAGCTTTTCTGTTGAGTGATAATGCTTCTGTTGATTTTAAGAATGGAAATGTTGTTACTGATGCTCATGCTTTGTGGGTTATAAAGGGTGATGATGTGGTTGAAACGGGTTCTTCTAGGAAGAAGAGATCTTCTGAGGTTCGTCCTACCGTGAATCACGCGAATATTGAGTCTTCTATTGTTAGAGTGGAAGGAGATGGAACCTATGGCATATATTTTGATGGGGTAATACAGAAAGAAGCGAGTCAACAAAATCGAAGTAAGGATTTAACAACTGAGAAAGCAATTGTTGTTAAGCGGAGCGCTGTATCCGAACAGAAGAAAACACCTATAGGCATAGCAGGGACAGTTTCGTTGAAGAAAACTGATTTTGAAGTTGCAAAGGGTACAGCGATTTATGGTAATAATTCTAGTGGTCATGTTTTATTAGAAAATAAAACAACTCTTACTGGTGACTTATTATTGAAGGCTGAAAATGATTCTAATATATCAGTTTCGGTTGATAGCTCTATTGTTACAGGCGATGTTCGCGTTGATAAAAGTTCTTATGCAAAATTAGATTTGGCTAATAGTTCACGGTGGGTTCTTAAAAGAAGTGCGCAGAAGAATTTGGGTACTCCAGATTTAGGATGTGTAGGTTCATGCGTTCCTTCTGTGAGACTTATAAATAGTGCTATTGATTTTAGATCTTCCGAATCTGAAGGGAGATATCAGACTCTCCATATTGGAAATGGGAACGGCACAGTTTATGAGGCACAGGGTGATGCTGTAATTCATCTCAATGCACGTTTAAATCCTCATGATCCGAGTGATCAACAAGTAACGGATCGACTTGTCATTCATGGTGATGTTTCTGGAAAAACAAAAATACATGTACGAGGTGATGCGGGCAATGTAGGAGATTCTAGAGCGAATGGAAAGATTGCTCACAGTGTTTCAGTTATTCAGGTCTATGGTCAAGCGAAGAAAGATTCTTTCGAACTCGATGGCAATTATGTTGCACTGAGCAACTCACCTTACAAATACACTCTTCGTGCTTATGCTCCAAAAGCGACTTCGAAACAGGAGCATGTTCAGCAGAAGTTTGTTAAGGATGGTGGAGAGTTTTGGAACTTCCGTCTAGAAAATCAGTATGTTAAGTCTATGAGATCTGCTGCCCTTTCTGAACAATTTGTAAGGTCTGTTGTTCCACAGGTTCCAACTTATCTTGTCTTGCCTAATAGTGTATTCCACGCTGGTTTGATGGATATCAGTAATCAAAACAAGCAGTTGGACACATTGCGGATGACTTCTAATGGAATGGTAGAGATTCGTGAAAATCCTGCTTTATACTTGCGCGGCTATGGTGGAAATTACCGTTATGCTTCGGATCTGTCCACGCTTGAATATGGTTACGGAGGTGATCTTGACTATCATGGTGTAGAGGTAGGTGTTCTGCTGCAAACTATTGAAAGCTCTGATAGCACTATATCCTTTGGTGTTATGGGAACTTATGGAAAACTTTCTCTGCAGCCTTTGAATGTTGAGCAAAGTAAGAAGAGTGCATTTGATAAATGGACTGCTACGGTATATGGTAGCATGCAGCATAATGTTGGCTTCTATGTCGATGGTCTTTTATCCTATGGTCTGTTCAAAGGTGATGTTCTCACTCTTGCACGGGGTAAGACAGCAACATTAAAAGGTAATCCTTTGAGTGTTTCTTTAACTGGTGGTCAGACAATTGAGACAGGATATAAGGGCTTTGTCTTTGATCCGCAGGTTCAAGTTGTGTATCAACATCTCCAGTTTAATAAGGCCCGTGATATTGACAATTTTAATATTGAAATGGGTAACCTTGATCAGTGGGTGGCACGTGTTGGTGGACGCTTAACCAAGACTCCTACAGGCTCTGAAGGCGTGAATGCTGTTGCTTTCTATGGTAAGCTTTATCTTGCTCATGGTTTTGAAGGAAAACAGTCTGTGCATTTCAAGGATGCTTTCAAGTTAGGAGCTTTTGGTTCTTCATTAGAGGCTGGATTAGGCTTTAATGCCAAATTGTTGCCACAGTTCTCTCTACATGCTGACGTTCTCTATCAACATAAGCTTAATAAGGCTGGTTTTTCGGGAACAAGTTTTTCCGGAGGAGTGCGTTATCAGTTTTAATATAAGGTACAGTATGTACTTTTTAAAAAAGGCAGCACATTGTGCTGCCTTTTTTCTTTGTAGCAACTTGTGTTGCTCTTAAAAGCTTTTCGTCTTCTTGATTGAGCAAAAAAGACATAGTTTTGTTTTATGCATGAGAGTACTTTTCTACGCTAAAGCGAATTTTTTAAAGTTTATGCTGCTACTGATACGATAGAGTGCTTCGCTTTTATCGGCTTTTTAAGCGTTCAGTAGTCCAGTATGCGTTAGGTTATCCTTTTTGGTACTGATTGATATTATCTAATATAATATTTGATGTTTTCTAAAACTCGTTTTTGAGAGTTTGTTTTCCACTGATTTAACTCATTGTTTTATTTATCTCCTTGTGGATTAATTTTTAAAGTTCACAAGGTTTAGTTGTTTTTTTTAATTAATTGCACGCACTGATTTTATTTTTTCTTTACACGAAATACAGAATGCATTATACACTTATAAAGTGTGATTGTTTATTATTCTCTTATAGGTAGTTTTGGCGTAGAGCTTCTGCCAAATCTATTGGGGTAATTCATTGCACAGTTCAGATGAGCATGAGGCATGTTCTTTTTGTTACACTTTTCGTGTTTTGAGGTGTGCAATGGGATGTTTTGCAGGTGCTTTTATTTTTAATGAGAGGGGAAGAAAAGTTTCGAGGGAACTATGATTAAAGTTTTTAGAAATCATCTATGTTTGTGTGCTTGTACAACAGCTATCCTCTCTTTGTTCCAAAATGGAAGAGAAGTTTATGCGGCTACAGAGGAGGTCGGTAAACCTTATGTTATAACTGTTACTCCGATTAACGGTATTCGTGTTATTTCTGGTTCTCATCTTGGTGGAAGTAATGCGTATAAGCCTCCTTTTAGGGGAGAGAGTGGGGATAATTATTATCCTCCTAATATGATTCCTGTTCGCAATAACGATGAGGGTATTCGTGGGGGGAGCGATTATCGTAAGCTGAGTGGAGTGGATGGAGAGATTGGGCGTAAGGATAATGTAGATAACTCTGTTAAAGATGCAGACTCTGATGGAAGAGGTGTGAGTCCTAGGTTTTATTACTATAATGGGTTGTATTATATATGCGATAATTGCGGGGATCCTAAAGAGGAGCCTAAAATTGATAATAAATCTTATAAAATTACGAATGAGAACGTTTCCAATTATCCTGATAATCCCACCGCTATAACGGTGAAAGGAATAGGCACAAGGGTTAGTGCGAAGGATGTAGCGGTTAGTAGTCAAGTTGCTGATAAAACTTTTCTAATGGGGGTGCATGTATTAGAGAACGGTAAGATTGCTTTGGAAGATCCGATTATCAAAAATACAGTTATAGCCCTTCGTGCGAGTGATGGCGTGATTGAGGTAAAAAATGGAAAGATTAAGGAAAGTCATGAGGGTGTTGATGCAGCAGAGAACTCGTTTGTTCTTTTAGAAGATACAGAAATTAAGACCGCTAATGGGAATGCGAGTCTTTTAAGTTATGATCATTCAGAAATTTGGATGTCAGGTGGATCAGTTGATTTTATGAACAGCCATGGGGTTTCTTCGACGTTAGGTGGAAAAGTAAATCTCGAGAATGTTAAAATTACTGGGAAAGGTGACAAAGGTAAGGATCGTGCGGTTGTGCATACGGATTTAGGGGGGGTGGTTAATTTAGAGGGTACGACTATTCGTGCTATGGATGTCCATGGCATATTATTAGAAAATACAGTCAATTCTATTCCTCTGCAGGAAGTTAAAGATTTATCAAATGAAGATTCTGATTCAAAGATTCCTGTGACTGAAGTTAATATGAAATCCTCTTCTGTTACTGTAAAGGGTAAGGGATCTTATGGTATCTATTTGCGGGGAGAGAAGCCATGGAGTGAAGGTGGGGATAAAAAAGAAGAAATTTCATCAGAGGAAGAAAAAGCTTTACCACGATTAGAAGTTGTTAATTTGGATAAAACAGAGTTTTCTGTTTTAGACGATGCGGCTCTTTATGGTAGAAACATTATTTCTGGTGCGGTGGGGTTGGTGCACAGCACTCTTCGTTCAGGGAATTTTTTATTAAAAGCTGAGGAAGGTGCTTCTATAACAGTTTTGGCTGATGCTTCTACTCTTGAAGGTCGCACACATGTTGATAAAAATTCTAATGCCGAACTTTATTTGGGAGGCCGTTCTAAATGGATTTTACAACAACCGTTGAAAAAAGATCAACATGAGGCTGCCCATGATTCTTCTATTTCACTCGTTAGTCTTATGGGTGAGAGCTCTATTAATTTTAAAAGACATGAATCTTCTTCTGCTGATGATTATCAAACCCTTCGTATTGGAAAGGGAAAGGGTGAAGTTTATAGAGCACGGGACGGTGCCTCTATTTCCCTTAATACATACTTGAATAGTGGTGGTGCTCTTGATCATCAAAAGACTGATCGTGTTTTAATTCATGGTGATGTTTCGGGAAAAACAAAGCTCCAAGTGCATGGGGTTTCAGGAAGTCCAGGAGGATACACGGGAAGGGGAGGAAATGATGAAGGTATTTCAGTCATTCAGGTTTCTGGACAAGCAGAGCAAGATTCTTTTCAGTTGGAAGGTGGTTATGTAGCATTAGATAAATTACCTTATCAGTATAAGCTTTATAGTTATGGTCCAAGGTCTCATTTAGGAAAAGCAAACATGGATCAAAGATTAGTTGAAGGGAACGGAGAATTTTGGGATTTTCGCCTTGAAAGTAGATCTATAGATTCTGATGTTAAACCTAAACCAGATCCTGCTCCGAAGCCTTTTCCTGACCCAATTCCAGGACCAGAACCTTCTCCAGCACCTTCTCCGGAGCCTCATCCTAAGCCGGGAGTTAAGGCTGTTGTTCCGCAGGTTCCGACTTATCTCCTTTTGCCTAATGCCTTACGCCATATTGGTTTGATGAATGTGAGCAATCAAAATAAGCGATTAGAAGCTTTACGAATTCCTTCTGGGGGTTTATTAGAAAGTCGTGAAAATCCTTTCTTTTTTGTGAGCGGTTATGGCGGCAATCATCGTTATACTTCAAATCTTTCCGCGCTTGAATATGGTTATGGCGGCGAGCTTGATTATAATGCCATAGAGGCAGGTGTTTTGCTGAAAGCAATCGAAAATATGTATGGTTCCACTTCTTTTGGAATTATCGGGGCCTACGAGAGATTTTCTTTGCAACCTTTGAATGTTGAGCAGAGTCAAAAAAGTACATTTGATAAATGGTCAGTTACAGCATACGGTGGTATGCAGCATGATGCGGGTTTTTACGTTGATGGTCTTGTGTCTTACGGTTTGTTTAAAGGTGATGTTCTAACAACTGCACGTGGCAAGACGGCAACATTAAAGGGAAATCCTTTAAGCGCTTCATTGACTGCTGGTAAAACGTTTATGGTGGGGGAGGACGGTTTTGTTTTTGATCCGCAAGTTCAAGTTGTTTATCAATATCTTCAATTTAATAAAGTGCCTGATGTGGATGGCTTTGATATTGAGCTGGGAAAGCTTCATCAGTGGATAGGGCGTGTTGGAGGGCGTTTAACAAAGAGGCTGGTCGCAACTGATAAGGCTCAAGTTGTCTCTTTCTATGGCAAGCTTCATCTTGCTCACGGTTTTGAAGGAAAACAATTTGTGCATTTTAAAGATGCTTTTCAGCTAGGCTCTTTTGGTTCTTCGTTAGAAACCGGATTAGGTTTTAATGCCCAATTGTCTCAAAACTTTGCGCTTTACGGTGATTTGGTTTATCAGCACAAGCTAACGAAAGCTGGTTTTTCTGGAACTAGTTTCTCTGGTGGTTTGCGTTATCATTTCTAGAGTTGTTGCTGTTTCTGATTAATCTTTGAAAAAGCCACAAGTATAACTTGTGGCTTTTTCTCATTCTCTATTCATTTTGTGTTATAGCTTTTTTACGAGAGTGTAACTTCGCATATCTTTAATATGCTTTTGGGTTGGACTTCTTTCATTTTTTTGAAAAGTTTGAAGAGTTTGTACGTTATGGTTTCAAAACGCGTATTTCAGAGTGATTATTATATTATTTATTATATGCCGATTGATAAAGATATTTTTTAATTCAGAATGCGGAAATATTTTCAATGCTCTTATGATGAACCCATAAAAAGCATTCCTTTGCATATTATGTAAGATTGGCAAGTGGATAATTGTCTGAGAAAGGAGTCAATATAATTTAGGAAATTACCTTAGGAGGAGAGGATTTACAATATTAGAAATTGGCAAAGGAAAAGAAGATACTCAAGCGCAATGAGGGCTATATCTGATGAACTTTATATTATATCCGCTGTTGTTGTGAAATGGGGATGGAAAAAATGAGAGTTATCTGAGAAAACTGATGAATGAGAAACATAATGACATATTGTTTTTGGAAAATGTGTTTTCTTTAAATGCATAAATAAAAAGATAAAGTCATGTGTCATCTTCACTTTTTAAAATATGGCTCTGAATGTTTTTGAATATTGTCAAGTTGAATTAAAAGGAGATAGTAAAAATAGGAACTGATTTTTACACGTTCCTACTCTTTATTAGGCTGTCTTGCCATGAAGATTGTCTAAAAAGGTATATGTAAACTCTTGTTTTTCAATTTTGGCATATGTTTTGTCTGCTTACAAAGTACATATTGTTTCAATATAACATCTCTATCGTAAGGATGTTTATTATGTCCGTTCTGGGGGGGGGAGACAGCAGTTAAAGTAGGCGTTTTTGATGCATGTCAACCGATTAAGGCTATTTTTGAATAACAATTTTAAAGGTGATTTTTCTGTCGTTCTTCAGTTATATTTTTGCAATTTTTTTGTAAAAGCAAAAGATTTAGATTGTATTTTTGAGTAATTTTTTAATTCCATATTTACATAAAACACAAAAAATATTAATAGACTTCCTATTTTTAAACCAAAACGTATTAAATTTCCTGGTTAAATCTCTTGATACGTTATGCATTGCTCTATGATGGGGCAGAATTATGGTGTAATTATGGTAAATCTATTTAAAAATCGTTTCTCTTTATGTACTTTTACAACAGCATGTCTTTTTTTTGCACACAATGCTGAATCTCAAGTTTCCTCTGGAAAAAAGCAGTCTTCATGTGATCAGAATGCAGCATTTTATCAGTGTTCTGATGGTGGAGAGCACGAAATTAATAATAAAGTTTATTCACTAACGAATAAAAATATTAATGATGTTTATGGAGCCATGGAGGCGTCTAAGAAAGGTACAATTATTGGAGGCAAGAATATAACTGTTAAGGGTATTTTGGATGAAAAGAATAATTCGGAAAAGATTTTTTGGAAATATGGAGTAAAGGCATCAGAACAGGCGAAGGTCTATCTGAGCGATTCTACGTTGAGTGGCGTTTTAGTGGGGGTGGAAGCTCAAGGTGGCTCCCTCACAATATCTGGTGGATCAATTGATGCAATCAAAGTGGGGGCTGTTGCAGAAGGAAAATCTCAAAGTAGAGTTGATTTAACGAATACGCAAATTAGCCTAGGGAGTGTTGGGGTTAAAGCAGGAGAAAAAGGGTATTTTATTTTAGAGGGTGTTTCTATTACCGGCAAGGGGAGTACTGGCAAGGATGATCAAGGGCTGGATACAGGTCGTCAAGCAGCTTTTCACATATCTGAAAACGGTTATGTTGAGTTTATGAAAGGTTCTGTTGATGTTACTGATGCTCATGGGCTTTTATTGCAGGGAAATAAAGGTTCTCAGATTAATATTGGAGATTCCAATATTACAGTGAAAGGTAATGCATTTTATGGTATGCATTTTGAAGGTAAGGCAACATCAGGTGGTTCGTCAGAGGGGGAATCATTGCGCGTTGATTTGAGAAAAACGCGTTTTGTTGTTCCAGATAGCATAGCTCTTTATAGCAGTAAATCTGGAAAATCTTCTATATCTTTAAAGGAAACAAAGCTTTTTGGAGATTTGTTGCTGAAGGCTGATAGTAACTCTTCTATAAAGGTTGTTGCTGATGACTCTGCACTTGTCGGTCAAACTCAGGTTGATAATAGTTCTAAAGTTGACCTTGAATTGAAAAATAATTCACAGTGGGTTTTATTACAACCAAGACATAAAAAATTACAAAATCCTCATTATAGAGATGTTTCGTTTATTTCATCGGTAGATCTTTCTAATAGTTCTATTATTTTTAAAAAACCAAAGTCCAGTACTGATCATACATATCAAACGCTTCATATTGGAAAAGGAAAAGGTCTTGTTTATCAGGCTGGTAGTGGTTCTTGGGTTCATTTGAATGCATGTTTAAATCCTAGTGATACAAGTGGTAATCAGGTAACGGATCGGCTTCTCATTCATGGTGATGTTTGGGGAAAAACCATAGTCCATATACAAGGGGTTGCTGGAGGTTTAAAAGGAAAAAACGAAAAAGCGCATAGTGTTTCAATTATTCAAGTTTATGGAGATGCATCGTATGACTCTTTTCAACTGAATGGGAAGTATGTTGCATTGGATGGCGCGCCTTATAAATATGTTCTTCGTTCTTATGGACCAAAAGCTACTGGAGAGGAGGAGCATGTTAAACAGAGGTTTGCTTTGAATGGAGGAGCATTTTGGAATTTTCGTTTAGAAAATGAATATGTTCAAACTACTGATTATAGAGAAACTCCTATGGTTTCTAAACGTACACCTCCTGCACGTGCTTCTTTTGAGGATATTATTCCAGAATCTTCTGAGGATGTTGTTCCGGTGTCTTCTGCGGATGTTGTTCCGGTGTCTTCTGCGGGTGTTATTCCGGTGTCTTCTGCGGGTGTTGTGTCAGCGTCTTCTGCAGATAGTCTTTCTAAAATTGAAAATGTTCCCTCATCTGGACGAGGTGTAAGATCTGTTGTTCCTCAGCTACCAACTTATCTCCTTTTGCCAAATAGTTTGTTCCATGTAGGTTTGATAGATATTAGCAATCAAAATAAGCAGCTGGAGACAGTACGGACTAATCTTAGTGGAATGTTGGAAATTCGTGAAAATCCTGCTTCATTTTTGCGTGGCTATGGTGGGAGTTATCGTTATGTTTCAGATTTATCTGCGCTTGAATATGGTTATGGAGGGGATCTAGGGTACTATGCGCTAGAGACAGGTGTTTTGCTACAAACTGTTGAAAATGTTGACAGTACTATATCCTTTGGGGTTATGGGGTCTTATGGAAAGCTTTCTTTACAGCCTCAAGATGTTGCACAAAGCCAAAAAAGTACATTTGATAAATGGACTGCTACAGTATATGGCAGTATGCAGCATGATGCAGGATTCTATGTTGATGGTCTTTTATCCTATGGTCTGTTTAAGGGAGATGTTCTGACAACTGCACGGGGTAAGACGGCAACATTAAAGGGTAACCCTTTAAGTGTTTCCTTGATGGGTGGTCAGAAAATTGCCACAGGATATGAAGGTGTTGTTTTTGATCCACAGGTTCAGGTTGTTTATCAACATCTTCAATTTAATACGGCTCGTGATATTGATAATTTTAATATTGAGATGGATAAACTTGATCAATTGGTGGTGCGTATGGGGGGGCGTTTGATGAAGACTCTGACTGCGTCTGAAAAAGATCGTGATGTTTCTTTCTATGGAAAGATTCATTTTGCTCATGATTTTGGCAAAGAAAGAGCTGTGCGCTTTAAAGATTCTTTCCAGTTAGGGGCTTTTGGTTCTTCTCTAGAGGCTGGATTAGGTCTTAATGCTCGCTTGTCTCAAAAAGTTGCGCTTCATGGTGATTTGGTTTATCAGCATAAGTTGAGCAAAGGTGGTTTTTCTGGGGTCAGTTTTTCTGGTGGGTTGCGCTATCGTTTTTAGAATGATCATCTTGGGGTAAGTTGTTTAAAAAGCCACAAGCATAGCTTGTGGTTTTTTATTATTTGTTTGCAACTTTTAAAATAAGCTTTTTTAAAAAATGTTTTTTGCATGAGCAAGTTTGTTTCTTTTTAGAAACGAGATAAGGATTTCTGGTTTGCAGTTCTTGCTTCTTATGCTGTTTTTCTTCCTTTAGTGTATTTTTATTAAATTCTCTTTAAATCACCGCTTTGGGGTGGATTTTTTATTTTTATCTATATTTTTACGCGTTTTTATAAATAATACAATTTTAAATTGTGATATTTTGGGGTTCTGGCTTTACATAAAACATTTAGTGGATATATAAAATACAAAACGTATTTTAAATTATCGCGCGTAACCAAAGTTATTAAACAGAACGCGTATTTTTTTGTTTTTAGAGAAGGGGAAGAAAGTTTGTAGAAAATTATGCTTAAAAATCATCTCTCTTTATGTCGTTTTACAACGGTTATTTTTTTCTTTGTATACAATGCTGATGCAGGTGAGATTCCTGCTGAGAAGAAGCCATATTCATGTAACGAAAGTGCCTCATTTTATCGCTGTAATGATGGTCAACCGCATGAAATTTCCCAGAAAACTTATCGACTTACGGGTGAAAGTTCTGATGCTGCCATAGAGGCATCAGGGGAAGATACAGTCATTGAGGGAGAGGCTATAATCATTAACGGTGTTTCGAATGCAAATGGCTATTCAGGAGCAAATGCTTGGACAACAGCTGTAAAGTCCTCAAATGGGGGAGGCGTTGCTCTATTTTATTCCATGTTAAACGATGTGTCGATAGGGGCCGATGTTAATGATGAGGGAGCTTTTGAGATGCAGGATGGGGTGATTAAAGCAACCAGAATGGGGATCAGTGTTGCTGGTAAAGGGTCGTTTGTTGCTTTGACCAAGACAGAGATTAAGACATCTTCTGATGCGATAGGTCTTTTGAGTTATAATGGTGCAAAAATTTATATGAAAGGAGGGAAAATTAACTTTGCTGATGGTATTGGTGTTCAAACAGGAGGAGAAGGAGAAATTAATTTAGATGGTGTTTCTATTACTGGGAGGGGGAAACAGGGGACAAATACAGATAATCATCGTGAAGCTTCTGCTTTTAGTATGCTTCAGGGGAAAGGCTCTCTTAATTTCCAGAAGGGAAACGTTAATGTTAGCAATGCTCATGGCATTATATTGCAGGGGAATGATAATAATGATGCTCATATCAAATATTCCAATATTTTTGTGAGAGGCAATGCATTTAATAGCATGCGCTTTTTTTGGGAAGCTGTCTTCAATGATAAAAAAACAATTATACCTGGAAAAGGGTCTGTCCATTTGACAAAGACAACTGTTATGGCTCTAGAAAGTACAGCTATTTATAGCCGCCAATTTGAAACTTCTGTTAAACTCTCACAATATTCAAAAATTTCTGGAGATTCACTCCTTAAAGCTGTTGAGCATTCCAATGTAAAGATTGAGGCTGATGCTTCTACTCTTGTAGGAGTTGCACATGTTGATGAAAGTTCTACAGCTAAGATAGAGTTAAAAAATGGTTCAAAGTGGATTTTATCGCGACCAAAAGTTGACAAATTGCACAACTCTGATGCTTCTAGTTCTAAGTTAGGGGACTATTCCTTCATTTCATCGGTCAATCTTACGGATAGTTCTCTTGTTTTTGAAGAACTAAAATCCAAAACGACAGATGGTTATCAGACACTTCTTATCGGAAAAGGGGCAGGGACTGTCTATCGTGCACAAGGCGATGCGCGTCTTTATCTTAATACATATTTGGATAAAGGAGGAGCTCTGCAAGAGCAAAAAACGGATAGGCTTTTAATCAATGGTGATCTTGAAGGAAAAACGACAGTCCATGTGTATAGTGTTCCTGGAAGCTCAGGGGCATTGACGGGAGATGGTGGTAATGATCAGGGGATTTCCATTATTCAGGTTTATGGAAAAGCCGCTGAAGATTCTTTTCAGTTAAATGGGGGGTATGTCACACTTGAAGCTTCTCCCTATCAGTATCATCTTAAGAGTTATGGTCCAAGCTCTGCTTTAGGGGCGGCAGATTCCAATCAAAGAGTGCTTAAAAATACTGGAACATTTTGGGATTTTCGCCTCGAAAGTCAATTTGTTGATTCTACTTCTCTCGATACCACTAAAGTTTTTCCTGTTCTTGATTTGGTTGTCCCTCCTTCTTCTGATGATATTCCTTCTTTTCCTAAAATTCATCCTAATATGACTGGAGGTGAGGATGGTTCTATTGATTCTAATTCGAGGCAAAAACCTCAGGAGCCAAGTCTTTCTTCTTCTGTAGATTCTTCTGATAGGGACTTCCATCTTACTACCACACCTAATGTACCTGATGTTGTTGTGCTTGAGATCCCCAACCCTCCTTCCTCTCTTGCGCCTGTTGTTCCCGCTATTGCTGAATCTAAACCAGTTGTACCACCTGCGTCTGGTTCATCTGTTCCGCCGCCTGTTTCTCGTCCCACTTCTGTTGTTGCCCCAGTTGCGTCTGGTTCACCTGTTCCGCCGCCTGTTTCTCGCCCCACTTCTGTTGTTGCTCCAGTTGCGTCTGGTTCACCTGTTCCGCCATCTGTTTTTGAGCCTTCTTCTCATTTTGAACCAAATGTGAGAGTCATTGTTCCACAGGTTCTGACTTATATTCTTGTGCCAAATACCTTATTTTATGCTGGATTGATGGATATCAGTAATCAAAACAAGCAGTTGCAAGCGCTGCGAACTGTTTCTGGTCGGTTGTTGAAAAATGATGAAAATTCCGCTTTGTTTTTGCGCGGTTACGGTGGACATCATCATTATACTTCAAATTTATCTGCACTTAAATATGGTGATTATGGCGGTGAGCTTGATTATAATGCACTAGAGGCAAGTATTTTACTCAAGAAAATCGAAAGTGCATATAGTACGACATCCTTTGGAATTATGGGAAATTATGGCAAGCTTTCTTTGCAGCCTCGAAAGATTAAACAAAGTCAAGAAAGTATATTTGATAAATGGACAATCACAGCATATGGAAGCATGCAGCATGATACGGGTCTTTATATGGATGGTCTCTTCTCTTATGGTTTGTTTAATGGAAATGTTCTCACACTTGAGCGAGGTAAAACGGCTGCATTGAGAGGTAAGCCCCTAAGTGTTTCCTTAACTGCTGGTAAAACGTTTATGATAGGCAGCCGATATTTTGTTTTTGAACCACAGGTTCAGTTTGTTTATCAAAATCTCCAGTTTCATAAGACTCGTGATATTGATAATTTTAATATTGATATGCGAAGCCCGGATCATTGGGGGATGCGTGTTGGTGGGTATTTAACGAAGACACTTACATTTACTAAAGATGCACATGTTCTTTCATTCTATGGTAAGCTTCATTTCATTCGTAGTTTTGATGATAAACAATTTGTGTATTTTAAAGATGCCTTCCAGCTTGGTTCTTTTGGGTCTTCTTTAGAAGCTGGATTTGGTGTTTTTTCGCAACTATCTCCAAAAATTATTTTTCATAGTGATCTGATTTATCAGCATAAATTTACGAATGCTGGCTTTTCTGGAACGCATTTTTCTGGTGGATTAAGCTATCATTTTTAATTGTATTTTTTTAATACATCCTTTGTTAAAATTATAAGCACAAAACATGGTTTTATTGTATTGTTTTTCTGATTTTTGATTTTCATATATAATATAAAGCAAATTATGTGGACGACATGTAATAAGAATAATTAGTGCATGAACCAGATCTGTCTTTTCGGTTTTTTATAAAGATAAAATAAAGAAAGTTTAGACTAAATTATGATTAAAGTATTAAAATGCCATGTGTGTGTGTGTTCTCTTACGACCTCTATTTTTTTCTTCGCGTACAATATAGATGCGAGTGCAGAAGATTATAAACCTTCATATAATTCTTTTTTTTAATCGTATTCGTGTGATACAGTTGATGCTGCTCGTACTTTTGAAAGTCGTGATAAGTTATATATGAGTGGATTGGATAAGAGAACTACAGATGTTATTTTTACAATACAATCTCATAACATAGTTATTAAGCCGGAAAAAAGTAAAGGGGAAAAAGGCGTTTCAGGAACTGGTTGAATTTTAGAATTAAATAGATCTGAGAAGATTACATCAGCAGTGATTGTGTCAAAAGATAATAAAACTTCTTTTAAAAAGAGTTTTATTATAGGGAATGGCGAAAAGAAAAGTGATAGAAATACCACGTTACCTCAATCTGTGGTTGGCGTGAAGCAGGGCGGTTTTTTTCCTTTGATGAAGGTAAGATTCAGGTTTCTGATGTTCATGGTATAGCGGTTGAAAGTGCCGATCCTGTTTTTAAGGAAAGATCATATGAGTTGCAGGATGGTCTTATGTCTGGGATTTTTTTTTGAAAACACAGAGATCCTTATTAAAGGACAAGGGGTTCACGGTTTGCATTTTAGAAGAGCTCCTTCGCAATATGAATATCAAGAGGGAGAGCTTCTTACAAGTTTAGGTGAATTTTGGTTTAAAAAGACTGCTCTTCATATTCCCTATGGTAGGGCTATTTATAGTAACGATGCTAGGAGGTCTCCTTATATTACGATATTAGAGGATTCGCGTATTTTTGCTGATCGGTTATTAGATGTCAAAAATAATTCATTTGTCGCGCTTGATGCCTATGCGTCTTTTCTTGCAGGAGGAGCACATATTGAGAAAGGTTCTTATGGTAGTGTTGCGTTATTCAATCGATCTCAATGGACTGTAAGAGCAAATAAAAATGCGCTTAAAAATAATCATAAAAAAGTTCTATATTTTGTAGATTCATTTCTTTCATTGGTAAGGCTTATTGATAGTTCTATTTTTTTCAGAAAACCAAGAAATGATTTTTTTAGACACTTCGTATTAGGAGATTGGATGATGATCGTGGTTTAGATTATGCTTACGTTGCAGGGGGGACGCACGTTTATATGTTAGTGCACATCTTGCTGCAAATGGTAAAAGCAAGGGAATAAAAGCTGATAAACTTCTTAATCTATGGTGATGTTTATGGAAAAACTAAGGTGCATATTGTCGATGTTTTAGTGGCTTCAAAAAAAATAAAGAACCATAGCAAAGGTAAGCAAAAAGACGATAAAAAGATAGCCTCAGTGTTTCAATTGTTCAGGTTTATGGAAAGGCTGCGGAGGATGCCTTTAAACTGGCAACAGATTATGTTGCTTTAAGAGGAGCGCCTTATCGATATAGTGTTTTCGTGCTAATGGTCCAAATTCTTCTTATAGATAGGTAAAAGGTGGGAATGAATCCGTTAAAGAGAAAAATATTGAGTATAATGGAAATTTTGGAATTATCGACTTGAAGTTGAATATGTTCAGAAACTTTCTCATCTGCGTCATATTCGGTTGGAAAATGATGTGTCTCGTTCTTTAAGCACTTATACTCATCATAATAATGTTTTCGCTGATCATGATGCTTTTGTTCTTTATTCTGAAGAGGGTGTTAAAGCGGTGGTCCCGCAAGTTTCAACATATCTGTCGATGCCCCATGCTTTGTTTCAGGTTGGTTTGATGGATATGAACAATCACAAAAAACAGCTGGAAACATTGCGTATCGCTGCTGGGGCTTTAGGGGAAAATGGTAAAAAATCTCGCACTTTTTGCGCGAGGTTACGGTGGAAGTTATCATTATGTTTCTGACCACCTGAGCTTCAATATGGCTATGGCGGAAATTTGAATTATAACGCTATAGAGGCAAGCGTCTTGCTCAATGCGATTGAGGATATACATCACACTTTGAGCTTTGGAATAATGGGGAATGATGGAAAAAATTCTCTACAACCTCAAGATCTTGAAGAAAACAAAAAAGTACATTTGATAAATGGTCTATTACAGCATATGGCAGCATACAGTATGATACAGGCTTTTGTATAGATGTCCTTTTTTCCTATGGTTTATTTAAGGGGGATGTTCTCATGCAAGCAAGAGGCAAGACAACAACATTGAAGAGGAACACCTTTGAATGCTTCATTTGATTGCGGGTAAGTCATTTATGACAAGACATAAAGGGGATAGTTCGTTTTTGCCTTTCTCTATTTTTTCATAAGCCTTTTTTTCATGACCGAAGGTCATGTCGTTAATTTAAATGTCTTCAGATTCTTCCGAACACTCATATTTGTTACAATTACAATTATAGTTAGGGGTTATTTTTGATCCGCAGGTTTAGGTTATTTATCAAAAGGTGCGGTTATAAGGCGTCTGATATTGATGGTTTTGATATTGAAATGGAAAACTTGATCTGTGGGTGATGCGTGTTGGTGGGTCTTTAAGAAAGATGCTTTCTGTCTCTGAAGAGGGCATTGTTGTTTCTTTCAATGGCAAGCTTCATCTTGCCAATAGTTTTGGAGGAAAACAACGTGTACAATTTGGAGATGAATTCCAATGAGGGGCTTTTGGTTTTTCTCTAGAAACTGGAGTTGGGTTGAATACTCTGTTGTTCTCACATTTTGCATTGCATGGAGATGTAACTTATCAACATCGTCTTAGCAAATTAGCAAAGCTGGTTTTTCAGAAACCATTTTTTCAGGCGGTTTACACTATCATTTCTAGCTATACATAAACTATATAGTAACTTATATATAAGTATATATTGTTATATTAAGTATTAAAAGTAGCTCTTTAGTTTTATATTTATTGTATTTTAAGAATTCCGTTAGTTTAAATATAGATATTATTCTTAAATGAATAAAAATAGGGGAATAGGAGTCGGGAAGAGTTATGTTTTATGTATTTAAAAGACATGTGTTTTTGTGTAACTTTACAACAGCTATTCTTTATTTTTTGCAGGTTACTTATGTTAGTGCTGCAGGATCTTCAAGTGATGCAGGAGAGGCATTTTATAAATGCGATGATAGAAAAACACACTTTCTCGCAGATAAAGTTTATTACTTAAAAAATTCTCAGGAGGCTGCGCCTATTGCAGCTATATATGTAGAAAAAGCTGGCACTGTTGTTAATGCCTCTCAGATAACAGTTTATGGCGATAATTCAGATAAAATATCTGCCTATGGGGCGTATGTAAGAAATGGTGGAAAACTTAATCTAACAGCTGCAGATTTTAAGGACATACCTGCTCTTCGTGCTCAAAATGCAGTTATTAGCATGACAGTAGGGGAAATTAAGGGGGCTTCACATGCTATTTATGCATGGGGGAAAGAAACGGATATTTCTTTAGTGAGTGTGAATATCGATATTGAACCAGATAATTTGAAGGTAAAAGGGATCGGTATTATGAGTGGTTTTGATGCAATGGTTAGAATGTCAGAAGGTACCGTTAATTTTAATCAGATTGGCTCATTTTCAACTCGGTTTGGGGGGGGCTATATTCTTGATACTATGTGTATTACGGGGCAAGGAAGGAGGGAGGAAGCTAGAACAGATGGTGATGGCGCTATGGGGGTATTGCCTGAAGCTTTTGAGGTTTTTCAAGGGGGTGATGTTCATTTGAAAAAAAATGTTATTCATCTTAACAATATGCATGGATTCTTGATTAAAAATTTTTCAGGTTATGTAGACGATAATGGCAAATTAATTCAAAAGTATGTTTCGCCAGATGGCTTTAAGAATACAAATATTAAGATAGAAAAAAATAATATTTCTGTGAAAGGGGATGGAGTACATGGTTTGTATTTTAATGTTTTAGCTCCAGAAGAGCTTGCTAAGATGATTAGGCAACGAGATGATGAAAAAGTTTTAGAAATCCAAAAAGTTCTCACGGGGAAGGCATTTGTTTATTTATCACAGACAAATATGACAGTTCCAGATGGTATTGCGATTTATGCGAAGGGGAATAGAGGCTATGGGGCTGAAGGTATTCTTGAATTATCTGATGAAACAAAGATTTCTGGTGATTTGTTGCTAAAAGCTAAAAATAACTCTTCTCTATTGGTGAAAGCAAGTGCTTCTTTTCTTACAGGAGGTACGCGTGTTGACGATAAATCAACTGTTGATTTAGAGTTAACCCACTATTCAACATGGTATCTTACTAAAAGTAAATACAACGGTTTACGGGAATCTGTTTCATCACTTTCTTCTCTAAGTCTTTCCAATAGTACACTGATCTTTAATGATGAAGATATATCGAATGGTTATCAAACGCTACGCATTGGAAAAAGGGCGGATATAGACGCAGGAGATAGAATTCTCGCATCAAAAGATAAAAAAGTCTACAGTGCTGAGGGAAATGCTCAGATTAAGTTGAGTGCATTTTTGAGTGATGAGGGTTTGTTTGATCCCCAAAAAACCGATCGTATATTGATTTCTGGTGATGTCTCGGGAACGACATTCATTCATGTGCGAAATTTTCCGAAAGCTGCAAATAAAGAAGTCTATGATGGAAGAGATCAAAGCATTTCACTTATTCAAGTTGCTGGAACAGCGCAGGCAGGTTCTTTTCAACTCGCCAATGGTTATGATAGTTATACTACAGTGAAAGGCTTTCCTTATCAATATCGTATTCGTGGTTATGGTCCGAATTCGCCCTTTGGAAAAGCGGATATTAAGCAAAGATTAGTGGAAGGTGAGGGGGATTTTTGGGATTTCCGTCTTGAAGGTATCTATATTTCTTCTAGAATAGGTACTTATAATGGTCCACTTATTAAACCGGCTTCGTTTTCATTATCTCGTCCTTTAGATTCTCCGCCCCCCAATCCACTTCCTACGTCATTGACATCTGCCACAGCTTCTTCTTCTACATCTTCTGATCCTGTTGATCCTCCCCCTCCGCCCCCCAATCCACTTCCTACGTCATTGATATCTGCCACAGCTTCTTCTTCTACATCTTCTGATCCTGTTGATCTTCCCCCTCCGCCCTCCAATCCACTTCCTACGTCATTGACATCTGCCACAGCTTCTTCTTCTACATCTTCTGATCCTGTTGATCTTCCACCTTCTCCCTCCACTCCACTTCCTACGTCATTGACATCTGCCGCACCTGCTTCTTCTACATCTTCTGATCCTGTTGATCCTTCGTCTAATCTTCCTGTGTCGCTTGATGTTCAGTCTAATCTCCAAATTAGAGCTGTTGTTCCTCAATTGCCAACTTATCTTCTTTTGCCAAATACCTTATTTCATGCTGGTTTATTGGATATGACCACGCAAAATAAGACGGTAGAAACAATGCGGAATGCTTTTCATTCCTCTTGGAAGGATGATGAAAAGACAGCCTTTTTTCTGCATGCTTATGGTGGTAGTCATCATTATGCTTCCAATTTATCTGCTTTTGAATATGGCTATGGCGCTGAGCTGAATTATAGTGCACTCGAAGCAGGTGTTTTGTTAAACGAGATTGAGAGTTTATACAGTCGTACATTCTTTGGGGCTTTGGGGAACTATGGAAATCTTTCTCTAAACCCACAGGATGTTGAACAAAGCAAAAAAAGCGCATTTGATAAATGGTCTGTTGGAGCCTATGGGAGTTTACAGCATGATACGGGTTTTTATATCGATGGAGTATTATCGTATGGACTTTTTAAGGGAGATGTTTTGACACTAGCACGGGGCAAGGTTGTTGCGTTAAAGGGTAAACAGTTTAGCGGTTCTTTAACAAGTGGCAGAACGTTTGCAACAGGGTATAAAGGTGTTGTTTTTGATCCGCAGATTCAGGTTGTTTATCAGCATCTTCAGTTTAATCCGGCACATGATGTTGATAATATTGAGGTTGATTTAGGAAAATTTCATCAATGGGTGGGGCGTGTTGGTGGGCGTTTAAGCAAGACACTTAATATTTCTGAAGAGGGACGTGTCGTTTCTTTTTATAGTAAGCTTTCTTATTTGAATAGTTTTGAAGATAAGCAATTTGTTTCTTTTAAAAACGATTTCCAATTAGGTTTTTTTGGTTCTTCTTTAGAAGCGGGGCTTGGTTTTAATGCCAAATTATCTTCGAAATTTGTACTTCATGGAGATATAAATTATCAGCATAGACTGACAAAAGCAGGGTTTTCTGGAATGAGCTTTTCTGGTAGATTACAATATCATTTTTAGTTATCCATGAAATATAGAATAATTTATATATAAGTATATAAGAGTTATATTAATAATTAAGTTAAATATTTATCGTATATTTATTTTATTTTAAGAAGTTTGTAATATACATTATTTGATTGTTCTTCGTTAATAAATAGGGGTAAGGAAGAATGGTGATAAATGTATTTTACAAACATGCATTTTTATATAATTTTACAACAGCTATTCTTTATTTTTTGCAAATTTCCCATCTTGAAGCTGCTGGAAGTTTATGTGATCCAGAGGCTCCATTTTATAAATGCGATGATAGAAAAACACACTTTCTCGCAGATAAAGTTTATTACTTAAAAAATTCTCAGGAGGCTGCGCCTATTGCAGCTATATATGTAGCAAAGCAAGGCACAATTGTTAATGCGTCTCGTATAACTGTTACGGGTGATAATCCAGATGAAATATCTCAATATGGTGCATTCGTACAAGATAGCGGAAAGCTTATTCTAACGGATTCAAATTTTAAGGATATCCCCGGTCTTCGTGTTCTAAATGGAGTTATTCAGATGAATGACGGGAAGATTGAGGGAACTTCGCACGCTATTTATGCATCGGGGAAAGAGACGGATGTTGCTTTAGTTCGTGTCAATGTTGAGATTAAACCAGACAATTTGAATGCGAATGGTATAGGGATTGTAAGTGGTCTTAATGCATTTGTTAGGATGTCAGGTAGCACTGTTACTTTTAATGAGATTGGCGCGTTTTCAACAAAGTTTGGGGGGAGATATCTTCTCGATACCATGACGATTGAGGGAAAAGGAAAAAAATACACTGCTATAGTTGATAATGAAAGTGTCGATAAATTACCAGAGGCTTTTGACATATTGCAAGGTGGTGCTGTTTATTTGAGGAGTAGTTCTATTGTGCTTAATGATATGCATGGCTTTTTGGTTAAAAATTTTTCAGCTTTTGTAAATAGTAGAGGCCAGCCTATTCATAATTATGATCTATCAGACGCTTTTAAGAAGACAAATATTGAGATTGAGAGCTCAAATATTTCTGTGCAGGGAAAGGGGGTTTATGGTCTATATTTTAATCTATTAGATCCAAACACAGTGGCAGAATATTATGGACAAAAAGGTGTTTCAAAAGAGCCAAGAATCACTGTGGGAAAGGCATCTGTTCGTTTAAAACAGACAACTTTCACAGTTCCAGATGGTACAGCTATTTATGTTACTGGGCAGGGCGGTTATGGAGCCAGTGTTTCTCTTGATTTATCAGAAGCAACAAAGATCTCTGGTGATTTGTTATTAAAAGCTGAAAAGAACTCTTCTATATCTATTAAAGCAAGCGCTTCTTCCCTTACAGGGGGGGCGCACGTTGAAGATACTTCTACTGCTAGATTAGAATTAACGCGTGGTTCTACTTGGTATCTCACAAAAAGCAAATATAAAGGTTTGCAGGGTTCTGTTTTTACAGATTCATCACTTTCATCTGTGAGTCTTTCTGATAGTACATTTATTTTCAATCGGGATGTATCCAGCGGTTATCAAACATTGCGTATCGGGAATGAACGATACAAGGAGGCATACAATGCGGAGGGTAATGTTCAGATTAAGCTCAGTACGTTTTTAAATGATGATGGTTTGTTTGATTCTCAAAAAACCGATCGTATTTTGATCGATGGAGATGTTTCCGGCGCTACATTGCTTGTGATGGAAAATTTTTCCAAAACTTCAGAAAAGAAAGTAAGCGGTGAAGGAAGCAACAGTATTTCACTTATCCAAGTTTCTGGATATGCGCGTGAAGATTCTTTTAAACTAATGGGCGATTATACTGCAATAAATGGTTTGCCTTATCAATATCGTCTTCGTGCTTATGGACCAAGTTCTTCTTTTGGAAAAGCAGATCCTATGAATAGATTAGTTGCAGGAGATCGGGACTTTTGGGATTTTCGTCTCGAGGGTATTTATATTAGTCCTAAACAAGATTCTTCTACGATTTTACCTATTCCACCTTCACCTTCTGCGCCGGTAGATCCTACACCTACAGACCCTGTTCTCACTCCATTACCTACACCTATTACACCAACACCTGCTCCGTCTGAGCCCTCTGATCCAAGTGATCCTATACCTACAGATCCTTCACCTTCTTCTTCTGTGCCTATTACACCAACACCTGCTCCGTCTGAGCCCTCTGATCCAAGTGATCCTATACCTACAGATCCTTCACCTTCTTCTTCTGTGCCTATTACACCAACACCTGCTCCGTCTGAGCCCTCTGATCCAAGTGATCCTACACCTGCAGATCCTTCATCTTCTTCCTCTGTGCCTATTACACCAACACCTGCTCCGTCTGCGCCCTCTGATCCAAGTGATCCTACACCTGCAGATCCTTCATCATCTTCTTCTGTGCCTATTACACCAACACCTGTTTCGTCTGAGCCCTCTGATCCAAGTGATCCTACACCTGCAGATCCTTCATCATCTTCTTCTGTGCCTATTACACCAACACCTGTTCCGTCAGCGCCCTCTGATCCAAGTGATCCTACACCTGCAGATCCTTCATCTTCTTCCTCTGTGCCTATTACACCAACACCTGCTCCGTCTGAGCCCTCTGATCCAAGTGATCCTACACCTGCAGATCCTTCATCTTCTTCCTCTGTGCCTATTACACCAACACCTGCTCCGTCTGAGCCCTCTGATCCAAGTGATCCTACACCTGCAGATCCTTCATCATCTTCTTCTGTGCCTATTACACCAACACCTGTTCCGTCAGCGCCCTCTGATCCAAGTGATCCTATACCTACAGATCCTTCACATTCTTCTTCTGTGCCTATTACACCAACACCTATTCCGTCAGCGCCCTCTGATCCAAGTGATCCTACACCTGCAGATCCTTCATCTTCTTCCTCTGTGCCTATTACACCAACACCTGCTCCGTCAGCGCCCTCTGATCCAAGTGATCCTATACCTACAGATCCTTCACATTCTTCTTCTGTGCCTATTACACCAACACCTATTCCGTCAGCGCCCTCTGATCCAAGTGATCCTACACCTGCAGATCCTTCATCTTCTTCCTCTGTGCCTATTACACCAACACCTGCTCCGTCTGAGCCCTCTGATCCAAGTGATCCTACACCTACAGATCCTGTCCCCACTCCGCCTGTTCCTGTTAAGCCTGATATTCAGCCCGAAATGGGAATTAGGGCGGTTGTCCCACAGTTGCCAACTTATCTCCTTTTACCAAATGCTTTATTCCATGCCGGCTTGATGGATTTTGCCTCTCAAAATAAAAAATTGAAGGCAATACGAAGCTTTTCTGGAGGTTCTTTGAAAAGTGATGAAAATCCAGCATTTTTTATCCGTGGTTATGGTGGAAGCTACCACTATGCTTCAAATCTTTCTGCTTTTGAATATGGCTATGGAGCAGAACTTGATTATAGTGCACTGGAAGCAGGTGTTTTGCTGAAAGAAATTGAGAGTTCAGAGAGTTGCACATTCTTTGGGGTCACGGGAACTTATGGAAAACTCTCTCTCCATCCTCTAAATGTTGAACAGAGCAAAAAAAGCGCATTTGATAAATGGTCTGTTGGAGCCTATGGAAGTTTACAGCATGATACGGGTTTTTATATCGATGGAGTATTATCGTATGGACTTTTTAAGGGAGATGTTTTGACACTAGCACGGGGCAAGGTTGTTGCGTTAAAGGGTAAACAGTTTAGCGGTTCTTTAACAAGTGGCAGAACGTTTGCAACAGGGTATAAAGGTGTTGTTTTTGATCCGCAGATTCAGGTTGTTTATCAGCATCTTCAGTTTAATCCGGCACATGATGTTGATAATATTGAGGTTGATTTAGGAAAATTTCATCAATGGGTGGGGCGTGTTGGTGGGCGTTTAAGCAAGACACTTAATGTTTCTGAAGAGGGACGTGTCGTTTCTTTTTATAGTAAGCTTTCTTATTTGCATAGTTTTGAAGATAAGCGATTTGTTTCTTTTAAAAACGATTTCCAATTAGGTTTTTTTGGTTCTTCTTTGGAAGCAGGTCTTGGGTTTAATGCGCGTCTTTCTTCAAAACTTTCTCTTTATGGAGATATAAATTATCAGCATAGACTGACAAAAGCAGGGTTTTCTGGAGCAAGTTTCTCTGCTGGTTTGCGCCACCTTTTTTGACAAAGTATGATATGTCTTTTTATAAAAAAGGCAGTAGAAAATGCTGCCTTTTACTTTATTAAAATCTTCTCTTATTTTTTCTAAATGGTTCTTTTGTCTTGATGAAAAAGGTCCACAATATATGATTTCTTTGGTTTGTGATTGAAAATGCCTCGTAAGTGTGTTTATTTTTTAGAGAGGAAGATGGGTTTCATGCGCAATTGCTTCTGGAGGATTGTGCGGCTATTTTAGCTGTAATGGTTGTTGTTTTTTTCTTAAACAGAGATGTTGATAATACCACACTCACCATTTTCGCTACCAAAGGCAAGGTTGTGTCCTGTCTGATCCCAGTTGAGCGCTGAAATGGCGCTTTTTCCATAGCCTTTTAGAAGAACCTCTTTTCCATCGTGAAAATGTGCACACAAAATCATTCCGTCATTGAAGCCTATTGCTACAATGTCTTCGCTTGGATGGCATGCAACGGTGCTGACAAGTGCATTTGCTCGTGTGCCCAGTTCTAATGGTGTTTTTCCCATGGGGCCATCTTTTGTATGAAAGGGCCAGACAATGGCTGCTGATGCACCGGATGTTGCTAACCATTTTCCCTTCGCGCTCCAAGACCAGCTTTTGACTTTGCTTGGGTAGCCACTCATGCGGAGATGCTGATTATCAGTGAGACGCCAGCCATGGAGGGCATTTTCTTGCATGGTAGAAATGACATAGCGGTTGTCTGGTGAGAAGGTGACACCAAAGTGTGCTCCTTTCCAGACCAATGTGGTGGGAGATGTTTGTGTTGATAACCAATGAAGAGTAACACCATTGTAATGGGCAACGGCAAGGCGTAATCCCTTTGGAGCAAAAGCAAGACCTTCTATACTGCGTTCATGTGTGAGCTCTTGCAGTTCTTTGCCAACATTTGCCAGTGTGATACGTGAGGAGGAAAAAGCAAAAACTTTCCGTGGTCCAAATGCAACATTGCTTATCCATTTGCCTTCCTGTTTGCCCAGTACTTTTGTATGACCATCTGCTGTTGTTTGACAGACCTTTCCGTCTTCTCCACCTGTAATGATAGCTGTGTTATCATGGGAAAAATGGCTAGAAATTATTCCTTGGTGAACTTCAATGGTTTGTGGGATTGGGTTAAAAAAAACAATAAAACCTTCAACCGAGACAAAAGCTGGTTTGTTATCAATAAAACCGGAGGAAAGACAATAATTTTGTAAATTGTAATTGGTAATGCTTGGCATTGTTACTCGCTTATGCACAATTTTCAAAACCCGTTCTCAGTTTTTCGGCATCAAGGGTGCGGCCAATAAAAACAAGTCGGCTTTCACGTTTTTCATCTTCACGCCATGGACGTTGGTGCTGTCCTTCAAGGATCATGTGTATGCCTTGAATGACATAACGATCATCGTCTCCTTGAAATGCGATAATGCCTTTTAAACGCAAAATATCGGGACCCTGTTGTTGCGTGATCTGTTGAATCCATGGGAAAAATTTTTCTGGTTGAAGGGCACCTGTTTTTAAACTTACAGAGGTTATTGTAATATCATGAATGGTGGATTTGTGGTGATGTGCATGATCATGATTACAATCGGGACCACAGACATGGTCTGCGTGCTGATGGTCAAGAAAATGGGGATCATTATCTAAAGTGCGTTGGAGGTCAAAGGAACCTCGATCGAGGAGTTTATCAAGAGGGATGTTAGCGCGCTCTGTTGCGTAAATTATGGCTCTGGGATTAATTGCAAGAATGAGCGATTGCGCGTGTGCACGTTCTCCTTCGCTGACAAGATCAATTTTATTTAAGAGAACAATATCAGAGAAAGCAATTTGCTCTTCAACTTCTCGGCTTTTTTTAAGTTGGTGTGAAAAATGCTTTGCATCAACGACTGTGATGACACTGTCGAGAGCGGTTTTTTCATGGACCGTATCATCCATAAAAAAAGTTTGTGCAACGGGGATTGGGTCAGCAAGCCCTGTTGTTTCTATAATGATAGCATCAAATCGATGAGAGCGTTGCATTAGACTTTCCAAAATGCGAATAAGATCGCCGCGCACGGTGCAACAGACACAACCATTATTCATTTCATAAATTTCTTCGTCCGATTCAACGATAAGATCATTATCAATGCCAATTTCACCAAATTCATTGACAATGACTGCGTAACGTTTGCCGTGGTTTTCACTCAGAATGCGATTGAGAAGAGTGGTTTTTCCTGATCCAAGATAGCCTGTGAGAACCGTAACAGGAAGTTTTGTGGGAGTGTTTTGCGTCTTTTCCATGGTTCATGCCTTTTTATTGAAATGTGTTTATTTTAAATCGATTGATATCATCAAGTAAACCATGAAGCCCACAAAGAACATGAGAGAAAATTGCTTCACCGGCTTGCGGTGTTGCTTCACTTGCATTGCCTGCTGCTCCTTGTTTGTTAAGGTCACGCATTGTCCATCCAAAGGCATGAGGACCATAAGCGCGTAAATACTGATAGTTGGCAATCATATCAGCTTGCTTATTATGAAAATTTTCTGCTTTCTCCATATGCACTTTTTCGGGTGCTAAATAGAGCATTAAAGAGGTTTCTATAAATCCTCCATGGATATCAAGATGCTGTTGAGACGGTGCCATTAAACCTTGTGGTAGGCCAAAACGACTCCAACTTGTTGCTACCGCAAGCATTGAAAAACGCCTCCGTAATTCGGTGATAACAATGCTCATTAAAGGCGAATTGCCTCCGTGGGCATTGAGAAGAAGAAAACGCTTTATTCCTTTGCGATAGCAGTTCTCACCAATGCTTATCCATCGCTCAATAGCCTCGAAAAAGGTGAGGGTTTGTGTGCCTGTAACATCCATATGTTCTATAGAATAGCCAATCTTTTCAACCGGTAAAAGTGCGATATGAAATTGCTCTTTTGTTTGTAAAGTGAGGGCTTTTGCAAAAGCTTCAGCAATGATCCAGTCGGTTTCGAAGGGAAGGTGCTCTCCGTGATATTCGTGTGCGCCCAAAGGTAAAAGAGCGAGAAAAGGCGTGTTAGATATCATAAATTATTGCCCAAAAGAGAAGTTAACACAGATAAAGTGATCAAAAGTGCTATCACTATTTAATCTATCTATAAGAGAAACGCAAATAGGCGTTTTTTTACATCACATATGGATGCTATAAAAATGAGAGTTTTGTTAAAAATAGTGAAGATTTTATTGAGCAAAGCCAACTCAATTTTTTTGTAATATGAGGCGAACTTTCTAAAGATAGCTATCTTTGGTAAGACTTTCTGATGAAGATTCTCATTTTTAATAAGTAAATATTCATACAGATTAAATACTTAACATCATGTAATGAAAAATAATTTTTCATTGTTTATTGAAAACACAATTTTTTCTGTAAGTTGCATATTCTTCTTTTTACTATGGAGCGAGGATAACCAAACTATTTCTATTGTTGCAATAGTACAGACTTTGGTTGCAATCAGAAGTTCTAAATTCTTAATTCAAGTATCTGTATATTACAAAAGAATAGAAATGTTTATTGATTGATTTTACTTTGGATAGTGTCTTAATAGACTTTAGTGCTCATGAGAAAAAATGAATATAAAGGGAAGGATTCACGTAAGATAAACTTGCAGTCTCAGAGAGCTCGATGAGTTTATAAGATGATTCAAGAAGAAACACCGTTGGATACATGATAAACAGAACGCCATTGTGTTGCACATTGATATGCTTGTTTTAAAGAAACCTTTCCTAAGGTATCCAAGCCTATTTTGCGACGCTGTTCGTGAAGGGTATAACGGTAAATCCTCATAATATAAAATATATTGTACTTCACTATATTTACTTTTTTAAAGTAAAAAGCGACACCACCATTCACTTTGCCAGTTTTCAATATTGTGTTAACAGCGCTTGATAGTTAAAATATCTCATAAGTGAAATTTTCCTTTTTTCAAGTGTGTTTACACACACATCGTTTTCTTTTGTGATTTGAAAGCGAAGAATTTTGATTGATTCAATATAAACAGAGTTAAAATTAAGAGAGTCTTATAATAATCAGCCCTCTCATTCAACATGCAAAACAAGAAATTATTATTATAGATTAGTATCCTGCTATTAAAATGATCGATTGCTAAATTTATCATTCAATATCAGTTTTCATGGCGTTATTTTTTCAATGCGCTTACTTAAGTTGGTATCTCAAAAATGCAATTTTTAGTCAGTTTCTCTACCACTTTTCTTTCAAGCATTTGATTAATTATTTATTTTGCACAAATTGCAGACAGTTATGTGAATATTGCCAAAAATTTATTTCAAAGAGAATTATTTTTTACTAATACAGAGTAAATATAATTACTCAAAAGATAAATAGGGCTGCGCTCTACAATATTGACGAAAAATATGGAATAACTTTTATGAGAATTAAGAAAGAAAATTGCTTTTCAGTATTTTGGGGGATCATCTCATTTTTCATGACTCTCTTTTTATTTAATTTTAGGTAGTTTGTTGGTGCTCTAGTGTTGCTTATAATGTTTTTGTAAATCTGATAGATTTACTTATTTTATGCGTTTGTTTTATTGGGTTTTAAAGTCAATATTTAAGTTCTTTATGCTGTATGAGATAAAGGTGCTGAATTACCTTTTTGAAGATGCTATGCGCTATTTTTCTTTATATATCAGTAAAAGTTGAGAATCATTTTATTAACGTCTTTTCTATTTGAAAATAGAGATCTTGATTTATTTTTACATTTTATAACTGTTTTATAGAAAAATAATACACTATTTTAAGGTTTATTTATTAGGATAGATTTGTTTTAGATCGAGGTTTTTATTCGCTATCAATTTTATTTTCAAGTTTATTGATGAGCGATATAATAAAAATTCATTAAGTAATATTTCATTTTTATATTTATTGAAATAATATAGAAGAATTATCATTAGATTGACAGTTTTAAATGTTATAGTTCTTTAAAATTTAATTACATTTTAAATTATTTTTATCATTTGTTGTTTTTGTGTCTTTACATTCAATACACAATGTGTTATATCTGTAATATAATTACAGATAATATTTTATTATGTGTAATTATATAAATAATTAAATATAAGTTTTGGTTTTTATATATGTGAATATTCTTTCATTTTTTCAGTGAAGAAAAGAGGAGCAAAGAAAGCTATGTTTAAAATATTTAAAAATCGTGTATGTTCATTTACTTTTACACTATTTATTCTTTTTTTTGTACAAACTATAGAGGGAAATGCAAGTTTTGTAAAAAATCAATTTCAAGAGAGTGTGGCAGTTACTATTTCTACACTAGAAAAAAATGTAGTTATTAAAGCTGTGGATAGAGCTGTTATTCAAGGCGTTGAGGAACAAAATGCTATTGCTTTGGGGAAAGCTGAAAAAACTGCTGCCTTTTCAGGTGCAGCTTTTTGGGGGGGAATAGGTATTATATCACTTCTTGCTTCTTTATGTATTGGGGATGTATTAGGTGCTGTTGTATCTCTTTGGGGAATATTCACTACACTTTAGTAGAAAGCTCATCGACAAAGTCGATGATTTTTTTGTTCATTTCATGATTTTGAAAAAATAAATATTTGAACTTATTTATACTGTATTGGATGGAAAAATCACTATTATTAATACCAAATGTAGCTTTTATTAACATTATTAAAGTTCAATGTCCTACATTTATGTTTTTTTACAAAATAGTGTAACCTCATTTTTTACAGTTTATGGTTATTTCCTAGTAATAAGGCTAGTATACTTACTATCTTTATCAGCCTTTTAATATTGTTTACCTTCTCTCATATGAAGATTATTCATTAAAGGCATATTTTATCCTTTTTAAAATTTTTTATCTTTTATAAGAGGATAAAATAAAAAATATCCCTTATTCATGGCTCTTATGCAATAAGAAAAATGATAAATTATTATTTCAAATTTGTTTATGTTAAATCCATCAAAAGTATTTTTTACATAGAACAAGTTGCGTTCGTGTATGGATAAGATTATCAAAAAAAGAGTAAAAATTCTTCTCATGAATCATCTCAAAGGCTCAAGGGCTGTCGTAATATTGACAAATAAAATGATGATGCCGGTTTGTATCTTTATAGAGTAAAGATAGTGATACACAATGAATCTTATGCCATCTCATGGGGTGGTTTATATTGTAGCATTTACGCGCCATATTGTGAGAAGGAAGTGGTGATATGCATCGTTGAAAATGCCTTTATTAAAAGATAAATACTTTTATTTGCGATACAAGTGTATTCTGGGTTGTTCTGTCGTGTCAGGGAAAGATGCTGTTAAGTAAGGTAATTAAGGAGTGTTTATAGCTTAGCGGAAGAAGGGACATGAAGTAAAAGGTCTTGTTTAGCACGAAGACGCGCAATCCATTGATCTTCACGAATAGCAGTATTATGTATTGTAATGAGTTCGTTTTTTTTAATTGCAGCTGTTACTGTTGCTTTTTCTAAAAGACCACAAGGAATGGCGTGGTGAGCGCGTGCTTCTGCGATGTTCATTATCCAAGCGCGATAAGTATAAAGACCGATAAAGTCTAGCTGATCACCTGGATGTAAATCTTTTTTAGCAACAGCACAGACTTCTACTACGGGATGGCTAAGAGGAACCATATCTTTTTTGCCATAAAGCATAGCGCGTGCGCAGGTGAGGGGAACTTCCATTGCTGTTAAATGATAGGGACGGTGAAAGGTGAAATAAGGCCCCTGACCAATTTTTAAATCTTCCATACGTTCGCGTAAACGTGGGTGCGCTATTTCTGCAATGACAAAGACACCTGGGGAAACACCTTGGCCTGTTGAATAATCTACAATACCATATCGCTGCAAAATGCCTCCATCTTGTTTTGGGATAAGCACTTTGTTTAGATCTTGCAGCGCCGCTTGTGGTCCATGCATTCCTGGGCAATCGGGGAGAAGTCCAGTGGCATTGGCAATTGCTGCCATTTCAACCATCGTTTTGGAACCATCAATAAATTCAACCAACATGCGCACATTCATATTACGCCGGAATGCTTCTTCTTCGTAAGCATCAGGTGTAGCATCAAAGCGCAGAGGATTATTTTTTCCTTTACCTGCTGCAACAATCTTATGTCCAAGGGCTGAAACAAATTCTATGAGTTCCATACAAGAAGTTGGTTCATCTCCGGCACCAAGTGTATAAATGAGCCCTCGTTTTTCTGCTTCATGTTTGAGATAAGCGCCAATTGTAACATCTGCTTCAACATTCATCATGACAAGATGTTTGTTATTCTCAAGCGCTTTGATACCAATTTCTGCTCCTGCTTCGGGATAGCCTGTTGCATCAACGATAATATCAATTTGTTCATGACGTAAAACAAGGTTAATATCATCTGTTGCTGCAATCAAATTTTTTTCAATGCTTTGCGTGAGAGCATAAGTATTTTCAACTTCACAGACATGTCCATCCTCGCCATAGGCCATTGTAGCGGCATCAAAAATACGTGACGGCGTCCTAGTGGCTACTGCAGCGACTGTTATACCATCCATATGCGCAATACTTGATAATAAATCTGTGCCCATTTCACCACAACCAATCAGTCCAATACGGATGGGGGGATGCTTTTCTGCACGTTGTTTCAAATCATGCGCTAAACCTGTTAGGTTCACATTGCTTGCCATTCTTTTTTCCCATTTGAAAACTATTCTGCTAAAGAGCTTTTCTCATTCATAAGGTGCATTTGTTTTTAAGACAATTAATCTTTTATTCTTGATGCTCTAATCAATGGATTTTATAAAAGCAAGAGGGGTGGTTGTTTTTATCAAATAAAATAGGAATAGCGTTATGCAGCAAAAAATAGCAGTACAAGATGTCACCAGTTTTATTGGGAAAGAAGTGGGATTATCGGGGTGGCGTCTTGTTACACAGGATATGATTAATCAGTTTGCATGTGCTACAGATGATCATCAATGGATACACGTTGATGAGGAAAAGGCTAAAAAGACACCTTTTGGAGGCACAATTGCTCATGGGTTTTTAACATTATCGCTTTTGTCTACGCTCGCTTATGAGGCACTTCCAGAGTTGGAGGGGAGCACAATGGGGATTAATTATGGTTTCGATAAAGTACGCTTCATGAGTCCTGTGAAAACAGGGGTACGGGTACGTGCGCGTTTTGTGTTAGATGATGCAGAAATTCGCCCTTCTGGTCGAGTGGTTTTCCATTATGGGGTTACGGTAGAAATTGAACAGTTAAAAAAACCAGCTCTTACGGCTCAGTGGCTTATTGTGGCAGTGATGGGGGAAAAATCTTCCAATATCTAGATTAGTTTGAGTACTTTATTTTATAAAATTTTTGTACAATTCTATGAGAAGTTTCTTCAATGATAATATTGAGAATAATCTATAGGGTGATAGATATGCTGGAGCTATCATAGCGTTGATAGCTATAGCAGATTGCTATCTTTCCTAGATCTTTTTGAAGAGGAGTTTCTTGGTGAAGATAGTGCATTGCCTCACGCTTTTGTTTATAGCATTCTTTAATGGGATCATAGCCCTCACATAAACAGAATGTTTCAAATGGAATATACTTGCGTTGCTAATTCACGGGCTTATTTTAAAGAAACATCTCTCAACGCTCGTCACACCCATTTCGCAATGGCGCCTGTGAATAGTATAACGGTAAAGCCATTGAGCACCCCATATCTTTATGCTTGTGAAGAAGAAAACCGGTACTATCATATTATATGCTAGCACCTTATATGCTAGCACCCAATGTTAAGACAGGTCTTGGTGCTTGAGACAATTCATAAGAGGCACGCCTTCCTTGCTTGTATAGTTTTTACTCACACGGCTCTTCCTGCTTGTAACATGCAAGCGAGAGATTTTGATTAATTCGATATGGAACAAATTGGGAATGAGAGGACCTTACGGTATTCAGAGTTCTTATTCAATATGTTGTCTAAGGTTGGGAAAGGTCGTGACCAATGTCTTAATTTGACATGATAATTTATCATTTTTATGTTAAGAGAGAGTTTCAAATATTGTAAGATCTCTCATTTCATTTCCTTTTATATTCAATCAGTTAAAACTATTTTCTTTCATGTTACAAACGGATGGGGAGAGATAAAAACGGTTTAAGAAAAAAGTTCCTAATCTCTTATGAACGTTTTCGATAACCAAGGGTTGTTGCACTTGGAAAGTGGCAAAGAGGATGATGATACTGGTATGTGAAATTCTAAGTCTTTTAATGTTTTGTTTTATCAAGTTTTTGTACGATTTTATCAGAAGTCCATTGGGTTATAATATTGAGCATGATCAAAAGAATGATGACAATGGTCATGATGAAGGTATTATAGCGTTGATAGCCATAGCGGATTGCCATATCCCCTAAACCGCCTCCACCAAGATATCCAGCAAGTGAGGTGGCTCCTATGAGAGAAATGACCATGACTGTAAAACCTGTAATCAGGCTAGGGAGAGCTTCAGGAATAAGAACATGTCTGATAATTTGAAGACGGCTTGCACCCATAGAGCGGATCGCTTCAATGAGACCGTTTTCAACGGTTTTAAAAGAGAGTTCCGCCATGCGTGCATAAAAAGGAATAGCTGAAATGGTCAGTATAAAAATTACAGCAGGCATTCCTATCCCTCTTCCTACAACGATACGCGTAACGGGAAGAAGATAAAATGCAAGAATAATAAAGGGAATGGCACGAATACTGTCAATGATCATGCTTAAAGGGCGATTGATGAGAGATGAGGAAAAAATCCCCCCGCGTGCTGTTGTGTGAAGAAGAAGACCAAGGGGAAGTCCTATAATAAATGCCATAAAAGAAGCACTAAGTGTCATCAATATTGTATCAATAACAGCTTGGGGAAGTTCATGAGACAGAACATTAAACATAGCCTAACACCTCACAATATCGTCCTTTTTTCGTTAACCATTGAACAGCTTTTTCTAAAGCTTCTTTATCTTCTCCAGGAAGAGCCAAGAAGAGTCGCCCGATGGTTTCATCTTGAACTGTATCAATGCCACCATGCAAAATACGTGCTTTTAAACCACTCTCATTTTCTAGAAGATGAAGAAAAGGCTGCTGGGCAATTTCACCGGCAATATTGATTTCAATGACAGCTTCTCGCCCGATTGGTTTGAGATTTTTCGCAAATTTTTCAGGAAGTTGCGGGGTGACAAGCTTGAGCATGGCTATGGTTGTATCGTCTTGCGGTGATGTAAAGATGTCTTTCACACGTCCTTCTTCTACGATGTTCCCCTGATTAAGAACAACAACGCGATGCGCTATGGTGCGCACAACTTCCATTTCATGGGTGATGAGCACAATCGTGAGATTGAGGTGTTTATTAATATCAGCAAGGAGCTCTAGAATAGATTGTGTTGTTTCAGGGTCAAGAGCAGAGGTGGCTTCATCTGATAACAATATTTTAGGATTAGCAGCGAGCGCACGAGCAATGCCAACGCGTTGTTTTTGCCCCCCTGACAATTGTGCCGGATAGCAATATTCTTTTCCATATAACCCAACCAATTCAATCAGTTCAAGGGCACGTTTGTGGCGTTGTTTTTTACTTACACCACTTAATTTAAGCGGCAATGCAATGTTATCAAGAATATTTTGCGATGAGAGAAGATTGAAATGTTGAAAAATCATCCCAATTCGTTGACGGTAAGGCGCCCACTCTATCTCTGATAGATTTGAAATATCAACACCTTCAAAAAAAATGGACCCTGCATCAATCTTCTCTAACCCATTTAAACAGCGGATAAGTGTTGATTTTCCTGCTCCACTGCGCCCAATAATCCCAAGGATTTCACCAGCATGGATATTTAAAGAGAGATTATTAATTACCGGAACACCAGCCGTTTTGTTAAAACAACGGCTGATGTTTTTTAAGGAGATAAGGGTAGGTTTTTCCATTCACAATTACTCGGATATTTGGCACAATTACCAAGAAGTTTGGGCGGTTTTGCCAAAAATCTCTTTGATTTTTGCACGGATAAGATCGTTGTTGTAAGCGGCAACTAATTTTTTAACCCATGGCTCATCTTTTTCGCTCGTGCGTACAACGATGATATTATCATAAGGATTATTTTTTGCGCTCTCCCATGCGACGACATCTTTTTCGAAGTTTAATCCGGAAACAATAGCCCAGTTTGTGTTTATAATTGCAAGATCAAAATCGTCAATAGCTCGCCCTAACATACCAGCATCGAGCTCACGAATTTGCAGGTTTTTAGGATTTTCGATAATATCAAGTGGAGATGCAAGAATATTATGGGGGTCTTTTAACTTAATGAGACCTAAAGAATTGAGAAGAAGTAAGGCTCTTCCACCATTAGATGGGTCGTTTGGAATACCAACATGTGCACCATCACGTAGATCTTTTAAGTCTTTGATTTTGTGCGAATAAACACCGATTGGAGCAATAAATGTATAGCCGACAATTGAAAGTTTATAGCCACGTTGTTTCATTTGTTCATTAAGATAAGGAGCGTGCTGAAAAGCATTCGCATCGATCTCTCCTGCGTTAACAGCGTCATTAGGCAAAGCGTAATCAGAAAAATAAACGAGTTCAATATCTAAGCCGGCCTTTTTAGCCTGTTCAGCAGCAGTTTTCCAAATAATCGCATCCCGCCCTTCCATAATACCAAGTTTGATTTTTGATTTGTCTGTAGCCATGACAAAAACCGTAGATAAAAAAAGTGCAAAGAGAGAGAGGAATAATCCTATAATCCGACTACGAGAAAAAAATTTTAATGTCATGTGCTTTTAACTTTCTTTTCCAAGAGATTTTTTGAGGGAAGTTTCAATATACTCTGTATTTTTCTAAGGAGATTTAAAGTTATACAAGCTTTAGAGAATATTCAATCACTTTTATTTTTAAAAGAGTATTATTTTTCCTTCTATTTTTAGTATTTTGGGGGCTTATCATCATTCATTCTCAGTAATTCTCTGAAATTCAGGAAATCAATTCTTTTATTGTAATCATTTGTTGAGGGAACCAATAACACTTGAAAAACTTCTTTAAGGGACGATTGGTTGAAGAACCAGACAATCAGATGATGCTTTAGCTGTAAATTTATGAGGAGCATACTGCGCAATCAAGATCAAAAGTCCGTGTTCGTGTAGAGGGGGAATAAAGAGAGATTTTGTTACAATGTTGTGGGGTCTTTTGGGCGGGAAATAAAAGTTGCGGATCATTGGATTTAAACGCGGCAAATTTTTGCAAAGGCGAAATTTTGCCTTTCACATGTTTTGAGAGAGGAAGAAAAATAATGTTAAGAAAGAAATTTTTATCAACAACAATGATTTTATGGGCTTTGGGAGCGTCGGGGGTGGCTGTGACTGCTTCTCACGCGGAAGCTGGAACCATTGCAGGAACAGTTGCTCGTGTTACTTCAGGTCAGGTATCTTTACGCACAGGTCCTGCGACAGCTTACAAAGTGATCTCAATGGTTCCAATGGGAGCAAAAGTGCAAATTTATGGCTGTCTATCCAATAAAACTTGGTGTTCTCTTGGTTATCACGGAAAGGTTGGTTGGGCATCTGCACGTTATGTCAATGTCAACAATGTTCCTACCGTTGCTTTTACAAAGATGCCAGTAAAGCCAAATGCTATGAGAAAATCGCCAAAAGTAAAAAAAGAAAAAGTAAAACAGGTTGTTTCTGGTTTTAAAGCTCTTCCGGCGATTCAAAAAACACGGAAAAACATACAAAAACTCTACAGAACAGATATGATTATCGATTCTACAGGTGTCAAAAAAAGAGATGAACGGACAATTTTAAATCCTTCGCCCAAAGCACAAGGAGTTTCTGTAAAGCACGTAAATGCTTATAACCCCTTCTTTCCTGATAATGTCAATTACAAAAATTTTGAACGTAATGAAACACGTTACCGTGTTGTGACTTATCCTGCTCGATAAGGGTAAAGTTAATTTCACAACCGGAATGACAAAAAGGATCAGCAGCATGAAGCAAAAAATGCTTATGCTGCCGATCCTATTGTACCGTAAAATGGCATTAAGACTGCGATGATTAATTAAGGTGGCGAGGTATTCATGGATATTCAGAGTAAAATTGGTCAATACCCCGAATTACAGTCCTTTAGACTGGCGGTATGAATCCCCAGCAGGGGAAGATCCTGCTGAAGAGAAGCCGGACTTTTGACAGACCGGCTAGGGCTCTTCATCCTTTCGGACAGGGCGTTAATTTACGGACTTAGGCTTTATCAAATTACGAGAAATGAGCAATTCAGCAATTTGAACTGCGTTCAATGCTGCTCCTTTTCTTAAATTATCGGCGACAACCCAGAAAGCTAAACCATTTTCAACGGTGATATCTTCACGAATACGGCTAATAAAGGTGTCATCTTCTCCGGTACATTCATAAGGTGTGGTATAGCCACCATCTTCGTGTTTATCGATAAGCTGACAACCGGGAGCATCGCGGAGAAGCGCTCGTGCTTCAGATACGCTTAGTGGTTTTTCAAATTCAACATGGACAGCTTCGGCATGACCGATAAAGACAGGGACACGAACAGCAGTGGCTGTTAATTTAATCTTCGGATTGAGAATTTTCTTCGTCTCAGCAGTCATTTTCCATTCTTCTTTTGTATAACCATCTTCCATGAAAACATCGATATGAGGAATGACATTAAAGGCAATGCGTTTAGTGAATTTTTTTGATGTAATTGGGTCAGCAACAAAAACAGCACGTGATTGTTCGAAAAGTTCGTCCATTCCTTCTTTACCAGCTCCAGAAACCGACTGATATGTAGAGACAACAACACGTTTAATGATTGCAGCATCATGGAGAGGTTTTAAAGCTAAGACCAGTTGAATTGTTGAACAATTAGGATTTGCTATAATATTACGCTTAGAAAAGGCATTTATAGCTTCGGCATTGACTTCAGGGACGATCAACGGAACATTGGAATCATAGCGCCACGTGGAGGAATTATCGATGACGACACAGCCAGCGGCAGCGATTTTAGGAGCATATTCTTTGGAAATGCTTCCTCCCGCAGACATCAGACAAAAATCTGTGTCAGAAAAATCGTAAGTATCCAGTGCTTTTACTTTTAAAGTTTTATCTCCATAAGAAACTTCTTGTCCTAATGAGCGTCGTGATGCTAGAGGGACAATTTCATGCGCAGGAAAACCACGTTCCTCTAAAATTGTAAGCATTTCACGACCAACATTTCCGGTTGCGCCGACAATTGCAACTTTAAAACTCATTTTCTATATACTCCTCATGTCTCTCCACGTTTATTCCCCGTGCTATACTCAGGAGAGAGTGAGTTGGTCAAGGAACATCATTAAATTATATTTTTGATTTTCAACAACTCAATTTTGTACACATCAATCACCATCAGCAGCACAATAAGTTGTTTTATTTCAAATGATACGTCTTTTTAATCTTTCAGAATTGAAAAATTGAATATTGTACGCTAAACTGTTATCTCTTTTAGAGAGCACTTTAATTAAGTGAATTCCATATCTTCTGTCAATTGTTTACCTTCACACTTTTGAATTTTTTAAGGATGCTATTACGTATTGCGTTGGGGGAATCTTTTAATACCTTATCTGTTAAGTGTTGAAGTATTTGATCTTCTCCCTATGCCTTTAAAAGCGAAGCTTCCTATTACAGTCTGTAAACAGCCAGATTCTAGCGGTTACTTTTAGCAACTTCCCATTTTTCACTTGAACTTAAGGCTCAACAAGCAAGCCTAAAAATATTTAAAAAGACATTTGGCACCTAAAAAACATTTGAATGTTTCAAGGAGGTATGCATGCTTCATATTCTCATTCCTTAAATGATAGAATTTATGGCACAACAAGATAAACTTAAGTATCCATTATATAAATAAATTCTTATGAAAGTTATACATATAGTTTTTTCGTGTCTTATTTTTACTTTAATCCTGTTATGCTATAAAATATCGTCATTTGAAGTATGGTGATCTTTAAGCTTTCTTGATATATTTAAGTGTGTGGGAATATTCTTAGGCTTGTTTGGCGAGCTTTTTGTTTCAAGTGGATTATATGAGTGGAAAGCCGTTGAACACCCCCATGTTTAATGTTTAATAAAAGAGCAAGTTAGCACCATCATACATTTTCCAGCACTCAATGTGGCTACAGTTCTTGGTATGTGAGACGATTCAATTAAGAGGTATGCCTTTTTGTACATTTTTACTCTCACGTTTATTTACATGCCAACTTTGCTTGTAATGTGCAAATAAGTGATTTTGATTGATTCAATATAGAACAAGTTTGAAATGAAAGAATTTTACGATATTCGAGACACTCATTCAATATACATAACGTTAGATTATCATTATAAATCAACGCGCTATAGCTAAGTTAAACTCGTTAGAATTCGGACTATTTACAGACCAGATTAGATTTAAGAAATTTCGTTCTCATGAGGTGTGGGGAGACAGTCAAAATTCTTTTCAATGTTATTAAGGATGTTGATTGTTCTTTCAGTGAATTTATGAAAATAAGGGGTCATTTTTTTCACCAGAAATCAACTGCAAAATAGCCCTTTGTTTTTTGCGGGTCAGCATTCTAAAACTTTGCAAAAGTAAATATTCTGCTTTGCTTTCTACTCTGTCATCACAATGATAGAAGGGATCTTCTTTTTTTGTGTTATCAGCATAAAAGAAGGAAACGGGAACATCTAATATATGAGCAATTTCTTGTAAACGTCTTGCACTTACGCGATTTAAACCTTTCTCATACTTTTGAATTTGTTGAAATGTTACGCCCAAATGACTCCCTAATTGTTTTTGAGAAAAACCCATGAGGTTTCTTCTAAAGCGAATTTTTTTGCCTAAAGAAATGTCATAAAAATGTAAATTTTTGGCTCGCACTTTGCTCCCCCTCCGGTTGCGAGCGCCCTCGCATTAGTATTCCGGGGTCTGGAAGTGCTGAAACCGAGCCAGCCTCTTGCTTTTAGTGCTGAGAGCACTTGGACATAACAAGAGCCCCCGGAAATTCCGGGATATCCGCAAAAAGCGGGTTTATTTTATACTCGGTTTTAGGGCTTCCAGGCCCTATTGATCGCTGCGTATACGATCAAAAACACAAGTTCATTCATAGGATAATTTCTTTAAATCGTCAACCAGAGTGACAGCAGTTGGTTTGGTTGTTTTTTGCAAAGTTTACATGCAACTGTTGCAATGCATCCCTTTATTTTGATGAAATTTAGGACAATTTCTTGGTGATCATTATGGGGAATATTTAAAATTGTAACTATATGACTTTTATCCATTTATTGTGTATAGAAACGGAAGCTTCTTTTCGCATTCAGAAACAAAAGACTTTTTAGAGTAAGTATAACATTGGAAGTTGGTAAAGAGGGGAGTTGGTAAAGAGAATGCTGGTGCTGGCGTGTAATGGATTAGCGTTTAAAATACCAATATTAAAAAGATTGCATGAGCAAAAGAGAGCGTTTCATAGAGCAGTGATTGATAACAGCTTTCTCCAGAAAAAATGAACGAAATTTTCTTATTTTTTATACGCTACGTTTTCATTGTTTTGCAAAGGGCGTGCTTCTGAGGCAAGCATAATGGGAACACCATCACGAATAGGATAGGCAAGTTTGGCTTTGAGAGAAATGAGCTCTTGTTTTTTTCGGTTGTAAGAGAGTGTGCCTCTCGTTATCGGACAGACGAGCAATTCGAGCATTTTGGGATCTGTGGTCATTTTTTTCATGTTTGGACGTTCATTAGTTTAAACGGTAATCTGTACCTGTTTGTTTCATGAGTGAGCGTTCTGTTAATGCAAGAAGAGTTTGGGCACGGCTTTCGATATCTGGAGCTTCAAGGAGAGCTTGTTTTTCTGCTGGTGTAAAGGGGATAAGAGCTGAAAAAGCATTAACCAATATAGGTGTAGGGGCTTCTATGATACTGCTCCAATTATATTCCATTTCATGTATGGTTAGATATTTTTCTACAACGTCGAGTAAGCTCTCTCGGTTAATGCTTTCTTCAACATCAAATTCTTGCAAATCTTTTATGTTTGATTGGATGAGAGCTGTTCGATAGGATTTTGTGTTTGTCAATTCTTGTTCTAAGGTGAAGCGGCAAACACCTTGTAAGATAATGAACAGTTGTCCATTTCCTGTTTCACTGTAGTTTGTAATGCGTCCTATACAGCCTGTTTTATAAAGTTGTGTAGAAAAGCGGTCTGTATTCGATGAAAGTGGTTGAATAATGCCCAATAGACGATCAGTTACCATAACGGTTTCAATCATTTCAAGTGATTCTGGTTCAAAAATGTTGAGTGATAAAAAACCGCCGGGTAGTAAGAGTGCACCTTCTAAAGGAAAAAGGGCAATTTGCTTTGGAAGATCATTTTCGCAATTGTAAGAGATATTACCAGCTTTCATGAGTATTTTGTCACCTTTGTTCGGTAGTTTTAGTCTGTAAATAGTCGCAATTTATGACACTATTGAGAAAGCAGAAAACCTACTTCTTGTACATTAAAATCATACTTATAAAATACTTGAAGTCCTTATTCTAAAAAAAGAATATGAAACCCTATCTTTAAGGTTGAACTGCGCGAGAAAGAATATTGCTTTGCGATCTTTTTAGTGTGTGACGTTTTGCATGATTTTCAAGAGGTATTTTTGTTTATAGCTTTTGATTTTGTCTTAAATTTCCTAAAATGTGTTCCTTGCAATTTTTGTAAGGTTCAAAAGGATACTATTATAAATCTTTTGAAGCAGCTTACGCAAGTTTTAAAATGAGAACATTTTCATCACTTTACTAATGACAGTGTGATAAAGATAGGTTATAGGTTAGGGCATGCTGGAAAGAGCGTTATCGTTTCTTTCATTCTTTTGCGGGAGAGTGCAGATTGCGAATTTTCGCATTGCCGCCGAAGGGGAAATAGCCCATAATCTCTCAGGCTTTAAGGACCGTAAAAGGAAGAAGGCAGATCTGGAAAGTCGGGAGAGCCCGCGCCGAAGGTGTAAGCGAAAAATCTTTTCGCGAGTCTCTCAGGTTGATGACAGAGGGGTGCAGAGACGGTCATATTCTGTGGGCGTTAGCGCAGCTTTGGAGTTATTATGGGCACAGCACAAGAAACATCTTTTTTAAAAACACTTCCTTTATATGATATGCATGAAAAAGCAGGAGCAAAATTTGGTGCTTTTGCGGGGTGGAACATGCCTTTAACGTATCCTCTTGGCGTTTTGAAAGAGCATCTTCATACGCGTGCACATGCGGGACTTTTTGATATTTCTCATATGAAATTGATTGCCGTTGAAGGGGCACAAGCCGTGGAATTTTTGTCCTATGCTTTTCCCATTGATGCAGCAGCTTTAAAGATTGGGCACTCACGGTATAATTACTTGCTTAATGAGCAGGCTGGTATTCTTGATGATCTTATCATTACCCGTTTGGAAGAGGACCGTTTTATGTTGGTCGCCAATGCTGGGAATGCACAGGCTGATTTTGTAGAATTGGAAAAGCGTGCGGTTGATTTTGAATGTCAAGTGATTGCTCTTGAAAGGGTATTGCTTGCTCTTCAAGGTCCTGAAGCGGCCGCTGTTCTTGCTGATGCCGATTTGCCAGGGAATGAATTGTTCTTTATGCAAGGATTCGAACCACAACAAGATTGGTTTATAACGCGTTCTGGGTATACGGGAGAGGATGGTTTTGAAATTGCTTTGCCTATAGGGCATGCGCATATGTTGGCTGAAAAATTGCTGAGTGATTCTCGTGTTGAGTGGATTGGACTTGCAGCACGCGATAGCTTGCGGTTGGAAGCAGGGCTGTGTTTGCATGGAAATGACATTACCCCTGATACGACACCTATTGATGCGGCTCTAACATGGGCTGTTCCTAAAAGTGTTCGAGAAAAAGCACAATTTTATGGCGCGAAGGCTTTTCTTGAAGCGCTGCAAAAAGGACCTGCTCGTTGTCGTGTTGGATTAAAACCGCAAACGCGCCAACCTATTCGTGCTGGTGCGGTGCTTCTTGATGATCAAGGTAATGAGATTGGAGTTGTAACATCAGGTGGTTTTGGTCCTTCTTTTGATGGTCCTGTCGCGATGGGTTATGTTTCTGTTGATTGTAAAGTTGAAGGGACACAAGTCTTTACAGAACTGCGAGGCAAAAAGATTGTATTATCAGTTCATTCACTTCCCTTTGTTGAACAACGTTATTTTAAAGGATGATTTTTTATGTCTAAAACTTATTTTACACAAGACCATGAATGGCTTAGCGTTGAAGGAAAAGTGGTGACTGTTGGGGTTACGCATTATGCGCAAGAGCAATTAGGAGATTTGGTTTTTGTTGATTTACCACAAAGTGGGACAAAACTTTCCAAAGGAGAGGCAGCTGCTGTTGTGGAATCGGTGAAAGCCGCTTCAGATGTTTATGCTCCTCTTGATGGTGAAGTGGTCGAAATAAATGAAGCATTGGCTGATAATCCTGAATTGGTAAATCAGAAAGCCGAAACAGAAGGCTGGTTATGGAAAATGACATTGCAGGATGAGACACAACTGGAAGGGTTGTTGGATAAAGATGCTTATAAGGCTTTGATTGGATGAGTATCATGATCGAGCGTTCTTTTTCTTCTCGACATATTGGGCTGCGTCCTGATGAAACACAAAAAATGCTTGATGTTTTAGAGCTTGATTGTGTTGATACACTCATTTCTCAAGCTGTTCCACATTCTATCTATTTGGGACGTTCACTTAATTTACCAAAGGCTGCTAGTGAAGGACAAGCCTTGGAAGAACTCTCCAAGATGATGGAGCGTAATTGTGTGCACAAAAGTTTTATTGGGCAAGGATATCATGGAACTCATGTGCCCCCAGTTATTTTACGAAATCTGTTTGAAAATCCTGCTTGGTATACTGCTTATACGCCTTATCAAGCAGAAATTAGCCAAGGTCGTTTAGAACTTTTATTTTATTTTCAGACATTGGTGAGTGAACTCACAGGTTTGCCTGTTGCTGCTGCTTCCCTTCTTGATGAAGCAACAGCTTTAGCTGAAGCCAATGCCCTCGCTTTTCGCTTTTCCCGTGAGAAAAAGACGAAGATTTCTCTTCAGAGTCTTTTACATCCTCAGACTTTAAGTGTTGCGCAAACGCGTGCTGAAACACAAGGTATTTGTATCAGCCAAGAGAGGAAAATTTGTTCTAATACAGCGGCAATTGTTTTGTCTTGGCCAGATACAAAAGGTGCTTTTCATGATTACAGTGAGATCATAAAAGAGGCAAAGGAAAAAGGAGCTTTAGTTATCGTTGTGGCTGATCCTTTAGCGCTTACCCTTATGGAGCCACCTGCTCAATGGGGGGCAGATATCGTTGTTGGCTCTATGCAGCGTTATGGCGTTCCAATGGGCTTTGGTGGTCCACATGCTGGTTACCTTGCAGTGAGTGATGCGTTAACGCGTCTTATTCCAGGGCGTATTGTTGGTCAATCCGTGGATACGAGAGGGCGTGTTGGTTTTCGTTTAGCTTTGCAAACACGTGAACAACATATTCGGCGCGATAAAGCGACGTCAAATATTTGTACAGCACAGGCTTTGTTGGCTAATATGGCAACCGCTTATGCTGTTTGGCATGGGCCGAAAGGTTTACAAGAAATTGCGCAGCGAATTCATCATTTAACATGTCGTTTTGTTGCTGGTTTAGAGGCTGCAGGTGTTTTTTGTGAAGGAGAATCTTTTTTTGATTGTGTAAGCATTGTTGTGAAGGGAAAAGCGAAAGAGATTGCACATCAAGCCAAAATGAGTGGACGCCTTATTCGTGTTCTCGATGATGACACCATTGCAATCAATTTTGATGAATTATCGACAGAAGAAGATGCTTGTGCTTTAGCGCAGCTTTTTGGGGCACAATTAGGCGATCAGGTTTCTCCACGACTCTTTGGCAAAAAGCGGAATGCTGCTTTTCTTTCCCAGCCTTTTTTTCATGCGGTTCATTCAGAGACAGATATGATGCGCTTTTTGCGTCGTTTGGCGGATAAGGATTTGGCGCTGGATCGTGCTATGATTCCTCTTGGCTCTTGTACAATGAAGCTTAATGCGGCGGCTGAATTGATGCCTGTAAGTTGGGCTAGTATGGCCAATATACACCCCTTTGTTTCACAAGAGGATGCAGCGGGTTATTTAGAGATGATTAATCAGTTAAATGCATGGTTGTGTGAAATTACAGGATTTGCGCAAGTTTCTTTTCAGCCAAATTCTGGTGCTCAAGGTGAATATGCGGGGCTTTTAGCTATCCGACGATATTACCAATCACGGGGAGAACATCAACGTACAGTTTGTCTTATTCCTGCATCTGCGCATGGTACCAATCCAGCTTCGGCACATATGGCAGGTATGGAAGTCGTTGTGGTAAAATGTTTAAGCGATGGTGATGTTGATGTAGACGATCTCAAAATGAAAGCGCAATTGCATAAGGATAAATTGGCTGCTCTCATGATTACTTATCCTTCAACACATGGTGTTTATGAGGAAAGCATTAAGGAAATTTGTTCTATTATTCATGAAAATGGCGGACAAGTTTATTTCGATGGTGCTAATCTCAATGCGCTTGTGGGGCTTGCTCGTCCTGCAGATATTGGCGCTGATGTTTGTCATATGAATCTTCATAAAACATTTGCCATTCCCCACGGAGGTGGTGGTCCTGGTATGGGACCAATTGGAGTTGCAGCGCATCTCAAACCATTCTTACCAGGGCATGAACAGGATGGGACAACACATGCGGTTTCGGCAGCTCCTTATGGAAGTGCGTCTATTCTTGCGATTACATGGATGTATATTCGAATGATGGGGGCTGATGGCTTAAAATATGCAACACAAATAGCCATTTTAAATGCCAATTATATTGCTGCACGTCTTTCACCCGCTTATTCCATTCTTTATCGGGGCAAGCATGGACGTGTTGCTCATGAATGTATTGTGGATACACGTGTGTTGAAAGAGCAGTATGGGGTGAGTGTTGATGATATTGCAAAACGTCTCATTGATTATGGATTCCATGCGCCCACGATGTCGTTCCCTGTTCCGGGAACTTTGATGATTGAGCCAACGGAATCAGAACCAAAAGCAGAAATTGATCGTTTCTGTGATGCTTTACTCTCTATTGCTGAAGAAGCGAAGAAAGTTGGTCGTGGGATTTGGCCAAAAGACAATAATCCGTTGGTTAATGCCCCTCATACAGTGGCAGATGCTTTAGATGATGCTTGGGAACGACCCTATTCGCGACAAGAAGCTGCTTTTCCCAACAGTTCTCTTGATCCAGCCAGTAAATATTGGCCTCCTGTATCGCGTATTGATAATGTTGCGGGAGACAGAATGCTCATTTGTTCGTGTCCGCCATTGGGAAATACCTATTAAATAACAAATATGTATTTACTTTGTTTATTTACATAAACAAAAAAGCCCACACATTTTGTGTGGGTTTTTTACTTATTGATCATGTTATTATGGAGTTATTTGTCTATTTTCTAGAATTTTGCATAGTTTTTTATAACATGAGAAAAATCGGAAAAGTCGACAAAAAACTGTGTTTTGTGGGCAATAGGCATGCTCTCCTTTGCCTTCTACCGTATGACATGGTTTTAGTGACTAGGCGCATCGGTCTAGCCAGCTAATTCACGTAAACGAGAGTGAAACCTACGGGGGATAGGGTCCAGTCTGTTGCATGTGTTGTGACATACGACTCTCACTAAGGTGACTACGACCGGTTGCAGAAAGAATAAAATCAAATTTAGTGTTATCTGATGATAAAGCCCCGCGAAACTCTGTTGTTGCATATTCTTAAGTCAAGCATTGTCTAAATATTTCTCTTTAATCTGCTTTTTATAAATATGACGCAAAAATACGTAAGAATACCTGTCAGAATGAGTAAATGCAAAACCAAATGTATTATGGTTGTTTTTTTACAGGGTGTCTTATAAAAAGCCGGCACATCTTTCCAATCCATTGTAGGTCAGTTTGTGACTTTACGGCGTTGTTTTCCTAAGAGCCCGTGTGTTTTAGCTGTTGCCTGTAAATCCACATCCAAACTTAACGCAGCGACATGTTTTAAGTCAGAGATTGAGACAAAAAAGAGCTTTATGAGTAGTTCAAGCTTTTGTATGCCAGATGATGGCGAGGGGATTGCGTATTTCTGTTGACGTAATCTTTGAAACTGGAAGACAATCTAATTTCAGAGAAATATAAAGCCGTAAAGGTGAAACTCAATCCTCAGTTTGTCATCTCCTTTTAATTCAGCTTTACGGCTTTCAGAAGCATCTAAAGCAATGTTTTTTTATAATGGGGATTACATATTGTCCCATGCTTTTATTTATTGTGTTCTTAATGGGATACCCTCATGTAAAACAGAACACTCCAAAAAGAATATACTTTGGTTGTTAATTCACGTGTTTGTTTTAAAGAGACATTTCGCTCCCAATCCCATTTCGCGACGGCGCTCGTGAATGGTACAACGATAAATCTATTGAGAGAGCTCCCAATCTTTACGCTCTATGAAGGAAGAAGTTGGCACTATCATACACTTTGCCAGCCGCTTAATGTTATAGCTCTTGGTACTTGAGATGGTTCATAAGAGGTATTATTCCTTTTTTAAATCATTTTTATCTATACATAGTCCAGTTTGTGGTATGCAAGCGAATGATTTTGATTGCTTCACTATGAACAAAACTGAAAATAAGAGAAACTTATGAGACTGGATGTTTTGTTTGATATATAGAGAATTAATACTTTAGTTTAATTGGGCATTTAATTTTAAAAACTTTGCAGTAGATTCTTTTTTGTCAATTTGTGGGAAAAAGGCTAAGCTTTTGTATTTTGGGTGAAAGCTACTTCCATAAAACAGTTCATCAACTTGTCTATTTTGAGATTTCTGTGAATGTGCGGTGTCTATGATCATTCTATGTGATTGATTGTTGTAAAATCTTTCATAAAAAACCCTCAATTTTCTAAAATGATGATTTTTATCAATTTATTTCTTTAAAGAGTTTTTATGTGTAAATGTATTTATAGCGGGAGCCAAGAGATGTTAGAATTTCATTGGGAAGGGTATCGGCATCTATAGATACTCTTTCAAGTGTTTGATGGGGTCCAATGAGTTCTACCCAGTCACCTGTTTGAGGTTTTTGATCAAGATCGGTCGTATCTACAATAATGGAATCCATAGAAACCCGCCCAACCATGGGAAGTTTATACCCGTTGAAATAAACTGTTCCTTTATTCGAAAGAGCACGGAGCCAGCCGTCTGCGTAGCCTATAGAAATGGTTGCAAGAGTGCTTGGTCTGTTGGTTATAAAGCTTTCTCCATAACCAACAGGTGTGCCTATATCAACAACGCGGTTTTGAATGACTTGGGCTTCAAGTTTTAAAACAGGTTTCAGAGGTGATGGGTGTTTCCCCCGCGGATCAACTCCGTAAAGTGCAATGCCGGGGCGAACAAGATCAAAATAAAAATCTGATCCTAGAAAGATACCTCCAGAATTGGCAAAGGAAACTTTGCAAGCAGGCAATTGCGCAAGGATGGTTTTTAAAGTAGCCAATTGGGCATAATTGGATGGGTGGGTATCATCTTCTCCGTTAGAAAGATGACTGAGAATATATTTTATTTCTGCTTTTTCGAAAATTGTAGGGTGTTTGATGAGTTTTTGTAATTCTTTTTGATCCAGTCCTAATCGGTTCATATGGGTATCGATTTGAACAATTGCTGGAAATTTTTTATCTTTTTTTTGACAAATTTTTTGCCAATTTTCAATGGCATTCCAAGAGTTTAGAACAGGAACAATACCAGATTGTGCGACAAACTCTTCTGCTAAGTGTGGAAGTCCATTCAGAACGGCAATCGTGACATGTGGTGGTAAGATGCTTTTTAATTGGAGGGCTTCTATGATTTGGGCGACAAAAAAAGTGCGACAACCAGCTTGATAAAGGGCAGGAGCAATTTTGTGAGCTCCTAATCCATAGGCATTTGCCTTTACAACTGCTGAACATTGTGTTGGAGCTACACGTTTGGCTAAAGTGATATAATTGGAAACAATGGCACTGACATTGATGGTTGCTACAGCTACATAGAGTGATGTATTGATTTCATCATTAACGGATTTTTTCATTTTAAAAGCTTATCTGTGTTCGTGAAATACGGAGTTTTTTGGTTATTTCATTGAGGTTCTTTACGATATAGGGAAAGACACTACTTTCTATGGTTAAAATCATAAGGAGCTTATACTGAATTACGCACCATTAAAGTCGTTTTTTTATGTAAAATGCTACTCTGGATATAAGAGATATTTTAGTTTTATTTGTGTTGTTAGAAACACGGTATCTTCTAATAATTTGTAAGACATAGACTTTTGTTTTTTACTTATTTTCCCTAGTTGAGGCATATAAAAATAGAACATAGTTTATTGTATTGTATCATTTTGAAGAGTGCAATATTAGGCTGTTGTTGCTGGTGCGATTGTTTTGATTAAACATTGCATTGGCTGCTTATTCAGAGAAGGTAAAATGATTAAATTAACCACTCTAAATCAATGCATTACAAGTTTTCTATCATGGGGGGAAGATCACTTATCTGTGCAATTTTGGATGTCGTCTCATGCACTTAAAGTTATTTTTGTTAAATAGAAAACAGTGTGTAAACACTTTCTGATATATTAAAAACTGTTGATTTAGAAAGCCCGTTGATTTGGATATTGTCGATTTTCAAGATGGATTGGGTATCCAATATTTACTTTCTATTGTTTGATTGGTTTTTAGTGAAATCAATTTTATCGCTTTATAGAGCGCGTTAGACTCTTTTATTTATGGATATTTATGGAAAGCGCAGTGTAAAAAGGTCAGTAACGAAAACAATAGATGTAATGCCGGAAATCTTGTTGAAGATTCGTGCGGTTATCGTTCAATCAACAAAAATTTTATCTCTCTTATTTGAAGGTTTTAGGTCATAAGTTTTGTTAAGCGAGAGAGTGTTATAGCGTTACAATGGAAATATGCATTATGTGTTAAAGGGGAAAAGAGTACCGTGATTGTTTAATACTCAATGTTTTTGTTTTTCTTTGAATGTGATTTGTATTCGTATTTTCCTCATTCGTTTAATAAAGTGTTAATCTTGAGATTTTTGTTTTAAGAAAATTGTTGGCAGATGGTTATGCAAGTACTATATCACGTCAAGGATTCGAAATTTAACGTTCAATAAAGATATGGGGAAGAGTATGAATACGTCTGCTACCAATGTTCCGTCAAACATCAGTAGCGTTGCAAATTTTCCGATTCCTGAGAATGTGTTCGCCCTTACTGTCCAAGAGGTTTGTCACTATACAGATCGGTTATTTAAATTCCGTTTGAATCGTCCGGATAGTTTTCGTTTTCGTTCGGGTGAGTTTGTTATGATCGGTTTGCCAAATGCAGAAAAGCCGATTTATCGCGCTTATTCGATTGCAAGTCCTTTTTGGGACGAACAGCTTGAGTTTTTTTCGATAAAAGTTCCAGAGGGACCTTTAACCGAGCATCTCCAAAAAATTAAAATTGGTGATACAGTTCTCATGCGTAAAAAATCTACAGGAACACTGGTTCTTGATGCTCTTATTCCTGGAAAACGTCTTTATCTTCTTTCAACTGGGACGGGGGTTGCTCCTTTTGCAAGCCTTATTCGTGATCCTGAAACTTATGAAAAATTTTCAGAAGTTGTCCTTATTCAAACAACGCGTGAGCAGAGTGAGTTAGTTTATGCAAAAGATCTTGTTTCCTCTTTGCAACAAGATCCACTCATTGGAGAGTATGCACAACAGTTGAGATTCTATCCTATGACTACTCGTGAACCTTCTGAGCATATGGGCCGTATTACGACTGTTATGGAAAGTGGGGACTTTTTTGAAACAACTGGACTTCCTAAAATTCATCCTGATGAAGATCGGGTGATGATTTGTGGTTCCATGGCAATGTTAAAAGATTGCGCAAGGATGTGTGAAAGTTTTGGTCTTGTTGAAGGGGCTAATAATGCTCCTGCTACTTATGTTGTAGAGCGCGCTTTTGTGGAGTAATGAGTGGAAAAGTTGAGGCTTTATCTTCTTTCAAACCGGTACGGTTTTTTTCCTTTTGCAAGCTTTATTCGTGATCTTGGCACTTATGAAAAATTTTCAGAAGTTGTCCTTACTTTAAATAATGCGTGAGCAGAATGAGTTAATTTATGCAAAAGATCTTTTTCCTCTTTGCAACAAGATCCACTCATTGGAGTATATGCACAACAGTTGAAATTTTATTTTATGACCACTCGTGAGCTTTCTGAGCATATGGGGCGTATTACGACTGTTATGGAGAGTAGGTGCTTTTTTGAAACAAGCGGCTTTGAAACAATAGCACTCTCCTAAATTCATCTCGATGAAGATCGGGTGATGATTTGTGATTTTATGACAATGTTAAAGATTGCGCAAGGATGTGTGAAAGCTTTGGTCTTGTTGAAGGGGCTGATGTTCTTGCATTTTACATTATATTGTAGAAAGAGCTTTTTTCGAGGGAGAGGGAAGTTGTGATGCAGTATATGCTAATGCAGTAATCGAATCCCAATCACTTATTGCAATGAGTTGTTGGGGCGCTATCCAAGAACCGCCAACGCAGAAGACGTTAGGCAGTTGGAGCCATTGTGTTGCACTTTTTTGTGTAATACCGCCTGTTGGGCAAAACCGGATATCAGAGAAGGGAGATGCTAAAGCTTCGATGAAGGCAATACCTCCAGCGGCTTCAGCTGGGAAAAATTTGAGATATGAATAGCCTTTGTTTAATGCTTGCATGAGTTCACTTGGGGTCATTGCAGCGGGAAGAAGGGGAATTTCACTATTTTTTGCACAATTGATTAATTCATTTGATAATCCGGGGCTTACAATAAACTTGGCTCCCGCTTGTTCGGCTTTTTCGTAATGTGTTGTGTTGAGAATTGTTCCGGCTCCAACAATTGCTTCAGGGACTTCTTGTGTAATTTTCTGAATTGCTTTGAGGGCATTTGGTGTTCGCAAGGTGATCTCAATTGTTTTTAATCCACCTTTGACAAGAGCACGTGTTAAGGGTACAGCACTTTGTAGATTGTCAATGAGTAAAACAGGTATAACAGTTTGTCCTTGGAGATATATTAAAAGCTTTTCTCTTTTTTGGCACATGATATTTTTTCTTCTTGGAGATGATATTATTTGTATCGTTTGATTAAGCACAATATGTTAAAGAGTACATGAATAAATCTTGAAATTGAATGAAACGCGCGTTATGGCAAAACACATGGAAAAGAATTTTAAAGTTGCTGCACTTTATTGCTTTGCAGATTTGAAGCATTATCATCAATTACAAAAACCTTTGCAGGATTTATGTCAAGCAAAGGATATCAAAGGCACTCTGCTTTTAGCACAAGAGGGAATTAATGGAACGGTTGCTGGTTCTTGTGCTGCGATTGAGGCATTGGTGGATTTTATTACGGCTGAGCCAGCGTTTCAAACGCCGGAGATTAAATATTCATGGGCATCAAAAATGCCTTTTCATCGCATGAAAGTGCGGTTGAAAAAAGAGATTGTGACAATGGGGGTTGAAGGTGTTGATCCGCTAAAAGTTGTTGGTACTTATGTGGATCCTGAAGATTGGAATGCTCTTATTCAAGATGAAGAGACAATTTTGATCGATACGCGTAATGATTATGAATATGCGATTGGGAGTTTTCAAGGAGCGATTGATCCGCAGATTAAAACATTTCGCGAATTTCCTGAATGGGTGCGTCAACATGAAGCTGATTTAAAGAAGAAAAAGAAAATTGCTATGTTTTGTACAGGCGGTATTCGGTGTGAAAAATCAACAGCTTATGTACGTGAACTTGGTTATGAGCAGGTGTACCATCTAAAAGGAGGTATTTTAAAATATTTAGAAAAAATTCCAAAAGAGGAAAGTTTATGGTGGGGTGAGTGTTTTGTTTTTGATGAGCGTGTTTCTGTTCAACATGGTCTTGAAGAATGTGGACGCGAATTATGTCGCGCGTGTCGTTCTCCTCTTAATGCTGAAAGCAAATTATCGTCTCATTATGAGGAAGGTGTTTCCTGTGATGCTTGTTATAACACGCGTAGTGAAGCCGATAGAGAGCGCTTTCGTGAGCGCCATAGGCAGTTTCAATTGTTGAAGTTGCGTGCTATTGATTCTCATCAAGGGACATAAGGATAGCGCAGTGTAGGGCTGTAAATTTTAGCGTTTTTCTCTTAAATTTAAGAGAAAAGAGTTTTTTGATATTGGTAGAAAAATATTCTATAAGACCGGATATTATTCGGTCTTTTTGTCTATGTTAAATTATTTGATTTATAAATAATCATTATAGATCGTTTGCTCTCCTTACATTTTATAGGATTGAGTTTTTAAATACTTTTCATTTTAAAATAGAAACTTTCTTCACCAACAGCGCAGGGGAGGGAGATTCATAGCTTAAGAGAAAAGCGTATGAATAAGATGTGATTAATAAGAGGAGATGAAAAAGCAGATGCTAGGTGGGAAAAATAAAATGATAATAGGAGTTTATGATTCCAAAGTTTAATATAATACATTAATTTATAATGATAAATTATTTTTATTTGAATAAAAGAGTTAAATATTGTGAACTTTATTGCTTTCAAATTAGATGAGAACAAATCACCTAAAACTCATTCACCTGTACGTTACAAATGGGAGAAACGTGTGGACAAAAATCATTTTAGATAAGGTGTTATGAAACATTTCAATGTAGGAGTTTCTGCAATATTGGGAGTTGGCAGATAGAATGGGGGCACAGGCTTGTACTTTCATAAGTATAAAGAGGGTGCGATGTAGTTAATCTATACTACACAAGCTATATTATATGGGGAATTTTCATGATATTTTGCTTAAGCGATGCTGTGAAATGAATGTGGAAACAGGGATGTTTTTTTAGGATGTCAATAAGAAAGATAATGGTATTTGTTGGAGGAAGGACATCGTTATCTTTAAAAATGATAGTGCTTCAGTCGTTACTATCCCCAGTTTTCAATGTTGGTCATCCTTGCATTTGAGAGGATATATAAGAGGTTCCCCTTTTTTCAGTTGTTTTTTATTTGTAATGCGCAAAAGAATGATCTTAACGAATTCATTGTAAGAGGGTTGAAATAAGAGAATTTTATGATGAGATTGTTGTTTAAGGGCAAAATAATAAATTATCATTATAAATTAATGTGTTGAGTAATTTACTTTGCGTTATTTTCTGCTGCGGATATTAGGAGATAGAATAGGGCAAAGAAATGAGGGGCTTTAAAAGCAAGACAGTGATTTATGTTGCACGGATGATGTAAGGGGTGTCATCTCATGAAAGCGGATGGATAGCTTTGTCTGGTGGAAGAGAGTGTTGTTTTTTCGCATCATTTTATCTTTAAGAATTAAAAAATGTTTAAAATTAAAAAAATGATTGAAATGAGCAAGAATTCGTTTTATAGGATGCATTGCCCAAAGTCGCACGTGCCTGTGGGTGTCCGCTGGTTCTCAAATGGTGAGATTAACCGGTACGGTACCTGGAACTAACCGCTCCAGTCATTCTTACAGCCAATTGCAAGAATGAGGACATCTTGAAGCAACGACGGTGCGGGCCTTTCTGGTGTCTTCCAGTTTTAAATACTGGGATAACTATAGAGGCACACCTCATTGCCTTCAGTGCGGAAGTGGTTTTCTCAACTCCAATCAAAAAGGCAGATAAAATAGAATGACGCGGCTTCGCGCTGTTCTTTCGCTGCATACAATGCTAATTTCTGGTTTTTTGTAATCAGAATGGGGATAGTTGTTGTGTGTTTTTTGTCCTTTAGCTTTTGGCAGTTTTGGCTGTCCAAGCATAGAGTGGGGGAGCTTTCCCTCAAGGAGAATTGCAGATGGCAACGCAACGTATTCGCGATTTTCTTGCAACACATCGTTCTGAAGGTCCATGCTTAATTGTTGACCTTGATGTTGTTCGTGACAACTATTTAAATTTTGAAAAAGCTCTGCCGCAGTCGCGTATTTTTTACGCAATAAAGGCAAATCCAGCACCTGAAATCTTGCGTTTGCTTGCTTCTTTAGGATCTTCTTTTGATGCGGCTTCTGTTGCAGAAATTGAAATGGCTTTAAAAGCAGGAGCAACGTCAGAGCGTATTTCTTTTGGGAATACGATTAAAAAAGAACGTGATATTGCACGAGCATATGCATTGGGTGTTTCACTTTATGCAGTTGATTGTGTTGAAGAAGTGGAAAAAATTGCGCGTGTTGCTCCAGGAGCACGTGTTTTTTGCCGTGTTCTTACCGATGGAAAAGGTGCAGAGTGGCCATTGTCACGCAAATTCGGTTGTGTCCCTGCTATGGCGGTTGATGTTCTAAGACGGGCACACCAATTGGGTTTGCAAGCCTATGGTGTTTCTTTTCATGTTGGGTCTCAGCAGGTTGATCTGAGTGCGTGGGATCGTGCTTTATCGGATGCTGCTACAGTTTTTAAGCGTTTGGAACAAGAAGGCATTTCGTTGAGGTTGGTGAATATGGGGGGCGGTTTTCCAACGCGTTATTTGAAAGATGTCCCTACAGAACAAGCTTATGGTACAGCAGTTTTTGATTCATTGAAAAAGCATTTTGGTAATCGTATTCCTGAGACGATTATTGAGCCTGGGCGTGCGATGGTTGGTAATGCTGGTGTTATTCGTACAGAAGTGGTTCTGATATCTAAAAAAGCTGATAATGATAATGTACGATGGGTTTATCTTGATATTGGAAAATTTAATGGTCTTGCTGAGACTATGGATGAAGCCATTCGTTATCCTATTGAGACACCTCATGATGATAAGGTTATGGAGCCTTGTATTTTGGCTGGACCAACATGCGATTCGGCAGATGTTCTCTATGAAAAAACACCTTATCCGCTTCCTCTATCCCTAACGATAGGAGATGAAATATTGATTCATGGGACGGGTGCTTACACAACAACTTACGCATCGGTTGCTTTTAATGGTTTTGAGCCTTTACGATCATATGTGATCTGAGGTTTCCTTTTAACTATAGGTTTTTTAGATTTTTTGCTATGCTCGTCATGGCGCTATAAGAGGGCGGTCATTGAGATGAACATGATGAATTTTCAAACAAAAGATGGGGCATGTTTTACACTTTTATTGGAGCAAGAAGCAGATAAGCCTTATCGAGAAATTTTGCTTGATTCAACGATGGGGTATGGACGTAAACGTAAATCATCAGAGGCTTTACGTCGTGGTCGGTTAGCTGCTCAAGGACTTTCTTTTGTGGTTAAAAATGCGCTTGGAGAGCTTGTGGGAAGTGTCCGTCTTTGGCATGTTTCTTTTTCTAAAGGAAAAAATAAAACACAACATGCTTTACTTTTGGGTCCCTTGGCTGTCGCATCTGAATGTGCTGGTCTGGGAATAGGATCAATTTTAGTCCGCCACGCAATTGAAACAGCAAAAAAATTGGGATATGGCGCCATTTTGCTGGTAGGGGATTTTGAATTTTATCAACGTTTTGGCTTTTCAAATAGTTTAACAGAAAATTTGGCAATGCCTGGTCCTTATGAAAAGCATCGCTTTCAAGCGTTGGAACTGATACCACATTATCTTTCTGGGTGTTATGGCACTTTAGTTCCTAGTGGAGAACGAGAAGTTTCGAATCGTTTTCAGCATCATAAAGTGGCTTGAAGATAGTGTTTAAATTTGTTTTTCAACAGCTGGCGTTGAGGAGAGCATACTATTCTGACTAGTGCCAAAGTATTTAGCGGTACAAAGTTTTGGGGAGTTGTATTGCGATTTTATTATATGGCTTTTTCTTTATGTGGCTGGTTTCTTATTTTTGATAATTTCAGTTAAGTGAGTAGGAATATATTTAAAGCTCATTTTTTTGGAATAGCGTCCTGTTTTATAATATTAAGGAACCGGATTTTTGAGTGGTCTTGTATTCTTTTAAAGCCGGTATCATCATGCAGTTTTCCAGTTTTCAATATCGTTGGTAGATCATGCATCGAAACGGTTGGATATTTTACTTTTTTCTTAAGCAGTTTTTATCTCTTTGCTTTTTATGTGCAAGGGAATAGTTTTGATTGATTCAATAGAGAGACATTTTGAGAAATTTTATACAATTTTAGCGCTTGTTCAAAGAGTATAAAAAATAAAATTATATGTTCAAAAGCAACTTTTTTGAAAAAAATATATCATTATTTTTTTTTGCTATAAAGGTAGATCGTTTTGCAATTGGCATGAGAGTATCAAATACAAAATGATTTTCTCATGTAAAATTTTGTATCCAGAATCAAAAAAATGTTCTCCTACATATTATAAGGGAAATAGGTGAATGAATAAAAATCACAAGAATCATCAATCTTTTATGAATATTCTTGTGAGAATCAAAAGAGTGAAGGGCAAAGAATCTTACAGAATAGTTTTTATGAGGATAGTAGCGTAAAAGGGGGGGTAGATAGATGAGAGATTTAATGACAGGCGCAAATATTGTTTTAATGTTTTTTGCCCTACGGTGGTAAATCAAAAATCCTATAGAAATAGCTGCTTTATCTTTATGGTGTGGAGCACTTTAGATAAGCTCTTTGTTTATTATCATCCAAAACAATTCTTGTATGCGAGAAGTTATTTTTAAGTGCGTAAAGAGCCCGCATTGAAAAGAATTTTTATCAGAAGAATCATTTAGAATCATATGTTGATTTATACTGTCTCTTGAGAAGAGATAAAGTGCATAGGAAGCGAGGAAGGTGATAAAGATAAAAAATATTTCTCAATTTTAATTAAGCTTAGTGACTTGGTGGTGCATCCATGAGAGGTGGTATTTTTTTAAGAAAAATGGTCATAAATGTCAAAATAACAAAGATAATGGTCATAATAAAGAAAATATCACTAAAAGCCATAATCGTTGCTTGTATGCGTACCATACCAAACAATTGAGAAAGAGCAAGAGTATACGAATCAAAGGTTTCTGTTTTGAAAAATAAAGTAAGCTTTGAAAGCATTTCAGTTGCTTGTCTGTTTGCGTGGTTAAGCGTTTCGGCTATTCGTTCATAATGGAAGTCTGTGCGTTTTGTCATGAGAGTGCTGATAATCGCAAGCCCTACAGCACCACCTAGATTCCGTGTGAGATTAAAGAGTCCAGAAGCATTTTGCATTCGTTCTGGCGGGAGTGTTCCCAAGGCAATATTATTAACAGGAACCATACATAACATCACAGAAGCACCACGGAAAACTTGCGGCCAAAAGAGTTGCCAAAAATCCCAGTTATCTGTGATAGAGCTCGCCATCCAAGTGCCTATTGCAAAACCCAAAAGTCCTATTGCCATCATTAAACGTGCATCCATTCGGGCTGAAAGAAATCCAGCAAGCGGAGCAGTTAATAACATGGCGAATCCTGAAAGAAACAATGTTTCTCCAATCATGAGGGCATCATAATGGCGGATTTGGCTTAAATAGACAGGATAAAGATATGTGAGTCCATAAAGACCTATTCCCAGTGCAAAGGAAAAAATGGATGCAGCAGAAAAATTAAAATTAGAAAAAGTAGAGAGATCTACAATGGGTTCTTTTGCTGTAAAAGCACGCCAGAAGAATAAGGCTGCAGCAAGAATCATGATAATGAAAAAATTCCGAATCAGCCTATCACTCAGCCAATCATGACGAGCTCCTTCTTCTAGAACATACTCTAAAGTTCCCAAGAAAGTAGCCATAGAAATGAGGCCTAACCAATCAAATTTCTTCATTAAAGAAGGATCAGCTTTATCAAAATCAATTAATTTCCAAGCGAGAATTGAGATGATAATCCCGAAGGGCACATTGATGAGAAAGAGCCAATGCCACGATGAGAGATGACAAATATAGCCTCCCACGGTTGGACCAATGGTGGGGGCTAATGTTGCGACCAGTCCGACGATAGGGGTAACAATGGGACGTTTGGAAGGAGGAAAAAGGACATAGGAGGCAACAAAAACACTAGGGATAATTCCACCACCAATAAAACCTTGTAGTGCGCGATACAAAATCATCTCTCCAATAGATGTTGCCGTTGCACAAAGAACAGAAGTAATCGTAAAACCGATAGCTGATAAGGTAAAGAAAACACGTGTTGAAAGCAATCGTCCTAAAAATCCAGAAAGCGGCAACATGATGACTTCAGCGATGAGATAGGAAGTTTGAACCCATGAAATTTCTTCAGAGCTTGCTGCAAGACCCGCTTGAATTTCAGCTAAAGAAGAGGAAACGATTTGGATATCTAAGATTGCCATAAACATGCCAAAAGACATAGCAATAAAAACTATAATTTTGTGCATTCCGATGCGTTCTTGAGATTGTATGGGCTCTGGTATGGAAGATGTCATAGTAAGATCTTCTACTTTTTTGTTATAAGAGACTTTTATCTTGTGGCTTTGTACGTGTATCAACTTTCACTGAAACACTCATCCCTGCTCGGATATGTCCGGTTTTTAAGACTTCTTCTGGAATAGAAATACGTACGGGAATGCGCTGGACAATCTTTGTAAAGTTACCAGTAGCATTTTGTGGAGGCAAAAGAGAAAAAACAGCGCCTGTTGCGGGCGAAATAGAAAGCACGTTTCCTGTAAAAAACTCCTTTTTGAATGCATCAATAGCAATATAAGCCTTTTGTCCTGCGTGAATATTTTGCAACTGTGTTTCTTTATAGTTGGCTTCAATATAAAGTGCATGTATGGGGACTAACGCCGCAAGACGTTGGCCATTTACAACAAAATCTCCCGTTTTTGCTGTTAAATTTCCTATAACGCCATCAAATGGCGCTCGTATAACGGTCGAATCAAGATCACGTTGTGCTTTTTCACGCGTGAGTTCTAAACTCTTTGTTTGGCTTTCTATTTCACTTCGTTGCGCTTCTAGCACTCGGATATTCGCACGTGCTGCAGCCATTTGTGCGTCCGCTCTGTTAACATTCGCAACGGCTTGTTCATAAGCTGATTTGGCATCATCAACCTCGGATTGAGGAGCATAACGATTTTTTTTCAGTTCTGTTACACGTTTTAAGGTGAGTTGTGCATTGGTTGCTATGGCTGAAGCGGCTGCTTTTTGTGCTTTTGCATCATCTAAAGCACTATGAGCGGCTGTGATTTGTGCATCAATGCGTAGAAGTGTTTTTTTCTGTGTGTTAAGATGTGCGTCTGTTTGATCCAAGGCTATTTGATAATCACCGTTGTCTAGGTAAAATAAAACATCGTTCTTTTTTACAACTTGGTTGGCTTTAATGGCAATTTTTTCAATATATCCATTTAATTTAGTCGCAATAGCTGCTATATCCCCTTGCACGTAGGCATCGTCAGTGGAGAGTATATAACGCCATTGCGTTATATACTTATAGCTAAACCAAAGCACAGAAAGTGCAAAGACAATAAGAAGAGCTTTGATTACTTTCTTTTGTTGCGTTTTATTGAAGTTTTTGGTTGAAAAAATTGTCTCAGTTACGGACATGATTTTATACTTTCAATATTTATGTTCCACTGAGTATAATAAACCCATCACTATAGACTAGGGTGATATACATGCAAGGACGATAAGAGCTTTTCAAGCAATAAGATGATTTTTGAAACATAATGCTAAAAATATGAACTTGCAAGTTCAAGGTCTTATTTTGTTACGCATTTTTTACAAAGGCCTCGTACTTCTAGGGTGCTTTTGTGGGCTTGGAAGTCAACAGCTTGAACCATCTGTTTTAAACTCGATACAATCGTTTGATTTTGTATTTCATTGACTGTACCACAGTTTTCGCAAATTATAAACGTTGTAAGTTCATGTTGACAGTTTTCAGGGTGTAAACAGACCATAAAGGCATTTACACTTTCAAGACGATGAATACACTTTAACTGTACGAGTTTTTCTAACGCACGATAAACTTGGAGAGGTGCACGAAAACCTTCTTCGCGTAAGTGATTGAGAATCGCATAAGCACTTAAAGGCCCTTTTGCTTTTTTTAAAGTGTTTAAAACCAATGTTTGGTTACGCGTCAGTTTAGATGACATTGACATCTTCCTTTTGCTCTTATGGCAAAGCATAAAGCGTGTAAGAGGTTTATGCAATGGTGATTATAGAATATGTACTCTATCTTTAGCCTTATTGTGATATGTAAGAAAAGTTGCAATCGTTGTGAGGGGAGGGGTATTATAATCTGAAAGCCGCTGTTATCTAGCAAGGAACTTTTTATACGCTTTTTATTTTAGTGTAATGTATTGAAATACAACCAGTTGTTTATGTTATTTTATTTTAAAAAAAAGTAAAAAATGAT
>NZ_JBHIMP010000081.1:0-1398 GCF_042194175.1 Bartonella sp. MR168JLCBS | reverse complement strand
AATCAGTTACTTCATCATTAAACAAGAAAAACCTGATCAACTTCCTATTCTCAAAATACAAATCCAAAATGACTAGAAAGGATCTTGATTTAAACATTGACACCTTTTCCCTAGCTTTTAATGGATGCGTAGTGCCATGTTATTATGAATGAGCGATAGAAAATTAAAACTCTTAGAGGAATCTCAAACATAATCTCTATCCCTGGATTCAATTTGCAAATAAAAGCATCCACTTACTTAATTTTGGAAGAACCATAGTCCATAATCTTTTTGACAGCTACAAAGGCATTTGCCAGTAACGAAACATAGGTGCATAAGAAAACAATCATTTTTTTAACAGATATATCCAATGAAATCATGTCAATCTTTTTGGTGTAGATATTGAGCTTATTTCACCACCGATGAGCCTTTCAATTGTACTCTTTAAAAAAGCAACCAGAGAAGAAATTATTTGGCTATGGAAACTCCTATAGCACAACAAAATGAATATACTTATGATCAAAAGTCATGCGTGTAAAAGGAAGTTTAGCATAATCAGAAAAGCAAACGTTTTTTATAACTTTTTCAAGTGTAAAAATCACTTTCTGTCCTTTTTTAGGTTTTATTCGCCCAATAGCTCCTGCTTTGAAAGCACCAGAAAGTTCTACCCATCCAAGTTTGTGGTCCCCAAGGTCATGTTGCCATATTTTCCCATATGGCCAAAATTTGCTCAGCACTTGCTTCTGTTTTAATTCTTTCGCTATATATGTCTATTTAAACATGAGAGAGCTCTTTTTATTTTGCAAAAAATCCCGTTTAAGAGATTAAGTATATAATATTCAGGCTAAAAAGAAATTATTAAACTTAAGATGCTCCCTCCTCTTATAGCTCAGTTCTGAACAGCAGTACCATCACAAACAGTGAATCTATACCAATTTATCATTTTAGAGCATGCTTTAATTAGTGAAACCGTTCAGTTTCTGAAAGAAATTTTCTTTATACTTGATCAAAAAAGAAAAAACAGTTGAATAATTAACGAATCCGAATTGCTTCGCAAATTCGGGCTGCATCACAAGCTATCATTTCAAAAAAAATTCATCGCGCTAACACCCCCAATGGGGGGGTTGATTAAAATCAAGATTTTGAACCGCTTTTAAAGCAACAGATTGAGCTTGTTTATTAAAAATAACCCTTCTTCGAACAAGTCCGAAACGAACCGCTTGCTCCACTTGGATAAATTTGATTATTTTAAATATCCACTGAAATTCTATTTTTGAAGTACCTGCCCAATACCCATTTTGCACCGTAGACAGTAAATAAAGACTTCATCTTCCTTAGATGTTTCTCAAAGTGGACCAGCTTTACTGTGACAGACTTGAAGAAAACCCAATTTGGCTGCAAAGCATGCGTGCACTTGAA
>NZ_JBHIMP010000080.1:1081-1401 GCF_042194175.1 Bartonella sp. MR168JLCBS | reverse complement strand
GCTTATTGTATTCTCGGCATTGGGATTGTTTTTGGTGCCCCCACTCTTGTTAGTACATTAATGGGCTCATCATAAATGAATGAAGATACTCTTTTTCTTGCCTGTACGCGACCAGCTATGTTTGCCGGTGTCACAATGGAAGGAATGGCCCTTAATGTCATGGCGACATCCATTCTCTTTATTTTGACCAGCAACTTTACAATGATTGGTCTTGGCATTGGATTGCACTTTGTTTTGCGTGAAGTGACAAAATACGACCACAACCATTTTCGCGTATTATTTGCTTGGCTCAACACAAGAGGAAAACAAAAAAACCTCAC
>NZ_JBHIMP010000080.1:0-1071 GCF_042194175.1 Bartonella sp. MR168JLCBS | reverse complement strand
TGGGGAGGAGGATCTACATCTCCCCTACGCCTTATCCGTACTTATAAGGAACTGAACAGGTGAAACAGATGTCAATTATGAAACGGGAGTCTTTACCTGAAGAATATATTCCTTACATACGCCACGTCAACCAACACGTCATTGCATTAAATTCACGCTGCTTAATGACTGTAATGGCTGTTGAGGGCGTGAATTTTGATACTGCAGATATCAATCACTTAAATTTCTTACACAACCAGTTAAACACTCTCTTGAGAAATATCGCGGATGAACGTGTTGCTTTATATTCTCACATCATTCGTCGGCGCGAAACGATCTATCCGGAGAGTCGTTTTTTTTCATCTTTTGCAGCAACACTAGATGAAAAATACAAAAAGAAAATGGTTTCGCAAGAGCTGTATAGAAATGATCTCTTCGTTTCACTGCTGTGGAATCCAACATCGGATAAGACTGAGCAACTCGCTTCATCTTTTCAGCGCTTAACAAAAGCGAAGAAAACACAATCTGAACCAGACATGGAAGCCATTCGTAAAATTGAAGCATTAAGCCAAGATCTTATACAAGGGTTGGAGAGCTATGAAGCGCGCCTCTTGTCAGTCTATGCACATGAGGGCATTTTGTTTTCCGAACAAAGTGAATTTCTACACCAGTTAGTAGGAGGAAGGCGTGAGCGGATTCCTCTCACATTTGGCACCATTGCCTCAACGATTTACTCAGACCGTGTCATTTTTGGCAAAGAAACGATCGAAATTCGTCATGAAAGCAATGAACGCTTTGTTGGCATGTTTGGCTGGAAAGAATATCCCTCTAAAACACGCCCAGGGATGACAGATGGTTTACTCACAGCACCGTTTGAATTTATCTTAACACAATCCTTTGTCTTTAAGAGTAAAGCCGCTGCCAGGGTCATTATGGGCCGCAAACAAAATCAGATGATTAATGCAGCGGATCGTGCTAGCTCACAAATTGATGCACTTGATGAAGCGCTTGATGATTTAGAATCAAACCGTTTTGTTTTGGGTGAACATCATCTCTCTCTAGCCGTTTTTGCTGATCAACCAAAAACATTGG
>NZ_JBHIMP010000079.1:894-1415 GCF_042194175.1 Bartonella sp. MR168JLCBS | reverse complement strand
TTTTCTTTAGTCTCGATTCTTCTTCCATTGAGCCTGATGCCGAAGCTGTTTTAATCCGTCAAGCACAATGGTTGCTTCGTCATCCTTCCTATTCTATTGTGATTGAAGGTCATGCTGATGAGCGGGGAACGCGGGAATATAATTTGGCACTTGGACAGCGTCGTGCTGTTGCTGTACGAGACTATTTGATTTCTCTTGGCGTGTCTTCCCAACGGATGCAAACGATTTCTTACGGAAAAGAAAGACCTGTTGCAGTGTGTGACGATATTTCCTGTTGGAACCAAAATCGACGTGCTGTTACAACGATCAATAATATGAACGGTGGTTAAAAAAACCGGTGTTAATGGTTTGTCTAAACTCTTAGATTGGTTTTTTGGAGAAGAAACCTGTGTGGGCGTGTAAGGAACAAAATTGGCAAGCTGTTTTTTTACATCGGTTTTCATGGCTTGTTTTGCTTTAGCTGCTCAAAGTGCACCGCGAAAGGCTTCTGAATTCTCTTCCTATAACCGAGCTCCTACCCG
>NZ_JBHIMP010000079.1:506-874 GCF_042194175.1 Bartonella sp. MR168JLCBS | reverse complement strand
CTTTTGCGACTTCAGAATCCGATTTTTCTGCCCAGGTACGGATCTCTCTTTTCAGGGTATGATTCAAAGTCGAGAACTTATTTTGGAAAATCAGCAGGCTCTGTTTAAAGATTATGATTTGAATAGGCTCTTAAAGAGGCTTTTCACGGTGCTTAAGCTAATGGATCTGGAAAATGTTCAAAAGCAATTTCACCGGTTTTTTGATAAAAAAGACTCTTTATAGTTATTCTTGTCCTTCTGAGAATGCTATTTTGGATCAAAATTTCAGGTCATAAAGGAGAGGATGGATCGGGAGTATCTAATCCAAAAGGGGCAGAACCACATTGCCCAGAATGGGGAGGCGCAGGCGTTTAGGGAGGGCCGTAATC
>NZ_JBHIMP010000079.1:0-451 GCF_042194175.1 Bartonella sp. MR168JLCBS | reverse complement strand
TTATCCGAGGAGACAGGGAAACTTCTGGAGTAAATACAAAGCCCTTTAGAGGCAACACATGAAGAAAGCAAGCATGGCAAACTGTATCGTGTTCAAGATTTACCTCTTCTATCTCCCAAGCATTGGACAAAAAAGCCTACAATTCTCTTCTTTCTGGCAATTATGTTGAAGATGAAAAAGCTTTTTGCGCTTTTCGACGTCGTTATGAAAAAGGCCCTTTGAGTGATGACGCTTTGTTTTGGTTGGCTGAAGCTTTGTTGGGACAAAACGCTCCCATGAAACAGCACAAGTTTATCTTACTGTATGGTATTTAGACAAAAAGATGCTTTATTCTTCCAAGATTTTGCTAAAATTAACAGGGAAGTATGATGGTTCTTGATTATAAGACAAAGCTTTGTGCGCTTTTTGTCAACAGATCAAAACGCTCTAAAACGCTGAAGTCTGTCTTTTG
>NZ_JBHIMP010000078.1:434-1423 GCF_042194175.1 Bartonella sp. MR168JLCBS | reverse complement strand
AGCATAAACAGGTATGCGAGAATGTCCAATTTTTGCAAAACATTTAAGGGCTTTTCCAAGAGGGGTATTTATATCCAATGCCTCGATTTCAGAACGTGGAATCATGACATCATCAACGCGTGCTTCACGCAAGCGTAGAATATTATGCAGCATAGTACGTTCTTCAGGTGAAAAGAGGGCAGTGTCTTTTTCATTGTTAGCAGTGAGTGCAACGGTAAGATTATCACGCAGTGATGTAGAATTGCGGCCACGTAAAAACGAAAACAAATGATTTATCAGAGAGTGTTTTTCTGTATGATTTGCTTGTTGAGGCGAATGTTCTTCAGTATGAGAAGGCGTTTGATTATTATTTTGTGCATTCACTTTATTTTCCATGGTTTTGAGATCTTTTAAACTTTCTTTTTATAAGAGAGATAAGGTGTTTTAAATTGTATGATTGTGATATTGATTTAAAAAGTTAATTTTTATCATTTTAAGATAATTCAGCATAGGGATCATTTCTGGAAAGCTTTAGCAGAATTTCTATTTCGAGCTCTTCCATTTGACACGCTTCATCATTTGTTTCATGGTTATAGCCAAGCAGATGGAGGATACCATGGACAATCATATGCGTTAAATGGTCCTGAAAAGATTTTCCTTCTTTCTTTGCTTCAAGAACGACAGTTTCTTGCGCAATAATGATATCACCAAGCATGAGTCCAGGTGGATCTCCAGCGTTAAGGGGCAAAGCAGGAAAGGATAACACATTGGTGGATTTGTTTTTATTGCGCCATTGTGCATTGATCTGTGCCATATGTTTGTCATCTGTAAAAAGCAGGCTGATTTCGCTTACAACATTTTCCAATGAAAGATGGTGCATTGTCGTTTTTAATGCTTTTTCGGTGATATCATAAAGCATTTTCTCATTATTCCACCTAGCACTCTCAACAGTTATATCAATAGTAATCATGATGAATCAAATTCACTTTTTTGACGAAGAGCATGAGAGT
>NZ_JBHIMP010000078.1:0-282 GCF_042194175.1 Bartonella sp. MR168JLCBS | reverse complement strand
ATTTTTGTCCTGCAGGCAAATCAATTTGGCTTACATCACCGGTAACGATCATGCGTGCGCCTTCTCCAAGACGTGTAAGAAACATTTTCATTTGCATGGACGTGGTATTTTGCGCCTCATCAAGAATGATAGCTGCATGAGAAAGTGTTCGTCCACGCATGAAAGCAAGAGGAGCAATTTCTATGACACCAGAAGCTAAAATACGTTCTACTTTTTCGACGGGCATCATATCATAAAGAGCGTCATAAAGCGGACGTAAATACGGGTCGACTTTTTCTTTGA
>NZ_JBHIMP010000077.1:319-1430 GCF_042194175.1 Bartonella sp. MR168JLCBS | reverse complement strand
GGGCTACAGCATTTTGCAACCCCGTATTACACCTTCTCTTACAACAGGAAAAGAAACATCAATTCTGCAACGAGTATTTTCTACCAATCGTGGCATTGATCCTTATGTCTTTTCTGTTTCTGATACTTATCAAGATCTTTTGGGAGAAGGAACTTTTATCGGCAAGGGTCTTTATAATATTGATGCCTTTGAAAAAGCACTTGATAACAAAATTAAAGAAAATACTGTTCTCAGTCATGATCTCTTGGAAGGAGGATATGCACGTACTGCATTGGTAAGTGATGTAGAAGTCATTGAGGATTATCCAACAGCCTATAATGTTGATGTCACCCGTTACCACCGTTGGATTCGCGGTGATTGGCAACCCCTTCCTTACCTATGTCCTCCCCACAACATCAGCCCTATTACACGTTGGCAAATGCAAAACAATCTCCGCCGTTCCCTCACACCCCTTATGTGGTTGATTGCAACAGCCGCAGGATGGTCTCTTTTACCTTTAAAGATAGCAACCATTTGGCAAATATTTTTGCTGTTTAGTCTCTTCGTCTCACCAGTTTTAAGTGTATTACAAACGCTTATTCTATTCAATATTGATTATTCTCTGCGGGGAGAATTCCGATCAATTTTGAATAAAACTACCCTCATGTTAGCAAATATATTTCTTAAAACCACGTTTATTGCCCATTCAGCTTATTTTATAACTGATGGAATTATCCGCACACTCTATCGAATGAAGATTTCAAAACAGCATCTCCTTGAGTGGAAAACCTCAGCCGCAACAAAATCGATTCCAAACAGTTTAGGTTTCTATGTCCTCACAATGTGGCCAGCATCACTTATCGGTATGATTGCCATAGCACCACCTCTTTTTTCTCATACTCTCACAAGCTTTGTTGCTTTGCCTTTTGGACTAGCATGGTTTTTTTCACCTTTAATCGCGTGGATAGTCAGTCAACCTTCAGAATTTCAAGATACCCTTCATATATCTTCAGAGGATAAAAAAACATTAAGATGTATTGCACGACAGACATGGCTTTATTATGCAACCTTTGTTAATGCGCAAAACAATCATTTGCCGCCAGATAATTTCCAAGAAGATCCCAAACCTCTT
>NZ_JBHIMP010000077.1:0-270 GCF_042194175.1 Bartonella sp. MR168JLCBS | reverse complement strand
TTATTGCTGCACGTGATTTTGGCTGGATTAGTTTTGAAGAAGCTATTACGCGTGTTGAATGTACATTAAACTCTCTTGCAAAAATGGAAAAGTTCCGTGGTCACCTCTATAATTGGTACGAAACGGATACACTCAAACCTCTTTTGCCAACTTATGTGTCAACAGTTGATTCAGGAAATCTTGCTGGCCATTTAGTGACACTCTCTTCTGCCTTAAGTGAATGGGCTAAAACACCTCATATTTTTTTGCAAAGTGATCGTATGGGCTTAT
>NZ_JBHIMP010000076.1:320-1434 GCF_042194175.1 Bartonella sp. MR168JLCBS | reverse complement strand
TTATTTCGCTTTTCTTTTTAGCAACAAATATATTTTATCAAAGAATATATTCTTTTGATCTCTGTTATATCTTTTGGCTGCATAATGCCTCTTTTTCCTCTGAGACAAAGCAACAATCTTTTCCTTAAAGACCAGAGAACAGTAAATTTGACATCAATTGTTCTCTCACATACCTCGCTTCATGTCGTTTTTAGTCTGCTCTCTATTTAAAAGCTTGCTGTTGTTCTTCATTTTTCTAGAATTTTTGCGAGGCTTTTGATATCGTATGAAGAATCCCTTCGTTTTCCTCAACAATGGGGGTACTTTAAATAATCAATTTGTATATTGAGAGACTGTTGGTTGACTATCTTTGATGGTGACAAGATTGGGACAGCGCTTTCTCTCACCGGCTTTAAATTTTGCTTTTCCATCAGACACAATGAATCCTTATTCCCTTCATTTTTGTTTTTTCTTATCGACTAGCTTTCTATGATAAACTCTTTGTTTATTGCACAAACCCGGATCTTTGACTCTGAAGGTCTAATCTCTCCACTTCCATGAACAAAATCTTGATTTAAAAAAGAGACGTATAGCCCTGCGTTTGAAAAGATTGGTGTGATTGTAGTTTGCCTGTTGTCATGCTAACTCCGCCGCTTCTTAAATGTTTTACAGCATTTCATATTTTATAGAACTGGCCATCAGCGTTTTCTCTGCAGAGAGCCCCGTCACTGATCACTGATTTCCACCTATTCTATCAAAATGTAAGGAAAAGCTTACACACCAATGTAAAACTGTCCATTGGATTACAAACCAAAGAGCCTTACGAAAACAGCCGATAGGCTTTCCATGCCTTCGATTGGTCAAAATACGCAACGCACATGCGTAGGCAATTTGATGGATTCATGCATTTTTAATGCATGTAACAGCTTTAATAAAAATTTTCCCCCCTCTTTTAAAAAGCTATGAAGATTTATATTAAAAGGTGTAACATCTCTCAAACATGGCTTAACATGGGTTTATAAAAGAATAGTGGCCTATAAGAAAAACAGCCTTTTAAGATGAGATCATGATCATTGATATCCCTAGGCTTCATAACAATATCCTAACAAAGACCCATCAAGTCTTGTAACAGAAC
>NZ_JBHIMP010000076.1:0-279 GCF_042194175.1 Bartonella sp. MR168JLCBS | reverse complement strand
AAGTTTAAAGATTATCCTCTATAAAGGATAGATTTAAAAGAATAAAGACTGAGACAAGAAGAAATCAACAGAAACGGACTATTTTGTCATTCATATTGTATTTTCAGGTTCTTATTGAATTTTCATTTGAAAAGATAAGCTGTATTATGGTATTATGATGTTGTTTTTTGCAGGTGTCACCTGTTTAAAAGATGAAAAATTTTCCTCTAAAAGGGATATAAAAACATGCTGAACAAAGTGATCCCCTTCAGGCATCCTGGTTCTGCTCCCAAAAGCAGA
>NZ_JBHIMP010000075.1:759-1437 GCF_042194175.1 Bartonella sp. MR168JLCBS | reverse complement strand
GAACATGAAGTTGCAAACCATAATTCAGAGCAAAAAACACAAAACTCTGTAGAATTGGAAGTAATAGAGAAACAGAGCAAGCAAAGTACACAGAGTAAACACATATCGGGCATGACTTGGCTTTTCTTGCCAATTTCAGGAATTTTTGGTGGTCTTATCGCTTTGGGTCTTTTGATGGGACTTCAATGGGCGGGTTTGCTTCCTTCTGCTTTTATGGATAATCATGCTGGAGAGGAGAAAGCGTTACAGATTGCTGAAACCACAAAAAACCAAAGTGAAGAAACAATGCGGCAATTGAGGCATGTGCTTCAAGAAATGAATAGGTTGAAAACAGAGCTTTCTTCTTTTTCATCACAAAAGGTTAAAACTGTTCAAGATGATCAAGCACCGAAAGAAGACAGTAGAAAAGCCTTTGCAGCTTTAGAGGAAAAGGTAAGTGATCTTGAAGAGTCTATACAAACTTTAGTTGAAGTTCCAAAAGATGTGGAAAAGGCTTTGTCCGCTGGACAGAGCAACGCAAACAGTCTTGCTGCGTTAAAACAACAATTAGAGACCATAGAGAAAAAGATTACTGCTAAAAGTGATGATAAAGACAACATGAATACTGCGCTGTTTATTGCTATCAGTTCTTTGAAAAATGCTGTAGAGCGCGGTGGATCTTATAGCAACGAATTAAAA
>NZ_JBHIMP010000075.1:423-725 GCF_042194175.1 Bartonella sp. MR168JLCBS | reverse complement strand
CGCCTTCCATCGATGGACTTGATCTGTTGCAAAAAACAGCCACTATAGGTCTTCCAAGTCCAGCGCAGCTTTCAGCTAATTTTGCCAATGTTGCCGATGCAATCGTTGCTACGCAAAAGGTTGTTGCGCCAGATGCTAGTTTTTTTGAACGGATTTTTGCATGGATAAAAGGTTTGGTTATTTCGCGACCGATTGGAGATGTTAAAGGTATGACGCTAGGAGCGATTGCAGCACGGATGGAAGTTGCTATTCAAATAGGTGATTATAAAAAGGCTTTGAGCGAATGGGAAACATTGCCCCAA
>NZ_JBHIMP010000075.1:0-413 GCF_042194175.1 Bartonella sp. MR168JLCBS | reverse complement strand
TGTTCGCCAACTTGAAAGACACATTGCTGTTCATCATCTTCTTCAGCAATTACTGCTATCTACGCAACAAAAATCTCTTAAGGCAACAAAAATGTAAATAGGCTCAAAATGACACGTGTTTTGATTTACACTTTTGGTGTATGTATGTTAGGCTTGGCTTTTGGGTGGGTTGCTAATCACAATGATGTTTTGATCATAACGTTTTTGCACTTTCGATTTTCTATTTCACTGTTGACGCTCTTAAGTGTGCTCATTTTATTTCTTGGAATTTTGGTGTTTTTATGGTGGCTTTTGTCTGTCCTTTTTTCCCTACCTGGCACCCTCTCCAATTATTTTTATAAACGCGGTCAAAAGCTCGGTTATGAAGCTCTTTCCCAGGGGGTTCTTGCAGCTTTTGCTGGCGATGGTGTTGC
>NZ_JBHIMP010000074.1:0-1453 GCF_042194175.1 Bartonella sp. MR168JLCBS | reverse complement strand
TGCTTGGTTCTGATAGCCAAGATTTTGCGCTATTCTATAAATCTCTTCTGCCGGATTGAGATCTCTTTGTGCACAAGTCGCTACAATCGTACGCAATTCATTCCTTATGATCTCAGAAATTGTGTTTGGATCTGCATACTCAGGATAAAGTGACGACCAAGAACTCAATTCCTTCGCACGCTTCTCATAAAGAAAATTTGCCGCATCACCAAAATCACTGGATTTATTTTGAAACGACTTAACAGAATTGTTGAAAAACTGACCAAGACGTATATCATGCTGCTGCTGTTCCTCAGCTTGTCTTAGCGCTTCTTTCTGTTCCCTAATATACGCATCCTGCTCTCGAATCTTTTTTCCTATCCAACCCATATAACCAATAATGTCTTGTGTAGGGTCTGGGGGTGCATTTTCACCTTCAACCATTGGCGTCTGGGATTGGGGTTCATAAAGCTTGACAAGCGCTTCACGAGCTTGTTTGGCTTGTTGCTCCATACGCTGCTGTTCTATACTAGGAACAATCTCTGAAGGCTTTTCAACGGTCTCTAAAACCGGCTCTGGAGACGTAATGTCATCATTATCAATCGTTTCACCATCATAAGTGCCAGCATCAAAAGAGCTCTCATCATCAAAGACCGGTGCTCCAACTCTGTAATCTTCATTCATACCTTCATTCATTTCTGCATTCATTCTTTCACCTCTCTTAACTATGCATACCTCTGTGTAATGCTATTCGCTCTCGCATGATCTGATTGTGTGCCTGAGTATTGAGAAGCTTCTGCCGTTCAATGTCATGGCGCTGTTGCATCATTTCTGCTTCTAATTCCGCTTTCTTTTGACGCATAAACAGATCAATCTGCTTTTGTTGCAAATCCATCTGATGCATCTGTGCTTTCGTCTCTAAGTCTTGTTGCTTTTCCTGCAACTTCATTTCCTGCTCGGGGTCCATCTGCTGTTGTTGTGCCATTTGTTGCTGTTGGAACTTCTCACTGACACGATTAAGCAATGACGCCGGCAATGGAGAATAACGAAGTAGATCAAGCATAATATCCGGTGTAATGGCATTTTGGAGCAATGGAAGAAGCTGTGTGATGATACCGAAGGTGCGCTCTTTCTCATTCGGGCTGGTTGGCGCATCATCAACAACAATGTCATACTCAACACTCGTTACTTCTTCACGCGTCAATGGAATATATTGCGCATTCTCCTCACCAGATATCCGTACCAAACGACCATCAGACAAATAATTCTGTATAAGGTGTAAAATAATCTTACCTTGCCGCTTGCGATACAAACGTAAGCCATCAAACAGACAAGCAAGCAGATTTAAACTGGATTGGCGTCGTTGTGCCTCCAAAATACCCGCTTGTGTCACTTCCCTTGTGCCAATGAATTCGGGGGATAAACCAGTCACCTGATTAATTGCTTCCTTAGCTTCATTAAACAGCTGGAAAAA
>NZ_JBHIMP010000073.1:0-1460 GCF_042194175.1 Bartonella sp. MR168JLCBS | reverse complement strand
TCCACCAACAAAAGACGCTGAACGCGGTAACCCAAAAAAATTAACAAAAACTGCAAGTCCTAAAAGACCAAAAACAATCGAAGGAACAGCCGCAAGATTATTGATATTAACTTCAATAAAATCCGTAAATTTATTTTTGCGTGCATACTCTTCAAGATAAAGAGCTGTCGCTATCCCTATTGGTAGCGAAATCACTAAAACTATAGCTATCATGTAAAAAGAACCGATTATCGCAACCCCTAACCCTGCAGTCTCAGGGCGACTTGAAGCACCAAAGGTAAAAAAACCAAAATTGAATGTTTTATAAAGCGTACCATCATACGCTAAGCGTCTCATCCATTCTACTTGGCGATTAGAAACTTTGCGGTTTTTTTCTGCTACATGCAAATCAATCTGTCCTTTATAAGCAGCATCAATATTTGCTGCTGCTAAGACCTTGATTTTTCGCGTTTTTCCAATCAGCTTTGGATTCTTTGTCACCATTTCACGTAGTTGAACACGTACGCTGTTTGAAAACATACGGTTAACATCCCGCAAAGCTACTCGATTATTTTGATCTATACCAAGCTTTGTCGCCAAAGCATTTTGTACAAGAAGATAATTTGCTGTTACAAGCACCTGTGGATTTGTTTCACGCTGACCATTTGGATCAATGACCTTTTCATCCAAGTAAATCGACAGAGTCATCTCGCTTTGAAAAAAAGCTGCATACCCCTGACTCATGATCGACCATAAAAGAGCGAACAAAAAAAACAAACCAATAAAAATGGCAATCAAACCGTACGCCCGGAAACGACGTTCAGCCCAATATCGACGTTTGATGCCAATATTACGCCGATGCAAAAAAAAAGCCTCACTCATTCATATTGTTCCCGATATTTACGCATAATGTAAAGAGAAAGAATATTCAACAAAAGGGTCACAATAAAAAGCGTCGTCCCTAAAGCAAAAGCGACAAGAGTTTGTGGAGAATTAAATTCAAAATCACCTGTTAATTGATTAACAATCTTCACCGTCATCGTGGTCATTGCTTCAAATGGATTAAGCGTTAAATTTGCTGCAACACCTGCTGCCAAAACCACAATCATTGTTTCTCCAATTGCGCGTGATGCTGTCAATAAAATCGCTCCTATAATTCCTGGGAGCGCTGCCGGTATAATAACTTTTTTAATCGTTTCAGATTGTGTTGCTCCTAGACCATAAGATCCTTCGCGCAAAAAACGGGGGACAGCTGTAATAACATCATCCGACAAGGAGGAAACAAAAGGAATCAACATAATCCCCATCACACATCCAGCTGTCAAAATGCTTTGGGCCATAATAAAACCAACACCACCAGAGAGAGAAACAGACAAATCATGTAAAAATGGTCCTACAACCTTCAAAGCAAAAAAACCATAAACAATGGTTGGAATACCAGCAAGCACTTCCAACAATGGCTTCACAATTGACCGCAATCG
>NZ_JBHIMP010000008.1:17615-88093 GCF_042194175.1 Bartonella sp. MR168JLCBS | reverse complement strand
TTTTGAGGGCTGGAGTGCATCCTCTACAGTTTGGATACTGCTTTATCAGGGTTGAGCAGTATCCGTTGAGGGGAAGGATGCACTCTTTTGAAGGCGGAGTGCATCCTCTACAGTTTGGATGCTGCTTCATGAGAGTGAGCAGTATCCAAAGGGAAAGGCCTATTCCGTAAAAAACAGGGATAGCCAAAAGATTTGTTTTTATATTTTTATTGATAGGTTGCTGTATTTGTTAGGGCTATTCATTCTTTATTCTCAACATTTAAGATGATTATGTGATCAGGGTTGTTCGTCAATACAATCGTAAAAGACGCTGAGTATTTTTATAATAATTAAGATATTTTTGTGCCTTTTTCTTGTTTTTTTTATGTTTACACAAGATTTACACTGCTTTTCAACAGTTTGTTTTTTTGCTTCGCTAATGGCGTTGGCTAAACACTTTAATTATTTTAACTGTTTCAACACCGCCTTAAAATAACAGTGCTTTATAATATGACAAAATGAGCTGTATAACGTTTGATTCTTGAGGGATGCTAGAAAGAGGGGGGTGTTAGGAGAGATGTTGTATATATTTTTAGTTTATCTTTTAAAGCAGGAAGATCAACATATTTGAGAAGAATATGAAGTGCTATGGATAAAGCTTCCCTCCGTCTTTCCGGATCTATGTTTTATGCGGTTTGACGGTTAAAGAGCAATAGCTGAATGGAATCACGCTTGCTTTATGTTTTTATCCTCACGCTTTAGATTTTTTCTCGTGGGGATACCAGTTTTTTAATGGGGTTTTACGCGCCTTACGTAAAACAGAATGTTCTAAACAGAACATATTTGTGTTGCACATTTACGTCCTTATTTAAAAAACATCATGTTGTCTTATCTCACAATAATGTTGGTGAATGGGGATGTTGGTAAATGGGATAATGGGGAAATCTCTCGTGAAGTGGAGAAGCCCTTCTTTAAAATCTCATAAGGGGAAAGCCAGCACTATCATACTATTCTAGCGTCTAATGTGATGACAGCCTTTAGTGCTTGAGCGTGTTTATAAGAGGCATTTTGATTCTTTATCTTTGAAGTGTTTTATTTCATATGTCTCTCATGTTGGTAATGTGCAAAAGACATGGCGTTGATTCTTGCAACCTGAAATAAATTTAAAATGAGAGAACCCCTATGATATTCGGGTCTCTTATTTTAATATGAAGAACGGGTGATTATAATTATAAATCAATATGGTGTCGTGATACATCAACCTTTTGGTGGGGTACAGGATAAAGAAAGTCATTAAATATAAGTCATTCTGTTATGTCGTAAAACACTGTCATTTGCGGTTTGGTGATATGAGAGCCAGCCGCCTTGGATATATTGAAGTGTTTTTTTAAGGGTGCGGTGGATTTTTAGGGCAGAGCTTGTTTTGTCGCACCTTGAGTTTAGCTGAAAATCCTGAATGGAAAATCAAGAGTGAAGTCTATCCAAGCTGTTTGTAGATCAGATTGGGTTAAAAAGCTTTGTCCTTTGAGGATGGAACGCAAGCCAATTTGACAAAAGAATGATCCATTTTGCGGGGAGATTTTATGGAGGAATATAACAAAGCTCATAAGAGAGTGATTTAAGACAACACAGTTATAAAAAAGTACAGTCGTAAAAAAAGTCCCCTGTTGTAATCAGAGGACTAAAAGCAGGAGAATTTTAACATTGGCTAGTAGGACATGTTAAAAAAATGAACTCAAAAGACTGTATTCAATCCGCAAATTCATACTTACAAAACTATTATGCTATGATTAGCAGAGAATTGAAAAGATATCAATATAAAAAATACTTTTTACAAAAAAGAAGATTATGTCATTTTGCATTAAAAATTAATGAATACTTTTTTCAATTGAATATTTATTTTGAGACTCGATATTAATTAAACAATTAAACTGTATTTAAAGCTGTTATGATGCATGCAAGCATCTTAAACAAAACGTATTCTTCAATAAAAAACGAATAAACGTAAAAGCACCCCATGATTACAGGACTGGTGTGGGGGAAGGATTTTTGTTTTTAAGGGTGCGGAGTGTATTTTGAGTGGGTGTGGAGTGAAGTATTGTCCTTTTGGGTGTGTGGGGGGGTGAGGGGATGGAAGAGGTGGGGGGGAGCTTCTGGATGGTTGAGCCCGTCTGGGGGGCTTTAGAGGGGGCAGCAACATGGGAGGTAGCTTAGAATGGCGAGGAGGGAGATTATTCAGAATGTTTATGGTTTGCATATCCCCAATGAAATGCTAACAAGTCTAAACAATCTCGTAAATGATCGGCAAGGGAATTTTGTTTGCGTTTTGAAGAACTTAATTCTTTGATTGCTTGTCCATAGCCGATAACGCGTTCAAGCAGTGAATAGCCAAGAATACCCAGTTGAACTTTGATTGTTTTTAAATGATTGGATGCTTCTATTTGACGTTCAATGGGGTGTGTGTACCCTTGGCTACAGGAAACCTTTTCACGGGTGTAGTCAAGGCTCATGTGGAGATCGGCTTGACTTTGACGCCAGTAAAAATAAAAACGTTCTGCCGCTTTATATTGGGCTTTGCTGAGATGTCCTTTGGCATATAAAAGTGCAATGGGATGGCTTTGTGCATTGGCAATGGCATTGATGGTACGCGGATTGCTGGAGTTTTCTGGATGATTGGATTGAAAATAAGGATTGCTCGTTTCAACAGGGATTTCTTGCGCCTTTAAATGACCAATGTGCCTTCCTTTATCTTGATGGTCAAGCGGGCAGGTTTGCGTATTTTTTCTCTCTTGATGGGTCATATCATCTCCTTAAAAATTATCGTTTGCTTCTCGTTTTTAAAAAATGTTGCTTGCTCTAGGCAAAACAGGGGGATTAGAGGAAGACATGTGTTGGAGTGTGCGTGAGGGTTTGTGCGCTCTTGGGGGTGACTTGGACTGTTGCGTTTGTGTGGGGGAGCCCCATGGATTTGACTCTTGAAAAGAGGGGTGTTTTGTTGCATGGTGGATTTTCCTTGAATGGCTTGATGGGGGAGTGGAATGATGTTGCGCGGTGCTTTGTCTTTGAAAAGACTAGTATTTTTCTGCATTGTGGTTGTTGTCTTTGTGTCTGTTTATATGGAAATGAAGGCGTTGGGGATGACGTGGGGCGTATTTTTACGGGCTGTGGTATTTTATGGCACTCCTGGCATTTTCCTTATGTTGGGTTATGAAGTAATGCAGCGGCGTGGTGTAAATCAGGGTTTGTTCTTCAAGATGTTGTTGTTGAGCTTCATTTTTGCTGCTGTCATTGATTTTATTTATGCGCAAGCTGAGCATTTTGGTTTGACTTGGGTGTGGTTCTCAAACAGGTGGGTGTTTAACATTCTTTTTGGCGTTGTCTTTGGTCTTGTCCTTGGGCTTATTTATCGTGGGGCAAGGCGTTTTGGGTTTAGGCTTTCATTCTTTGAAAGGGATTGATCTTTTGCTGCATTTTGGGCATGGTCTCTGATTTTTACTTAATAAAGGAGCGGGGCGTATGGTGGTTGCGCGGGACATGTTTTTGAAGGGGCTGGCGTTTTTCTGCGTTATTGGCTTGGTCCTTGGTTTTGCTTATGAGGATGCGGGGCGACCGGTTATTACGTGGGAGGTGTTTTGGCAGGGGGTGGAACTTTCTTGCATTGCTGGAGCGACCTTTTGTTTTATTGTTGTGGGAGCAAACAGTAGAACTGTATCGTGGGGCGTGTTTTTCAAGGCTGTGGTGTTTTGCACCATTGCTGTAGTGGTTCTTGGCTTTGCTTATAAGGGAGCGAAGCGTTTTGATATATCGTGGGAATTTTTAGTGATCGGAGCGGTGTTTGTTGCATTGCTGGGGCTGTCCTTGGTTTTGCTTATGAGGGTGCGGGGTAAATGGATATCGCGTGGGGTGTCTTTTTTGAAGTTAGCGGTGTTTTCCTGCGTTGTTGGAGCTGTTGTTGGATTGGCGTATAATGGCGCCAAGCATATGGGGGTTCGCTGGTTTGTGATCTCGAACAATGGGGTGTTTGCGGGCACTATTGGACTTGTTCCTTTTTTTGCTCTGGAGGGGGTACGGTGTATGCGTGTACTGTTGGGGGGCTTAAAAAGAATGAGCGTTTCTCTTCCCTACGGGCGTGATCTTTGATGTTATTGCTGTGAGGGGTATTTGATGTCGAACGATGTGATGTTTTGGCTGTTGTTGGGTTTTTTCTGCTTTTTTGCTCTGGCCTTGATTTTTATTTATGAGGGAGCAAAGCGTCGCTCTGTTACAGGGTGGATGTTTTGGAGGTGGGTGGTGCTTTATGGCATTGTTGCCACCTACCTTGGTTTTATTTATGTGGGCGTGGGCAGGCGCGCTGTTGGTGGGGAGCTGTTTTTGAAGGGGGCGGTGTTTTCTTGCATTTTTGCAACTGTCCTTGGTTTGGTGCATCTGGGCGTCAAGAGTATGCCTGTGGCGGGGCAAGTGTTCTTAAAGGCGGTCATGTTTTGTTGCATGATGGGCTTTATCCTGTGGTTTGCTGCTGTGGGCGTCAGGGATATGGATAGCGTAAGGGCGGTATTCTTAAAGGGATTGCTCTTGACTGTATTGTTGAAAGTGCTCTTGGGGTTCTTTATACGCGAGCAAAGTGATACGGTGTTACAGAGGTTGTTGCGTTCTTTGAATTTTGTGCTGTTTTGCTGCATTTTGGCACTAATCCTTTTTTTTACTCGTGAAGGAGCAGAGAATCTAGGGTTGAGCTGGCTTTGGTTCTCGAAGGATTGGGTGTTTTTATTCATTTTTGGATTTCTTTCTCCTTTGATTTATCAGGGTGTAAGGCGTGCGCGTGTTCTAGGGGCTTGGTTCTTGAGGTAGGTGGTGTTTTTTTCTCCATGGGTGTGACCTTTAATGTGCTTGCTGTGAGTTATTTTGGATATTGATGTCGAACGATTTGTTTTTTTTGCTGTTGTTGGTGTTTTCCTACCTTTTTATTGTTGTCGTTATTGGTACTTATAAAGTTTCCAAGCGCTTCGATATTCCGTGGTGGCGGGCGGCGTTTTATTGTATTTGTGGTATTTCCCTCTTTTTGAAGGAAGTGCTGTTTTACTGTATTTTAGGAGTCGTCTTTTTTTTGGCTCTTTTAGGGGATGGAGAGTATGGATATACCGTGGGGACTCCTGTCCTTGATAGGGATCGTGTTTGCTGTAGTGTTGGAGTGGTTCTTGATTTTGCATATGAGGGGGCGGCAAGATGGGGTGCTGACGCGTTGTTTGTGGCTATTGAAGGGGCTGGTGTTTTGCGCCGTTGTTGGAGCGATCTTTTTTTGTTTGCGTTTGGGAGCAGAGAATATGGGGTTGGGCTGGCTTTGGTTCTCGAAGGATTGGGTGTTTTTTATCATTTGTGGATTTATCCTTCCTGTTGTTTCTGTGGGAGCAAGGCGTGCGCGTGTGAAGGCGGAGGCGTTTTTAAAGAGAGTGGGGTTTATGGAGCATTACAGATAACGTCGAGGGAATGTTTGTTCAAAAGAACAGCGATAGCGGTAGGTTTGAGGATCAAACCAAAGCCCTATTTTGCCTTCAAAATCACCAGAACGTTGTTTGGCAATATTCATAATGACGCCAGGGCGTTTGGCTAAATCTGCTTTTTCTTGTGCTAGAGAGGCGGCAAAGATTTTGTCTTCTAACGATCGATTGCGCCAAATGGTGATGATATTAAAGGCATTGGCGCCAATTTCTGAGGCACCTTTAATGTCTTCTGTGCTGGGGATATCTTTATCCAGACCGCCTTTGCGGGCATGGGCTACAAGATGAATGTGTACACTGTTTAAAACAGCCCAATCAACCATTTTGTAAACGGCTTGTTCTTGTCTTGCATAATCATCAGAGGCAATGCCAAGCCGCATGAGACTGTCGATGATAAATTGATCGCAGCCATAGCGCGCACGACAATAGTCAAAGACATCAAGCAAGGTGTCAACGCTTGATTTGCCAACATGTTCATAAAGAATAAGCCCATCGTCTAAAAAATGAAGAATCCGTTCAATCGTCTCTTTTGTAGGCTTTTCTAAGCCGCCTGTTTGTTTGGTTAAGCGCCGTAAAGATTGTTCTCCTTTCATTTCTAGAGAGGCTAAGCAAAGGCGACTTTTTTGCGCAATCCAATGGGGAATACAGTCTGATAACAATTGGCTTTTTCCTGCACCACTGGCACCACTCCAAAGCGTTAATTCTGCTGGGCGGAAATGCAATTTGTCCTTCAGTTTAGGATAGGGAACCGTATAACCAAGATGTTTTTCAGGCTCTGGCCAAAAAAGCCCTATTACTTGATCTTTATAGTCTGAGGCGCGCCGTAAACCTTCTGGAGCAAAGCTTTGTGCTGAGGAAAAGGCGGCTTTTATGGTGGCTCTATTAATCCCTGCGGTTAAACAGTCATTAGCATCTTTGCGGGGTAAACGTACACGGTAGCAACGGTGGCGTCCAAGCCTGCTGGCAATCTCACGGGCTGCTTCTTCTCCGGGCTGGTCCATATCTGTGGCTAAAAAAATCGTTTCAAAAGATTCTAAATGATCAAATTCATTTTCAATCCAGTTGTGTTTGCCTCCACTTCCTCCCCCAAAGGGAACAGAAACCGCCGGATATCCATAGGCAGCTAAGGAAAGTGCATCAATTTCTCCTTCAGTGATAACAATTGTACGGTTTGTTGAAGAAAAAGTGGGAAACGGCGCGTGCTGGGTTGCCTGTTGGGCCGTGTGCGTGGAGGCGGGGTTGGTTGAGGGGGTATTTTGGGATGCCTGTGTGGAGGCGTGGTTGGTTGAGGGTGTGTTTTGGGATGCATGTGTGGAGGCGGGGTTTGTTGAGGGGGTGTTTTGGGGGGAGCAAAGGGCTTGCCAACCAAACAAAATCGGTTCACATTGAGAGGCTGTTGGTTTGCTTTTTGCTCCTGCTTGCGCGAGCCGTTCTTTAACTAGAGCAAGGGTGCCATCGGGTTTATAAAAGGGGAAAATGATTTTTTCACCATTTTCTCCTATGCGGTAACGCTTTATAACCTCTAGAGGAATGTGGCGTTCTTTGTGGAGATAGTTTTTTACGAGATTCTGCGGGGTCTGCCCTTTAGGAACCGGTGGACGGCGATAGGAACGATGAGGGACCATAAAGGGTTTTGGGCGTGTCAGATTGAGAGTTGCGCGTGCTTCTTCTAATGCTTGAGAGAGGCTAATGCCTTTGACTTCACACCAAAGGTCTAAAAGATCTCCTCCAGTGCCTTCTGCAAAATCATACCAAAGTCCTGCTTTACTGCCACTCAAGCAAATTGATAAACTTTGACCAGCTTCACCACGTGTGTTGCCTACAATCCAATTGTTGCCTCGTTTGTGCCCTTGGGGAAGAAGCATTTCTACTATTCTATCTGCTTGTGAGATAAGTTTTTGTTTGATTTCAAAAATTGTGCTCATGGTCATTCGTGATATTATTGCTGTTTTTCTCAAGATTTAGGAGATGAGGACTCTCTTTTGCTGTTCTAGCCGTTCGATCTGATAGTGAAATCCGTGGTGCTATGGGGCTTGCCAGTCTACTTTGAGAGCTTCTTTGTCGCTCTTTTCTTGCCAATGGGCTTGGCTCTCACTCAAACCTTCTGAAACTGCTGCCTTGATGTCTGCTTGCTAATGCTCAGGAAGACGGTACCCCTTTTGGCAAAGGCGGTAATTGGAAGAAGGGTGTTTCTCGAGAAAGAGGGGGTGGATGCTGAAAGGCTGACGAGCGTTGTTTGAAGGGTATGATCTTTGCTGAAAGTTTCTGAAACTGCTGCGTTGATAACTATTTTCCAAGTGCATGGAAGACGGTGTCCTTTGGCAACTGAGGCGGTGATTTTTTTGTTGGAAGAAGGCGGGATGGATACACAGAGGCTGGAGAGCGTTTGTGTTCCTTTGCGTGCAAGAGATGAGGCGTGTGTAGGGCGAGCACTTTTGTGATGAGAGTTGTAGGGGTGGTGTTGACTTGTTTTGCTGTATGAATAGCTTATTTCATTGTTGTTTTTGTTGTTATTTTTATGGTTTTGAAACATTTTTTGTCCCCGCGCGTGCTTGAAAAATACGTTGTTCGTGTGATGTCAAGAATTGTCGCTATAGTTGATCAAACTGCGGTAAAGCATGTCGTTGTTCTCAGAGATGAAAGATGAGGAGCTTCCCTGTTTTTGCTGTTCTAGCCGTTCGATCTCACGGCGAAACCAGTTGCGCCATGTGGCTTGCCAGTCTACTTTGAGAGCTTCTTTTCCGCTCTTGGCTTGCCAATAGTCGCGAAACTTCTTTTCTTGCCAATAGGCTTGGCTTTCACTCAAACCTTCTGAAACTGCCGCCTTGATGTCTGCTTGCCAATGTTCAGGAAGACGGTGTCCTTTGGCAACTGAGGCGGTGGTTTTTTTGTTGGAAGAAGGCGGGATGGATACAGGAAGATTGCTGGGTGGGAGATTGGTGGCGGATTTTGTTTTTTCCCCCATGACAATTTGCGCAATAGGGGCGGGGGCGAAATCGGCTTGTGGAGTGTTTAGGGGAGAGGCGTTTTTTTGCTCCGCTTCTTCTTGTGGAGGGGAAGGGAGAGCAGAATCAAGAGCTAAAGAGAGAGACTGGTGATCGCTTTGTTCAAAGTTTTCTTCGCAGGAAAAACAAGGTTCTATCTCATCACACAAAATTTTCTTTTCAAAAACACCGTGAGGTGTTTTCTTTTCTTCTGTCTTTTGAGCTTCTAAGCTTTGTGCAGCATCTTTTGTACTCTCGTTAAGCAGTTGTTGAATCTCAGCATTGATTTTTTTACGCTTTTTTGCCGAAGAACGACCCGCAAAGGATTTTTGTTCAAGCAATTTTTCACGCTCTTGAAAAACATTTTCGCAACGCTTGTTCCATAATCCATTGGCTAAATTTAAAATCTTACCCTCTTGGATGAGCATTTCTAAAACATTAACAAAAGTTCGCTTGTCACAACCACAAAGACGCGCTAAACGTTCTTCCGATATTTCTAGAGGACGACCGCGTGCATACATTTCATTGAGAAGAATCGTATAGATTCCAATCTCGTGTGCGCGCATCCCACGAACACCTCCTAGAAAGTCATTTTGATACCAACAAACATACGGAAGCCTGGACGATTCATAATGAGGAGTTTCTTGTTGATTAGCGTGTTTCATACTGCAGTCTACTTTCTTTTTTTTATACATTCTTATTGACGATAAAAGCGCAAATAGGGATTCAGCTTGTGTTTTGTTTGGCTCTGTTTGATGATGACGAGAGGCTTCTTTACGACGTTTATAAATGAGTGGGTGTGCTTGAAGCGCATGCAAACTTACGATTTAAGATTGCGGTGATGGAAAAAATAAAGAGTACCACACATTTTCAATATATCTGCTTTTGGGCAGCAACTTTTGGAGGTGGCTTTTATATCCTTTGGGGTGGTTAAAGTGTTTTTATGATCCAAAAATAAAAAATTTTTCCCCCTAAAAAGTAAAATTTGTTTCCTTAATTTTATCCTTTTTAGAGGATAATGCAAGCCAATTTTATAAAAAGGACGTGTTTTTTGTAAAAGACGCGCTATATGGTGAAATTATGAATATCGATGGTTGGCGTCAAAGATTAAGGATCGCTTTGGAAAAAAGTGGGCGGTCAAAAAGATCTATCTCCCTCTCTGCTGGTAAAGGTGCGGGATACCTTCATTCTATTCTTTCTGAAGGAAAAGAACCAACAATCGAATCTCTTTCGCGAATTTGTCACGAAATTAATATCAGTATGAATTATATTCTTTACGGTAAAGGGGCTAGCCCTGAAGATAAAGAATTTATAGAGCTTATTTCAAAACTCTCTCCGCAAGAGAGACAGGCGATTTTGACTCTTTTGCGGCGACCCGTTGACGAAGCTCCAAAATAAGTTCCTTCTGTGCTTTTGAATCAAGACGACTCCAGTATTTTATTAATATTATATCACTCATTTTATCTCTCCAGCGTGTTTATAATTGCAATCGAGTAAGAACAAATAGAGAACAACAAAGGGACATGAGAGGAACAAAGAATAATAGATTTTTATTTACATATGTCATTTGAACCCCGCAGAGATTTAAAATATATCTTTTATGAAGGATAAAATGGTTGACATCTCTCCTATAGAGGATATAAGACTAACGCTATATTTAGTCTTGTCAAGACAAGGCTATGCTTTATCAACTATCTAAAGGGGGAAATCATGAAAAATATTCCATTCGTTAAAGAGGATGAAATTATTATCGTTTTATGCGAAGAGGAAAATCCTAATACTTATGAAGGACCAATCGATGAAATCGAAGAAGTGCTCGAACTGATTGAAGAATGTGAAACTGTTTATAGAGTTTTACGACTCGATCTGACAACTTCTCATGCTGAAGATGTTACGGAACAAATCGCTGACTTTTATGTCGAAAATCATGAAATGAATGAAGAAAATACGCCATTGCAGCCCTTCGTTTTGAATAGTGAAGCTTATCATGTTTGTTTAAATGAAAGAGCCGCTTGCGATTATGAAGATAATCTCTATGGCTCTTATGAAAAACAGCATCGTTTACGCCCATGTGATGTCTTGACAGATTATTGGTGGTAAACATGCCAAGTTATCTCAAGACTTCTTATCAAGGGGTTCCACTTTATTATGCTGGAAATATGCGAAATTTAATCAGACTCGAACCACAAAAACACAACGCTATTCTTTTCATATCGCAAGAGGTGGCTCAGTTTATGGTAAAAAAATTGGAGGAAGAATATTGCCGCCATGATTTTTCCGTCGTGCAATAGCTAGATTGAAAAAGGGAGCCGCAATGATGGGCCCAAGTGCTTTTTTTATTGCGGTGACCATGATGCGCGTTATGTTTTCCTTCTTGGGGGGGGGGAGCTTGGGGGAAAATTTTTAGCCGATATGGGAAAGGGGATATGAAGAAAAGAGCCTATGGATGAGAAACTGCGGGAGCTTTGCGAGGGGAAAAGCTGTCGGCTGGGTTCATTGGGGGGATTGAGGAAATTGGGGGGAGAGGTAACTATCAGTGGCTTGGAGTGATACGTAAAGCATGTTGGAAAATGGAAGGAGATGTTTGAAGGGGGAATTAAGACCGTTAAAGCTTGTTTAGACGTATTGGGACACGTGTGTTCTGGGAGCTTTTATATTGAGTGTTAAGGGGGCATTATTTTACTCATGAAAGGGCAAATGCTTTTTTATTGCGGTGACCATGATGCGTGTTATGTTTTCCTTCTTGGGGGGAGCTTGGGGGAAAATTTTTAGCCGATATGGGAAAGGGGGGCATGAAGAAAAGAGTCTGTGGATGAGAAATTACGGGCGGTTTGCGAGGGGGAAAAGTTGTCGGCTGGGTTTTTCATTGGGGTGATTGAGAAATTTGCGGGGGGATGTTGAGGGGGGCAGCAGTTTTTTTGTTTTCAGGGGCACAATACTTGAGGGATGCATTGAAGGATGCTGTCGCCTTTAGTCCGTGTGAGGGATACAGGCTTAAACAATGTGAATGTTTCAAAGAGGATATATTGCAAAAAACACTTTAAAGATGAAGGGGAGAAATACTATGCCAATCATTATCGATTGTATTCAGGGAACGGAAGAATGGCAGAAAGTACGCAATGGTTTGATTACGGCTTCTTTGTTTGAGATGGTTATGGCACAAAAAAAACAGGGGCAAAAAACTTCACGATATCATAGTGTGATGATGAAATTGGCGGGAGAAAGAATTACAGGAAAAACCGTTGAGGAAGGAACAACGGTTTCTCAGCGACGTGGGACAGAATTAGAACCAATCGCACGACAACTCTATGCAAAACTTACGCATACAGAACCTGAATGTATTGGCTTTGTTTTGGCAGATGATCGCGGACAAGGATTTTCTCCCGATGCTTTTGTGGGAGAAAATGGCTTATTAGAAATAAAAACAAAAAAACCTGAAATTTTGATCCCTCATTTTATGCAAAAGACTTTTCCAGCAGAACATAAAGCACAATGTCAAGGAGGGTTATGGATTTCTCAACGCGAATGGGTGGATTTAATGCTCTATTGGCCTGATATGCCACCTTTGATTAAACGTGCTTATCGTGATGAAGCGTATATTTGCAAGCTTGAAAATGAAATTAGCCGTTTTAATGAGGCTTTGGAGAAGATGGTACAGCAAATTAAGTGTGTTGAGACAGGTTTTAGTATAAGGACAGAAATTGCTTTGAAGGAAAGGAAAAACAGAGAGCGGGGAGCGAATGCAAAGCGTCTGCTGGTGGGCAAAACAAGAATGAGGCGGGCAAGAAAGGGATCTGTACAGCATTGAGCAGGGGAAAAGTTTTATAAAAAGGAAAGAGCAGAGGGGGAAAAGCAAGTGGGGTGTTTGAGGAGAGCGGCAAGTAGGGGGCACAGGAAGCGCAGGGGATTTGGAGTGAATGTGAAAACTTGTTGGGAAATGGAAGGAGATGTTTGAAGGCGAAGTGGGAGCGTTAAAGTTTGTTTAGACGTATTGGGACAGAAGGGGGGGCTGGGAGCTTTTGTGTTGAGTGTTAAGGGGGGGAGATATTATTTTACTCATGAAAGGGCAAATGCTTCTTTATTGCGGTGACAATGGTGCGCGTTATGCTTTTGTTTTTTGGGGGCTATCTGTTTTAGTCGGTATAGGGAAAGAGAGGTATGAAGAGCCTATGCATGAGGAACTGTGGGAGGCGTGTTGGGGAAGTGAGACAGGAGACGTATGGGGCGTGGGTTTTAGCTGCTTTTATGTTGAGTGTTAGATGTTGAGTGTTAGGGAGGCACTAATAAATAAGGCAAGAGCCTTTCTCACTGGGGAGAGAATGCTGCGCATGATACTTTCGTTGATGGAGGATCAATGGAGGTGATTGATGCTTATAGAAAAGAGGAGAGGGGTAGGAGAAGAATAAACAAAAGAAGAATAAAATGGTGCTGCGAGAGAGGATTGAACTCTCGACCTCTCCCTTACCAAGGGAGTGCTCTACCACTGAGCTACCGCAGCCCCTTTTCAATCTTTGCGCTGTCTTGTGCCATATTGTCAGAAAATAGGCAAGAGAACATTTGTATATTCTTGCAAGAAAACGTATCTTATGTCATGACATATGTTTCTTATATGCTTAAATATTTAAGGTTATGAGTTGCTTGGATAGAAGCTCAACACTGTTTAAAAGGTTGCGCAATGACACAAATGCATCAAAAACAAAAACAAAATGAAATGAATCATCAAAATGAAAAAGCAAAACGGCGTCAAGAAAGATTGGCGCAACAATTGCGTCAAAACCTGAAACGTCGAAAAGAGCAAAGCCGACAAAGAGCGCAAACAGAGCTCTAAAATGCAAAAAGCCCTAAAATGCAAAAAAATGTTTTTTAGTGAAGCTTTGCAACTAAACTTCTCAATAATTTATTCTCATATTTAGAATGCGTTCTAAAACGATTAATAAAGCATAACTTCCCGAAGGGGGAAAACCTTTGGAAGGGCAGGCACAAAGGAAAAGAGGGAAAACACTATGGATTCTATTCAAATTGTTGGGGGGAAAAAGCTTAAAGGAACCATTCCTATATCAGGGGCAAAAAACGCTGCATTGCCTCTTATGATTGCGGCGCTTTTGACAGAAGAAACGCTCACTTTAGAAAATATCCCTCATCTGGCCGATGTCGAACTGCTTATTCGTATTCTCAATAATCATGGTGTTGGGTATGCTGTTGATGGACAAGAGTTTAACGATGAGTGTGTGAATTCAAGAACAATTCATTTTACTGCGCAAAAAATAGCGACAACACGTGCGCCGTACGAACTGGTGAAAAAAATGCGCGCAAGCTTTTGGGTTATCGGACCTCTCCTTGCACGATGCTTAGAGGCTTATGTGTCGCTTCCTGGAGGATGTGCTATCGGAACAAGACCTGTCGATTTTATCCTTGAGGGACTCAAAACTTTAGGCGCACAGATTACGATCGAAAATGGATATGTTCATGCAAAAGCACCAAGGGGGTTAAAAGGTGCTCACTATCGTTTCCCTAAAGTCACAGTTGGTGGAACCCATGTAATGCTTATGGCGGCGACACTGGCAGAGGGAACAACCTTTCTTGAGAATGCGGCTTGTGAACCAGAAGTGGCAAACCTTATTCGAACCCTGAATGCTATGGGGGCTCAAATAACTGGTGAAGGAACAACAACGCTTACAATTGAAGGGGTTAAAAAACTTAAAGGAACAAAAATACGCGTCATTGCTGATCGAATCGAAGCGGGGACATATGCAATGGCTGTTGCTATGACAGGAGGCGATGTCTTTCTTAAAAATGCAAATCCTAATCATCTTACAAAAGTGCTTAAGGTACTTCAAAAAACAGGACTCGAGATTCAAATAGAACCTCAAGGAATTCATGTTAAGCGAAATCCAAAGAACACAAAAATTATGCCTGTTGATATTAAAACAGGACCTTATCCTGCTTTTCCAACCGATCTCCAAGCGCAATTCATGGCGCTCATGACACGGGCTGAAGGAATCTCGCATATTACAGAGACGATTTTCGAAAATCGTTTTATGCATGTTCAAGAACTCAATCGTTTAGGGGCCTCGATAAAGCTTGATGGGCAGACAGCAACTGTCTATGGAACAGAGAATTTGCAAGGGGCTCCTGTCATGGCGACGGATTTGCGCGCTTCTGTTTCTCTTGTGATTGCAGCATTGGCAGCAAAGGGAGAAACAATCGTCAATCGTGTCTATCATCTTGATCGTGGATTTGAGAGATTAGAGGAAAAATTAGTCCGTTGTGGCGCAAAAATCCAACGTATCACAGTGTAATTCCCTTTGAGGGTATTCTTTAATCTCTCTCTTCGGGGGGCTTAATCTCAGAAAACAAGGTTTGTTAATCCTCTCAATAAACGTGGGGTTTATCTCATGGTTTTGGAGTTTTTACGAGCGGGCATAAGTGTTTGAGAGGCGGGTGGAGCTCATAAAACAAAAAAAGATTTGTATCATTGTCTAAATGTCGTTTATGGCGCTCATAACACGGGCTGAGGGAACCGCGCATATTACAGAGACGATTTTCGAAAATCGTTTTATGCATGTTCAAGAACTCAATCGTTTGAGGGCGTCTAGAAAGCTTGATGGGCGAGAGGGCAACGCATCTCATGGAACAGAGAATTTGCAAGGGGGGCCTCATCATGGCGACGGATTTGCGCGCTTTTTGTTTCTTTTGTATTTGTGTTATTTGTATTATCATTGCCAAAGAAAATAATTCAAAATGATAGTAAACGTTCACAATATTTATTGTTTTTTAATATAAAAATATGATAATAAAATAATCTATGTATTTTATAGTGTTTATAATTATTCAAGGAAAATGAAATGAAGCAGACTTTTAAATTATTGAGTGCTTTATTGATTATGATTGGATGTTATCAAGCTCAATTGCCTCAAACCATTGCAGGTACATGGAAAAAGTCTGGTGTAAATCAACTTGAAAAAAAAGTTCTTTATGGTGCTTCAGAAGATTTTCAGAATGACCCTGCTTATATAGAATGGTGTATAGTACATGACAAGAATCCGGAGTGTAATCCTTTAGAATCTCGCAATCCACGGAAGTTTAGTATAACTCTTGGGCACGGGTACTGATGAAAAGGGCAATGTAATCTCTTTAATTGATGAAAAAACGAATATGGAAAACCTATAAAAGACAATCATAACAAAAAAGTATCTTCATTCTTTAAAAGCTGAGGATGGCATTGTTAATGGGGCGCCGATAAAGCGCTATGGATTAGAGGGTAGCGCATCTCATAAAACAGAGAATTTGCAAGGGGGGCCTCATCATGGCGACGGATTTGCGCGCTTTTTGTTTCTCTTGTGATTGCAGCCCTCTTATCTTGTTACATTGGCAGCAAAGGGAGAAACAATCGTCAATCGTGTCTATCATCTTGATCGTGGATTTGAGAGATTGGAGGAAAAATTAGTCCGATTTGGCGCAAAAATCCAACGCATCACAGTGTAAATCTGTAAGATGTCTCTCAAAAATGGCTTTGGGAGGGGGCGATATGTTGTTAGGTGTGCTTTTGGGAGGCTTGATCTCAAAAATAAAGGGTTATTAGTCCTCTCAATAAAAGTGGGTTTTATCTCATGGTTTTGGAGTTTTTACGAGCGGGCATAAGCATTTGAGAGGCGGGGGTGGAGCTCATAAAACAAACACTGTTTTAAATTTTATTGCCAATTTCCTGAAATTACCTTATAAATAACACTGTAATTTTGGTCGTCTACGCAACGGCCAAGAGGGATTCAAAACCCCTAAAGTTCAGTACATAAGATTAGCCTACTTTTGTGGGTTTCCCGGGATTCCGGGAGTTTTTGCCATGTCCAGGTGCGATGAGCACTAAAAGCAAAAGGCTGAGTCAAGTTTCAGCTCTTTCAACTCCCGGAATACCAATGCGAGGGCGCTCGCTCTCGGCAGGGGAGCTTGAAGTGCAAACTAAAAATCCACACTTTAACGACATTTCGATAGGCAGAAAAATTCGCTTTAAAAGAACAATGATCGGAATGTCGCAAAAGCAATTAGGCAGCCAGTTAGGTGTGACTTTTCAACAAATCCAAAAATATGAAAAAGGCTCTAATCGTATAGGGGCGGGGCGTTTACAAGAAATTGCTGACATTCTCAATGTTCCCATTTCCTTTTTTTACGCTGATCTCTCAACAAAAGAAAACGCCTTGTATCCTTGTGATGAAAGGATCGGAAGTAAAGAAGAGCAAATCCTTTTGAAAAGTTTTAGAGAGCTCAAACCTAAAAAGCAGAAAGCAATTTTGTGTTTGATTTCCTCCCGCTCTACGCTCTAAAGGATGCATATTCCTGACTTAAGGGCTGCCCTGTAAACAGTCCGGCTTCTGTTGGCGGGGGGGGTGACCTACTCCTAGCCAACTCATGTGGTTCACTTTAAAAAGGCTCTACGGGGCAAGCCATGCCCATTTATTACACACTCTAAAAACACTTAATATGGAAAGTTTTACATGCCTTATATCACCGCTCTAAACAACAATGTTTTACGGCACAACATGATAAACCGCGCTTTTTTTCAGTGAACACTAATGCGTATTGTTATTGGTTTTTTTTCTGTTAAGAAGCGTATACAGTGTCGTAAAAGAGTTAAGTAAGAAATTTAAATAGCGCGTGAAGCATCAAAGAAACTTTGGAAAAATTCTTGAAAAAATTAGTTTAGGGGAGCTTTTTATAAAAGCCCGTCTTAGAGAGGCAGATAAGTCTTTCATCTTAAGATGGTTTGCTTTACGTTTCAAAACTTGATAAAAATTCAAAAATTTCGAAAAAAATAGGAAGAGAAGCTTTTTCTGGTATGCAGGGGGGAAATGGTCAATAAATTAGACAAAAAACAGATTATATTTTTAGCATTGCCACTCATCTTTTCAATCATTGTAGCTTTTTTGGTCAATATAACCATCAATAACATTACAGAAAATGGAACGACGCCTGATGCTTATTGGTTTGTAAGATCAAAGCCACTGGATATTTTAATCCTTATTGCACTTTCATGTTCTTCATTCATCTTATTACAAAAAAGGCATACCAGAAAAAATATCATTATTTCATCCATGATCATCTTTGGTTTGTTTGCAACTTATTATAGTGCAAATGAATATATCAGACTAAGTCCCTATGTAGGTCAAGATAATATGACATGGGCGGATGTTTTTCCTTTCTTTGATAGGATGGTTTTAGGGGGTGTTGTTATTGGCGTTATTATCCTTGGTTACACGATAAAACTATCATTACCTAAAGCTTCACCTTTGAAAATTTCAAAAAATACGATCTTTGGTGGTGTTCAATGGATGAGTATGAAACGCCTTGAAAAGATTTTTCCTCGTGATGGTGAAGTCGTCATAGGAGAGCGCTATAGAGTCGACAAAGATATTGTTAAAGATGTCCCTTTTAATCCTAAAGACAAAACAACATGGGGAAAAGGTGGTCGCCAGCCATTGTTGACATATAAACTGGATTTTGATTCAACCCATATGTTATTTTTTGCTGGTTCTGGTGGTTATAAAACAACCAGTAATGTTATTCCAACTTGTCTCAAATATTCCGGTCCACTGATCGTTTTTGATCCTTCAACTGAAATCGCTCCAATAGTTAAAGACGCAAGGGAGGATTTTAAAAGAAAAGTATACGTTCTTGACCCCCATAGTTCTTCAACAGAAACTTTTAATCCTTTAGATTGGCTGTTAGATGAAAATCTCCCCCTTTATGAAAGAGAAGCGGGTGTGGTTGAAGTTGCTAGACTCCTTCTTTCTGAAAACTACAAATCAACTTCGACAGACCAATTCTTTGTATCACAGGCACATAATTTGTTAACAGGAATACTTGCGCATGTGGTCTTTTCTGATGAATACACATTACAGGAAAAAAACTTAAAAACCCTTCATACGATCATGTCAATGCCAGAACCGTCTGTGATTGGAAAATTGCGTTCCTTACAGGCTTCATCGCCATCCCAATTTATTCGTGAAACTCTTGGGGTGTTTACAAACATGATTGAACAAACTTTCTCAGATGTCTATTCTACTGTTGCAAAAGATATACAATGGCTTTCCCTCTCTAATTATGCAGATCTTATCAGTGGTTATAACTTTAAAACTAATGATATAACAAAAGGAGATATCGATATTTTTTTAAATATCCCCTCAAAAATTTTAAAATCTTATCCAGGTGTTGGGCGTGTCCTTGTTGGCTCTTTTCTCAGAGCTATGGAAGCTGCTAATGGTAATTATGCAAAAAGAGCGCTCTTTATTTTAGATAATGCTGATCTTTTAAGATATATGAACATTTTAGAAGAAGCACGTGATTATGGACGCAAATATGGCATATCTCTCATGCTTTTTTACGAGTCTGTAGAGCAAATAGAACGTTATTTCGGTTCGTTAGGCGTTATGACATGGTTTAAAAATTGTGCTTTTGTAAGCTATGCCGCAATAAAAGATATTAAAACTGCTGAAAATATATCTAAGGCATGTGGTCAAATGACCATTGAAGTGAAAGATTCAAGCATAACTCTGGGAACATCAGGTATAGAAGGAACAGAGCATTTAAGTTTGCGACAAAGACCCTTAATATATCCACATGAAATAACACAAGAAATGCGAAAAGACGAACAGATTATTCTCGTGCAAGGAGAGCTCCCTATCCGTTGTGGACGCTCTATCTATTTTAGACGTAAGGATTTAACAGCTCTTGCTAATGAAAATAGCTTTTCTTCTTAATAAAGCACTTGTTTTTTAGTTAAAATGAATAAAGCATTATTGTATTTTGGGGTGATATAATTAGAGATAAATTATTTTTATAGTACATTTTTATAGTACAGTGGCTTGAAAATGGGAGAAAGTCATAAACGATCTTTCTGCTAAGAAGACAAACACCAAAAAAATCAAGACATAAAAAGAGTATCTTATCAATTATAATGTGTGGGGTGTTCAAGATAATACGTAGAATATTGGCTGTGATAGTTAAAAAGTTGCTTTACGCAATCTTCCTTATTCTGTTATTTATTCGTAAATCAGTTTTTGCCTTCTTAAACTTCTTTGCTGGTGGCTTGATTTTATTCCTATTTTTTCTTTTTTGGGGATACACAGCGAGAGTTGCACCCTATGAACACCAAACAGCAATGGTCATTGGTGGTATCATCATGATATTTCTTTGCTTGTTTGCTAATGATGCCTATGAAAGGTTTTTACTACGTCTAGCTAATACGTCTAGCTTCTCTTGATTATGATCTTATAATTTTTAAGTAAATAGCGCTCATTTCGTTCGTATATAATTTAATCAAAAAAGAGAGGTGGGGTGCCTCTTATAAAAAATACAAATAAAGACTGTTTTAAATTTTATTGCTAATCTTCTCCAATTCCTTTATACCTTAAAGGGTGACTTTGGTCGTCTACGCAGCGATCAGTAGGGTCTGAAAGCCCTAAAGTTCGATCATAAAATGAACCTACTCTTGTAGGTATCCCGGAATTCCGGGAGTTTTTGCCATGTCCAGGTGCTCTCTAGCACTAAAAGCAAAAAAAGCTGATTCGAACTCAGTACTTTCAGACTCCCGGAATACCAATGCGAGGGCGCTCGCAACCGGCAGGGGAGCTTAAAGTGAAAGCTAAAAATCCACACTTTAATGACATTTCGATAGGCAGAAAAATTCGCTTTAAAAGAACAATGCTGGGGATGTCGCAAAAGCAATTAGGCAGCCAGTTAGGTGTGACTTTTCAACAAATCCAAAAATATGAAAAAGGCTCTAATCGTATAGGGGCGGGGCGTTTACAAGAAATTGCTGACATTCTCAATGTTCCCATTTCCTTTTTTTACGCTGATCTCTCAACAAAAGAAAACGCCTTGTATCCTTGTGATGAAAGGATCGGAAGTAAAGAAGAGCAAGTCCTTTTGAAAAGTTTTAGAGAGCTCAAACCTAAAAAGCAGAAAGCAATTTTGTGTTTGATTGTCTCATGAGATAAGAAACACTGTTTTAATTTTTATTGCTGATCTCCTGAAATTATTTTATGAACAAGAGCCAAGGTTCTCGTCGTACAGTGTGGTTGAATGGTGGAACCTAAAGCCTGAGAATTCAAGCTGAGACATTAGCCTGCTTTATAAGTATCGCGAGATTCCGGGAGTTTTTGCCATGTCCAGGTGCGCTCTAGCACTAAAAGCAAAAAAGCTGACTCGGATTCAGTGTTTTTGACTCCCGGAATACGCATAAGAGGCGCTCGCTCTCGGCAGGGGAGCTTGAAGTGAAAGCTAAAAATCCACACTTTAACGATATTTCGATAGGCAGAAAAATTCGCTTTAAAAGAACAATGATCGGAATGTCGCAAAAGCAATTAGGCAGCCAGTTAGGTGTGACTTTTCAACAAATCCAAAAATATGAAAAAGGCTCTAATCGTATAGGGGCGGCGTTTACAAGAAATTGCTGATATACTGGATGTTCCCATTTCCTTTTTTTACGCTGATCTCTCAACAAAAGAAGACGTCTTGTATCCTTATGATGAAAGGATCGGAAGTAAAGAGGAATACCAGCTCCTGAAAAGTTTTAGAGAGCTCAAACCTAAAAAGCAGAAAGCAATTTTAAGATTAAATTTTCGTTAGAATTAAAAAAAGATTAAAGAGGCTCTTGCTAAATAATAAATTATTATATAAACCCTTTTTCAGAGAAGGGGGTTAGCATTTCTCCCTCCCCCCCCCCCGCAGAAATGTCGAAATAAAACCTCCTTCTCATCGTTTTAACAATCACGAAAAATTTTATCCTTTATCTTTTATTTTTTTAAAAAGAGTGACTTATTTGTGCTAGAAAAGTTGCTGTATTAGGCAAATTGGGGGGTGGGGTGTTTTTAGGATTTGGGAAGGGTTTGAAAAATCGTCTTGCCAAATAGAGTTCTCAAAAGGAAACAGTGGAGAGCGATCACCAAAGGGCGCACAGTGGAGAGTAATCATCAAAGGGGCGGCTTAAAAGAAGCTACCAAAAATCTGGAACTTCAGGCTTTAAATGAGGACCAATCCGTACCGCCGAGACCTTTTCTGCTAAACCTGTGCGATCTGAAATCTCAACCGCTAAACCACAAAGGGTGGCGGGACCACACGCCGGTTCAAAACGATCTTGCTTCGTCTTATAAAGAAAACGGTGTAAGGGTTCTTCTTTATCCATTCCAAGAGATGAATTATAATCTCCACACATGCCTGCATCTGTTAAATAGGCGCTCCCACCTTCTAAGATCTGCGCGTCAGCCGTGGGAATATGCGTATGTGTGCCAACGATAACACTCACACGACCATCAAGAAAATGGCCAAAACATTGTTTCTCGCTTGTCGTTTCTGCGTGAAAGTCAAAAATAACCGTATCGGCTTGCTCCATCAATGAACAGGCAAGCAGAATATTTTCCGCTGTTTCAAATGGATCTTCTACTTTGAACGGCATAAAAACGCTGCCCAACAGATTGGCGACAAGAACACGGGCTCCATTTTTTGCCGTAAAAATACCAACACCTCTTCCGGGAGTTTCTTTCGAAAAATTGGCAGGGCGTAAAAAACGATCGCTCTCATGGGCATACTGCAATGCTTCTTTGTGAGAAAAAGCATGATTGCCCGTGGTGACAACATCAACACCGGCTATCAAAAGATCTTGATACGTTTCTTGTGTGAGACCAAAACCACCAGAGGCATTTTCACCATTTACCACAACAAAATCAAGCTGCCACTTCTTAATCAGTTGAGGAAGGTGTTCAAAAACAGCTTTACAGCCTGTGTTACCAACAATGTCACCTAAAAATAAAAAACGCATAGGCACTTTAATCATATTTTAACATTTTAAGAAACCTTTTTCTGTAAAAATTCCCTGTACCTGTAGATCATGTTCTGCTGCGGGAATAGAGGAAACCTCCTGACATGAAAATCCTATGCCCCATAATGTCATTTGATGCCCTTGTTTTTCAAGAGCTTCAACCGCACGGTCATAATATCCTCCTCCATAGCCAAGACGGTGACATTGACGATCAAACGCAGAAAGTGGAACAATAATATTATTGGGGACAACAACACCATTGTCGGCACTGGGACCAAAGGTGCCAAAGCGCATGGGTTCTAAAATCGTGCTGGGCGAAAATGCACGGAAAACCATGGTGGTGGGATCAAGTACTGCTGGTAAGGCTAAACGTCCGCCGCGTAATGCTACAGCATCCAGTAAAGGACGCGGGTCAATTTCCGATTTAATGGGCCAATAGCCTGCCAAAATGAGGCGTGAAAAATCTGTCCCCTTTTTTTCAAGGTATTCAATAAAGTGGCAACAAGCACGCTGCGAAAAGAGTGTGCGCTCTTCTATTAAAAGAGCATCACGACGCGATAAACCGCTTTTGCGCTGCTGTGTACGAAGGGATGAAGCAGATTCACAGAGGGGATTTTGTGTCATTGTCTCGCCAGTTGTTTTATAAGATGCTGGTATTTTATCTATTGTTGGCGTTTTGTAAATCTCTGTTAAGATAAGAGCTGTGCTCATGAAAAAAAGCATGAAAAAAGTGTGTGCTCTTTAGGGGGTATCTTGGTGCGACAAGCCGCTTTTGCGCTGCTGTGTACGAAGGGATGAAGCAGATTCACAGAGGGATTATTTTTGTAAGTGCTGTCTGTTTCATAAAATAAAGCCCCTCGTAATTTTTATTTTTTGAAAAGAGAGTATCGTCATTAGTCTTATGTAAAAGGTCGCTCTCAATTTTTATCTGGAAAAATTTTATTGATGTAAAAAAGGGTGATCCACAACAGCCGATGGAAAAAGCTGATCCCGGGAACCTATACAAATAGGTGGGCGCCATATGAAAAAGCCCACGGGCTTGATCAGGGACAGCTCCCTTGGAGATCATTAAGGTCTCAGGAATACGTTATTTCCTGTCGAGAAGCGCAGAACACCCTCCTTAATATAAAACAATTTCAGAGTTTCTGCTAGAGATAAAATAACCGCAATCTCTTATTTTTCATAAAGTTTTTTCAAGATGGTTTTACAATCTTGCTGGTGGCTGCTGGAAATGGCTGTATGATATATAGAACGCTTTATTCAAAGTAAAAAAAGCAAAAAATATGAGTGGGGGTGAGTGATTGAGTGACGCAGAACGGTTTATTGGCAATCGCTTGATTTTTATGTTTCGCGGGAATGCTTGGAGGAGCTTTGAAGGGGAAAAGTTTCTTATTCAAGGATGTTTGTTTAACTGACATTGCGTCTTTGAAGTTTTTTCCTTGTAGGGAATATTTCAGTGCTGTTTTATCAACTTTGAGGGGTGGAGGAGAGCCGATACGGTATGTGCTCCGCTATGGTTGAAGCTCATAAAAATAAAAAAAGACGATGACAGTTTATCAAAGGTGCTTAGCGATGTTTTAAGCTTTTTTCAAAAAATATTTTTTGAGGATCGTATTTACAAATTTTTTATCCATGATGGAGGGATGTAAAAAAAAGAGGTGGTGTGAAGAAGACTCAGGTGTGAAGCGTTTGCTTGCTATGAGAAGAAATTCTGTAGAGGGTATATTGGAAGTGTTTGGAAGCTGCCTTCAATAAAAAACAGGTCAAAATTCAAAAAAGACATTGTCAATTGCGTGGTGGGGGGTGATGGCGTGGTTATAAGCAGGGGGCTTTTAGTTTATTGAGTGGAATGTGAAGCCGGCTTGCGTTTTATCTAAGTTTGAAAGGATGTCGTAAAGCGTCTCGTTCTTGAATGGTTTCAAAGAGCTTGTGGTGTTTGTTCGTCTAACAGAGCTTGCACGCGCTTTTGAATCCTGCGCATTTGTGGGTAATACTCTAATGCTGCTTCATAAGCTTTAAGAGCAAGTTTTGGACGCTCTGTTGCTTCCATGGTAACGCCAAGTTCAAAAAAAGCTATATAGTTGCGCGGCTCAAGTTCAAGAGCATGGTTGAGATCAAGCATGGCAAGCTTGAAGTCGTTTAGTTGAATGTGAATCCAAGCACGTCTTACCCAAGCTTCAGCGTAAGTAGGTAAAAGTGCAAGAGCATTATCAATATAATCAAGCGCAAGTCCATAATCGTCGCTACTGATCGCATTTTCAGCCCATGACATTAAAAGATCAATTGTATCGCTCCCCGATTGCGACCATAAAAGTTGAAGTTGTTGACTGATCTTTTTCGCTTGAGAAACATCAGCACAATATTTCAACTCTTTCAGTAAACGTAAAATTTTGGCTTCTTTGCGTTGTTTAACTCTGTCAACATGGGAAAGCTGCTCTTTGTCAAAATCTTCAAGAGTAATCGCAGACAAATCAGAATCAGAGGGCATTGAGGAAGGGGCAGGAGAATTGGGAATAAGATCATCTAACGGTAAAAGCGATTGTGGAGAAGGACGATCTTCAGGAAGCGAAGGAGGATTTTGCCCATAGCTAGAGGGAACAAAACAAAAAATGCCAACAAAAAAAAGAAAAAAAATGTGCTGGAAAATACAGAAAAAACGCAGCTGAAAAAATCGAAAAGCTTTTAGAAAAATAGAAGAATCCATAAAAACAAGCCCCCAAAAGATAAATCACCAAATATTATCAAACAATGGACTCGTAACCAACGGACTTATAACCAAAAAAACTTAAGAAAAATTTTTAAGCCTACAAAAAGTAGGCATAAAAACATTAACCCTAAAAGAATTAGCCCTGACGCGCTCTAAAACGTGGGTTCGTTTTATTAAGAATATAAATACGACCTTTACGACGCACCAAACGATTGTTACGGTGGCGCTCCTTTAGTGCTTTAAGCGAATTTTTAATTTTCATCATATTCACCGTTAAACAGTTTACGTAACACAATACTATAATACAACATTAAAACACGAAAATACAATATTACAACCCCAATACACTGCTCACACTATGAACATTGCATTGCGATATCGTACTTGCATCATAACATCACACGACACACTTTTTCACTGTGATCACAAAAAGAGAAGCGCACTCTTAAGGTACGCATTAACCACTTCATTAGCACAACGAATAAGTGAAAATTGCAAAAAAAGTAAGAAAGATTTAACAAGAAGTCTTATTCTTGTCAAGGGTGTATTATACATTTCCTATGGTGGGTTAATGGTTGCCTTGAAGGTAAAAAATATTCTCGCAAAAAAGAAGAATAAAAAGTGGAAACAAGTAAAAGCTTCTCATTTGTGAGAAGAGAAACCTGTTTTTCCGTAAAATATCATCGTTTAGGCGGTGTAGAAGGCTTATGTAAAATTTATACCATGATGTGTTTTTTGTTAGTGTGTGAGGATATTCTTAAAGTTTGCTCTTAAAACCTAGAAAATAAATTGCATGATGAAGACAAAAGGGATGAATTGATAAGGATCAATTTCTACTGTTCATAGTAGACATAGCAAACTTAAGAGTCTCGCATAGTGTTATGGTTTTCTCATTACAAATCTATGTATCTTTAACCATAGCATTTGCTGCCTGCATATCACAAGCGGGATTGGTGTATGGGTAAAAACACTTGAAGAGTAAGGAATAAAACGGTCTTTTATAAATGCTTTCAAGTGCAAGAGAGTGCTGCAACATTGGGGACTGGCAAAACGGTGTGATGAGGCTGGCGTTTACGCTTCATAAGCTTGAAGAAGGGGTGGTGCACTATAAATGTTTAAGCTATTATCGAGAGCTTTTATACTCTATGATGAGGGGCTGTTGTGAAGTGGTGGCAATGTGCATTGGCCAAGTGTTTCTTTAAAATAAGTGTTTCTCTAAAATAAGCGCGTGTTAAAACAAGTGCGTAAATTGGCAACGCAAGTGTCTTCTGTTTGAGGCTTTTTATTTTACGTGAGGGCTGAGAGGATGTTTGGGAATGGATAAGCTTAGTGCTGTAATCACGTCCTGTAATTATATCTTTAACGTGGAGATCAGGAACGGAGTGGCGCGCTTGGAACTTCTAATGGGGGATTAAATTTGTGCTATTAGAGTGAAAGATTCTGCATAAATTTCTCTTTGAAGTCAATAGCTTATGATTTTTTGCAACCCAATTATTTCTACGTGTATTTCTACGTGGGGTGGATTGCTGGATATTGTCAAGCGGATGGGGAATTCAAACCATCCGGTGAGAGAGCCAGTATACTGAGAATACACTTTGGCTCTTGAATGTGGATGGTTTGAATTCCTTTTAATATCCATGCTGTAGAAAAATTTGACCTTCCCAAGGGTGATCTATGATGATGTTTATTGAAAGAGTGAAAGGTTCACATTGTCTGGCGATAGACGTAATAAAAGTATGTCATAATACCAATTTATATACATGTTGCCAATGCCAAAGAGAGCTGACACAATGATCATTGGGATCCCGATCGATAGGGGCAGTGACTCTCTTCCTCCCATAAGGCATGCTATACAAAGAATTCCTGTCATTAATAAAAAGCCTATTGCGAAGACTTTCGTTACGAGAACAATGGGTTTACGAAAGATTAAAAGAAAGAGGAATAGCATGTGTCTGAATGGACCCCCTCTCCGTTTTTTTTGGGAGGAACAGGCTGTGCCTCATTTAAAGTTGCTTCATTATTTTTAGAAATGAAGTATTTTTTCGCTAAATGAGCGTTTTAAAGGCAATGATAGTATTAAAAAGTATAATTTAGCTTTACTAGGATAATAAAATAAACATTTATACTTAGTCAATTAAGGGTGCTGTTAGGTGCTCTTGAAAGAAGCTTGGAGCGCGAAAAAAATTGAAACTTCGTGAAGTGTGCGGGTCTGATGGTCTTGATGAATGTCATTGTTGAGCAGGATAGAGAGTTACAGAGAGTCTTTTGTGGGTGAGAGTATGCGTAAACAAAGTACGCTTACGATAAGGGAGTTTATAAAGAACTGTGCGGGATGCAATAAAGATATGCCATAAAACCCATGAGCATTATACGGTGGTGATGCGCCTTATAATTCATTGTTTTAACAGGATTAAAAGGTAGGAAAATGGATGCGCTGAAAAGAGGGGGAGCGTGAGAGAAGAAAAATTGATTTGTAAAGAAGAAATTTAAGCCGTTGGGGGACGTTGAGGAGACTTTTTCGAGAAAGATGTTGAGCGGATGAACAAAAGAAGAAGGTCCTCTATCCGTTAAGGAAAAAAGAGAGAGAGGAAAGTTGCTATGCTGGAGGGGCTATCTTCTGATCAATATTGGGCTGCGTTTGCGAGAGTTGTTTGGGTAGAGTAATACGTTTTACCTCTCAGCGATTTTATGAGAAAACAAAACTCATGCTTTTGTGAAAATGCTTTTGTGCAAAAATAAACATAAGAAGAGAGGCTAGAGGCAATAAAAGCGCATCGTGGATTGGTATCTATGGGCGCAATCGATCAGTCTCTTTCCTAAAGATTGGGATTAAAAGGAAAATGAAGGGGCTGCCTCTATCATGGGGAATAATGATGCCTAGAGGTAACATGTTGGATGAGGCGGTGATGTTGGATGAGTGGATGATGTTTTTGAGAAAAAAGGGGGACAGAGTTTTGGGTGGGAAAGAAGGGTTGAAAGGGGTTGGGGAGCGTTTGTTGAGCCGCATGGATAGTCAATCGGTGTGGAGTGAAGATTTGTTTTTGAGGGGGGATGAGATGTGAAACGGTTTGTGGGCGAGAAGAGGTGATGTTTTTAAAAGAGCAGGGCTTGTAGGAGGGTGTGAAGGGGGGAGAAGCCCCCATGTCAGGGGAAAGTTAAAAGGTCAGGGGTGTGCGCGATTTGAGCCGCTGGATATCGGTGTGAGGGGAGAGGGTGCTTTTTCTGTCTTCACTTGGGTGAAAAAGCGTTTTTATATGTGAGCGTTAAGATTTGCTCGCTGGTCCCATTAATTGGATGACATGCCCCATTTTGCGGTAGGGTTGAACAGTGCTTTTGCCATATAAATGGATTGAGGTGCGCTCTTGCGTGAGAAAATATTTTAACGTGCTTAAATTGTTCCCAAGAAGATTTGTCATTTGGCAATCGCTATGACGGTATGTGCTGCCTAAGGGAAGACCGCAAATAGCACGGATATGCTGTTCAAATTGTGAAGTTATGCATGCTTTTTGTGTCCAATGACCAGAATTATGGACACGCGGCGCGAGTTCATTTACTAAAAGATGACCATCCGTTAAGACAAAAAGTTCAATACAAAGAACACCAACATAATCGAGGGCATCCATTACTGTTAGGCTGATTTCTTGGGCTGCTTTTTGCACGTCAAGTGGAATATGGGATGGAACAAAGGATTTATGAAGAATTCCGTTTTTATGTTGGTTTTCAGGGCAATCATAAAAAATATGTTCCCCTTGTTTTGTGCGAGCCGAGAGAACTGAAATTTCTGATAAAAAAGGAACTATTTCTTCCAAAATACAAGGCTGCTCCTGAAAAGTCCTTAAGGCTTCGTCAAGGGTTTGTTCATTGGGGCGGTCAAGTTTGATCTGGTTTTTCCCATCATAACCAAAACGACGCGTCTTTAAAAGACCACGTTCGCCTAAGGCATCGAGAGCGGAAAGAAGAGAAGAAGAATTGTCAACAGCATACCATGAGGCGGTTCCAATCCCTTGATCACGTAAAAATTGCTTCTCAAAAAGTCGATCTTGCGTGATCTCTAATGCTTTGGAAGAAGGATAAACAGGCTTACTCTTCTCTACATATTGAACCGTTTGAAGCGAAAGATTTTCAAATTCATAGCTGACAACATCACACTGAGAAATAAAATGATCTAAAGCTGATGTATCGTCATAGGAGGCAACAATATGGCTGTTTGCTGTTTGAGCGGCTGGGCAATCGGCCTCAGGGCAAAAAATAACTGTTCGAAACCCTAATTCTGCGGCCGCTATGGCGAGCATCCGTGCTAATTGTCCGCCCCCGATTAAACCAATGACGCTGCCTGGAGGTAATATGTTAGGTGAGGGGGCGTTGGACGAGAGGGGCGTGTTGGATGAGAGGGTGGTGTTGGATGAGAGGGGCGTGTTGGATGAGAGGGGCGTGTTGGATGAGGGGGTGGTGTTGGATGAGAGAGTGGTGTTGGATGAGAGGGTGGTGTTGGAAAACGGTGCCATTTTAAACCTCCGTTACAGGCGTTTTGGCGACATTGGCTGTTTGTTGTTGACGCCAATCTTGTAATCGCTGGGCGAGATCATGATCATAAATGGCCATAACGGCTGCGGCTAAAAGTGCTGCATTAATTGCGCCTGCTTTGCCAATTGCTAATGTGCCAACGGGTATCCCTGCTGGCATTTGCACAATTGAAAGCAAAGAATCTTGACCAGAAAGAGAATGAGAATGCACTGGAACGCCAAAAACAGGAAGAGGCGTAAGGGCTGCTAGCATACCAGGAAGATGCGCTGCACCCCCTGCACCGGCAATTAAAACTTTAAACCCTGCGTCTTTTGCTTCTTTTGCAAATTGATAAAGGCGTTCAGGAGTTCGGTGTGCTGAGACAATATGCGAACTATGAGAAATACCAAGATTCGTCAAAATATCTGCACTATGGCACATCGTTTGCCAATCCGATTGGCTCCCCATTAAAATCGCGACATCACATGATTTTTTCATCATTCACCATCCTTTTCAAAGGTTCAATGCGATTCTTTATCATTATTTTTTTAAAAGTTTTATATTCTCTTTGCAAAGCCAATTGATGACAGAGAAACAGTTATTTTTCAAATAAGATGGAAAGCTAAAAATTTAAAGGGGGATCTCGAGAGTTGAAAAATTAAAGTATTGAAGGTTATGAAGCACTTCTTTTGAGGGGGAGGGATGAATTTTGAGGGGGGTGTTAAGGGGTGGTGTGGGACCTATGAGGCTGTTGAGCTGCGGGATTGTCGTTTATTTAAGGTAAGAGGAAAAAATACATCGGGGGAAAGCCATTGATTGTAAGTTTTAAAAAATGTCTCATTTTTATTTGCTAAAATAAACATGGTCACCATATATTATAAAATCTGCTGCAATTTGAAAAATTGCTTATGAGAAAAAGAGATTTTTATGGCGAAAATGCGTTGCAAAGTGAGGATATTCTTTTGAGAAAAAAGAGATGTCGCTCTCTTAATTTCAAAGGCTATTTATTTTGCTGTTCAAGTGATTCTATTAATTGAGTGGGGGAATATGCTCTTTGTAATCGTTGATATATTTTTAATAATAGCTGATATAAAGGGAAGCGAATAATCAACGCTTTTGTGTTTTTGTTAAGATGTGTTTCTTAGCGATTATATGGTTCTGCGTTTTTTTTTCACTTAAATATAATGACAAGATAAAGTGAATGACGAATTGTGAATAATAAATCCATGGTCTCTTTTTTGCCCAATTTTGTAATAATGGTGGAAGCTGAAATAAATTAAAAGTTAAACACCGGATGTAAAGGAGATTTAAAGCTATGTTTTTTCCATTTTTAATCGCTTTAGGTACTGCAATAACGACTGTGTATGGCAAAAAAAATATAAGTTATGCTTTGTGGGCAATTTTATTCGTTGTCATTCTTCTCACTTTCAATCATCACGCAACTTCTACTTTAAATTTATCTTTTTGAGAGAATAGCCATGGAACAAGTTGAACAAAAAAACCCTCATTTCGTCATCTTTATGAATACGCTAGGACTCATTGGGTTATCTATTGTCTTGGTGGTGGCTTTTTATTATCAATTGGTAAAGTTTGAGTTACCTTGTCCCCTTTGTTTGCTACAGCGCGTTGGATTGATGCTGGCAGGTTGTGGGTTCTTGCTCAATATTCACCATAAGGTGAAAAATACCCATTATGGTATGGTTATTCTCGGTTGTATGGTAACGAGTGCCGTTGCAGCACGGCAAGTGTTTTTGCATATAACACCTGATGATTTGGGATATGGTTCAACGTTCTTTGGATTGCATTTTTATACTTGGGCTTTCATTATTTCTGTCCTTTGTATCTTTGCTGTCTCATTTGTCATGATTTTAGGCGAATTGGCACATAAGTTCAAAGAATTTTCTCCTTTTCCATTTTTGAGTAAAACGGCAAGTTTTTTATTTGTGTTTTTGATTGCGGCAAATTTGATTTCTACCATACTGGAATGTGGTGGTGGACAATGTGCTGATGATCCTGTAAGGTATGAATTGTTATCAAATTGGTTCCCTTCACAGTCTTGAATTTTTAATAATCCCTCATCGTGATTTTATTGTTAAAGAGGCGGAAATGTTAAAAAATCCGCTTCTTTTTTATTGATTGGGAAGACATTTTAGCAAGATTATTCGATAATCTGATCTTTTATGCCAACACTGGCTTTTATGAGCGCTTGCGATTGATGTTTTTTTAAGCGAAGACTTGCTCTGTGAACCTTTTATACTGTCTTTTGAGGGAGATAAAAGGATTGGTTGCAGGTGTTTTTAGAACAATCCCAGATTGTTGAGCTGCGTGGGTTAAAAAGCTTCGTTTTTTAAAGGTGCATTAACGATAAAAAATTTTTATTCTTGATTTTTCTTAACATTGCGTTAAATAAGTTATTGTATTCATTTTGATGCTTCTGAAGTATCTTTGCTGCTTTTAGAGGGATTAATTTAAAATTTTGAAAATTATCTGAATAATTTTCTGCAGAGGTTTGTTTATTAGAGGCAAACCTTTTTTTTTATCTAATTTTTAGATCTTTTCTTTTCAGTGTGAAGCCTTTTTTAGAAAAAATAAAGCGTCTGGATGACTCTCTTTTTTATTAAGATGTTGATTTATAATGATAAGTTATCATTTCCAACGTGAAGCACAACGCTGAAATATAATAAGATTTTCTCATCACCCGTTCTCTCATATTGAATCAATTCAAATTACTTGCTTGCACATCATGAGCGGGTGGGCCATGTGGGTCAAAACTGTACAAGAAAGGCATGCCTTTAATGAATTGGCTCTTGAACTGAAGGCTGTCCGCAACATTGGGAGCTGGCAGAGTTTTTGTGATGCTGCCAGTGTGTTCCTCCATAAGCGTAAAGATAGGGGGGGCTGAATGGATTTTATACATTTCATGGGGGGGGATTTTGGCATTCCTATCATGGATAGCGTTGGCGAAATGGGTGTGATGAGCGTTGAGAGATCTGTCTTTAAAACAAGCGTGTGAATATGCAACGCAAGTATATTGTGTTTTGTGCGTTTTGTCTTACGAAAAAATACGGTGACTTATAAGGATAAGTTATCATTGCGGATGTTGAATGAGAAAAACGAAAAGGTTCTCTCATTTCAAATTTTCTTATAGTCAATCAATTAAATGTACTCTCGTACGTTACAAGAAAGCACTGGATGTAAATAAAAAATCTTTTAAAAGTCGTAAAATGCTTCCTATAAATCCTTTTGATAGCTAGAAGTTGTCGAAAAAATTTATGCTGGTCAATGCAAATAATAGGGCGGTTTATATCTATGATTTAAGTGAAAATAGAGGGATTTAAATGAAAAGGGAGGCGAGATTTTAAAGACAGTTGTTGAAAACGTTATTGTATAATGCTTTTTTTACAGATTTTCTGCTTTCTGTAATGACGTAAAAGCGTAAAAACGGAAATGTGCAAAAAAGTAAGCTGCGATTTTATGTGTGGTGTGTGATTTTATCATGGCATGGAATGTAGAGAGAAGATTGGGGTTTGGGGATGAAGAGTCTGTGAAGGGAGGGGAAGTTTGGATGAAGAGGCGGGTGCGTTGACGAGAGAGGGTTTGGAGATGAAGAGTCTGTGAAGGGAGGGGAAGTTTGGATGAAGAGGCGGGTGCATTGACGAGAGAGGGTTTGGAGATGAAGAGTCTGTGAAGGGAGGGGAAGTTTGGATGAAGAGGCGGGTGCGTTGATGAGAGAGAAGAAGAGGGTGTGGGAGAATAGAGGGGGAAAGTTGCTTTTTGAAGAGGGAGTGAACGGGTGCTTTCAGTGATCTTGCTTTAGGGTGGTGAAGGGGCAAGAATATTTTAGAATAGGACGTATCTGTCGCGTTTGATGAAACATCATCTTTTGAGGGGTGGGTGATCTGAAGTTTATAGGGGGAGTTGGATATTGGCAAATAATGTCAATTGTTACTCTTTTGCTTAATCAGAAATCAGCCATAAGATTGCTTTTTGTTTTTTCGCTTTGAGTTCTCTAAAGTTTTTCAAAAGGGTGTGTTCTTTTTCGCTGTATGTTTCTTGATCATAGTGTGCGGCATGTGTTGAAAGATTTTCTTTTGTGGCAATATCTGCATAAAAAAAGCTTATGGGAACATCCAGTTTTTGGGCGATTTCGAGTAAACACCCTGCGCTTACACGATTTAAGCCTTTTTCATATTTTTGGATTTGTTGGAAACTGACGCCTAAATAGCTTCCTAATGCTTTTTGGGAAAGTCCCATGGCAATTCTTCTTTGACGGATTCTTTTGCCTATCAAAATGTCGATAAAATTTGGATTTTTGGTTTGCACTTCAAGCCCCCCTCCGGTTGCGAGCGCCCTCGCATTGGTATTCCGGGAGTCTGAAAACACTGACTTGACTCAGCCTTTTGCTTTTAGTGCTAGAGCGCACCTGGACATAGCAAAATCTCCCGGAATTCCGGGATACCCGCAAAGCGGGATAAATTCATGTGTCAAGTCTTCGGGTTTTCAGTTCCCTATTGGTCGTTGCGTATACGACCAAACTTACAGTATTCATTCATAAGGCAATTTCAGAAAATTGGCAAGAGAAATCAAAATCTTTCTATTCTATTATGCCGTAAAACACTGCTCTTTGAGAGGTGTGGTGTGCTGGTTTGAATTTGACTTAAGGGGGTATATGAATGGAATAATGTTAATTGTTACTCTTTTGCTTAATCAGAAATCAGCCATAAGATTGCTTTTTGTTTTTTCGCTTTGAGTTCTCTAAAGTTTTTCAAAAGGGTGTGTTCTTTTTCGCTGTATGTTTCTTGATCATAGTGTGCGGCATGTGTTGAAAGATTTTCTTTTGTGGCAATATCTGCATAAAAAAAGCTTATGGGAACATCCAGTTTTTGGGCGATTTCGAGTAAACACCCTGCGCTTACACGATTTAAGCCTTTTTTATATTTTGGGATTTGTTGGAAACTGACGCCTAAATAGCTTCCTAATGCTTTTTGGGAAAGTCCCATTGAAATGCGTCTATGGCGGATTCTTTTGCCTATCAAAATGTCGATAAAATTTGGATTTTTAGTTGGCACTTAAAGCCCCCTCCGGTTGCGAGCGCCCTCGCATTGGTATTCCGGGAGTCACAAGTACTGAACCCTAGTCAGTTTTTTTGCTTTTAGTGCTGGTAAGCACTTGGACATAGCAAAAACTCCCGGAATCCCGGGCCCCCCACGAAAGTGGGTTCAATTGTACGCTAGGGTTTAGGGCTTGTTTTCCCTCTTGATCGTTGCGTGGACGATCAAAATATCTTTTAAGTGATAAAGTAATTTCAGAAGATTGGCAAGAGAAATCAATATGTCATAAAACGGCGTTATTTGGAGGGGCGGTGATATCGGGCATATCAATTTATCAAGGTGTTTTTTAGAGTGTGATGAATATTTTAGGATGGATTTCTTTGCCTGGCCTGATGAAACAGTCTCGTTTGAGGGGTGGGTGATCTGAAGTGCGTGGGGGAGATTGGCTAGGCAAGAAGCTGGGTTGTAGAGCATTGTTTTCAGAGAAGTGCGGGGTTGGTGGTGTGGGAATTTTATTTGGCTTTATTCTGTGAATGTGTAAAAGCGTGAAGACGTATATTCGTGAAAAAGGAGAGGAGAATTTGTGCATTGTGTATGCTTTTAGCATGGCATGGAATGTGGTGAAAAGATTGTGGTGGGAGGATGAAGAGTCTATGAAGGGAGGGGGAAAGTTGCTTTTTGAAGAGGGATTGATCGGTGCTTTCAGTGATCTTACTTTAGGGTGGTGAAGGGGCAAGAATATTTTAGAATAGGACGTATCTGTCGCGTTTGATGAAACATCATCTTTTGAGGGGTGGGTGATCTGAAGTTTATAGGGGGAGTTGGATATTGGCAAATAATGTCAATTGTTACTCTTTTGCTTAATCAGAAATCAGCCATAAGATTGCTTTTTGTTTTTTCGCTTTGAGTTCTCTAAAGTTTTTCAAAAGGGTGTGTTCTTTTTCGCTGTATGTTTCTTGATCATAGTGTGCGGCATGTGTTGAAAGATTTTCTTTTGTGGCAATATCTGCATAAAAAAAGCTTATGGGAACATCCAGTTTTTGGGTGATTTCGAGTAAACACCCTGCGCTTACACGATTTAAGCCTTTTTCGTATTTTTGGATTTGTTGGAAACTGACGCCTAAATAGCTTCCTAATTCTTTTTGGGAAAGTCCCATGGCAATTCTTCTTTGACGGATTCTTTTGCCTATAGAAATATCGATAAAATTTGGATTTTTAGTTGGCACTTCAAGTCCCCTCCGGTTGCGAGCGCCCTCGCATTGGTATTCCGGGAGTCAAAAATACTGAACCTAAATCAGCTTTTTGCTTTTAGTACTCATCGCACCTGGACATAGCAAAAACTCCCGGAAACCCGGGAAACCCACAAAAGTGGGATAAATTTATGTTTAGGTTTCGGGTTTTTGATCCCCTATTGATCGTTGCGTATACGACCAAAGTTACAGTATTCATTCATAAGGCAATTTCAGGAGATTGGCAAGAGAAATCAATATGTCATAAAACGGCGTTATTGGGGGGGGTGATATCAGGCATATCAATTTATCAAGGTGTTTTTTAGAGTGTGATGAATATTTTAGGCTGGATTTCTTTGTCTGGTCTGATGAAACAGTCTCGTTTGAGGGGGGGGTGATTTGAAGTGCGTGGGGGTGTTGGGTAAGAAGCTGGGTTGTAGAGCATTGTTTTCAGAGCAGCGCGGGGGTGGTGGTGTGGAAGTTTCATTTGGCTGCTTTCTGTGAATGTATAAAAGCGTAAAAACGGAAATGTGCAAAAAAGGAAAAGGATTTATGTCGTTAGGGGGTGTTGTGGTTAATGAGACGGAATGTATAGGGATCGTGTTTTCAAGCTGGGAGTGCAACATAAATAGAGGATAGCTTAGATGAAATGTGTGGAGAGAGGAAAAATGGGTCAGGCTGTGCGGGGAAATGCATAGAGAGTGGAGAGGGCTGTGGAGCATGTCGTGGATGGATTTGTGAAGGATGTTTTTGAAAAAAGGAGGGGGCTTCTGGATGGGGAGAGGTGTTTGCATTTATCCCAATGGCGCATGTTTAGGGTGTGGAAGGCGGAAGGTGAGGAAAAGTTGGAGGGATGAGGATTGTTTGTAAGTCGTGGAGATAGTCAGAGGCATTGGGAAAACGCTTGAGGGGGAGAAATTTTAGCGCAATTTCTCGTCACTCTGAAATCAAGATCATCCTAAAAATTGGAGGAAATGGGTGGGAAAAATTGGTGGAGAGAAAGTTTTGAGCCTCAATGTGTGTGGTGATATGTGTGGTGATGTTTTTTGAGCGCATGAGAGAGTAAACTTGAAAAACCTTTCTCTTTTTGTTGAATTTTTATTCACAAACTTAAGAAAATAGGATATGAACGCTGGAAATAACGCACAGCTTAATAAAATATGTGCACTGTAAAGGAAATGTTTGTTTATGTCAAAAGAAGAAGTTTTAGAATTTTCTGGTATCGTTACTGAACTCTTACCGAATGCAATGTTTCGTGTGAAACTGGAAAATGATCATGAAATTATTGCGCATACTGCTGGTAGAATGCGGAAAAATCGTATTCGCGTGTTGGCAGGTGATAAAATCATGGTGGAAATGACACCTTATGATTTGACAAAAGGGCGCATTACATATCGCTATAAGTAGCCTAAGGGGTGGCTTGCGCTTTTTTGTAAAAGCCATCATATTATTTCTATTATTTTTTAACAGTTTTTAAGCTTGCTTTTCATGAGTGAAAAAAGGGGAGTGTTTGAATGGCATTGAAAAACTGTAAAATCAATGCGGAAAAAAGATAAGGAGATTAATGGCGCTTAAAAAGGGGGCGCGTAAAAGGGGCGAGAGGGAAGTCGATTGTGAAGGGGTGGAAATGAAAAATATAAGAGAGTGGGGGAAAAAACGTTTGGCAGATGCTCTTACAGAAGGAATTCATTTGGTGCTTGCTTCTGCTTCGCCAAGACGTTTAGCGCTCTTAGCACAAATAGGGATTGATCCTCAGCAGGTTTGTGCAAGCGATATTGATGAAACGCCAAAATTAAAAGAACATCCTGCAAATCTTGCCAAACGTTTGGCAAAAGAAAAAGCGCTGAAAGCCCAAGAAATTTTGCGCTGGTACGATCAGAATGGTCAAGAAGAGTTGCAGAATGGTCAAGAAAAATTACCTCAACAGAAAATGATTATCTTGGCTGCTGATACGGTGGTGGCTGTGGGGCGCACCATTCTCCCCAAACCAGAGGGTGAAGACGAGGCTTATGAATGTTTGCGATACCTTTCTGGGCGTTCGCACAAGGTCTATGGCGCCGTTTGTGCGCTCAATGAACGTGGAAAAATAACCGTAAAATTGGTTGAAAGTCGTGTCCGTTTTAGACGCTTAACTTCTTCCATGATGAAGGCTTACCTTGCTTCTGGTGAATGGCAAGGGAAAGCTGGTGGCTACGCTATTCAGGGAAAAGCCGGTGCTTTTGTTGTCTATATCACGGGTTCTTATTCTAATGTTGTGGGATTGCCTTTGGCTGAAACAGTCGATCTCTTGACCGCTTATCACTATCCACTTTTCACTCATTGGGTTGAAGAAACGCATTAGAAAAACTTTAAGGCAAGATCAATGCAAGGTGAAAAGCAACAAAAAGAAAAAAGCAAAAATGAAAAAAAAGGAACAGAAGAAAAGTTAATGAAGGAGCAGATGACAAAGGTGCGCCAAGAAAAAAAAGAGCTAAATTTGCAAAAAGAGACTCGTCCTCCGCATCCTTGTCCTATTTGTGGTCAAATGTCACAACAAAACGCCTATCCTTTTTGTTCCACACGGTGCCGAGCCATTGATCTTAATCGTTGGCTTTCAGGCGCTTATATTTTACCGCCCCCGCCGCAGAAAAGTGATGAAGAAGAATAAAGAGTCCTCTTGAGGAGAGAATGCTCAGAGCGTTTTTCGTGTTGGAGCTGAAGGTGAGGGCGCGCGGGATTATCGTAAATGGATTCAAGAGCTGGATTAACGGCTTGGTTATTGTCGTCATTCGCAAAGACGCAGATTAAGTTCAATCAATGATGAAAGTTTTAATACATATCTAAGACTTAGCACCAGTGGTTTTGTAATTATAAATTGCTTTGTTGCGGAAGGTCGTTGATGCCTTTAGGGTGTGAGGGAAGAATTGATAATCCAATCAGTATTGCTAAGGAAAAAGAGGGGGGCGTGTTTTAGTGCAAATAGACGGGGCAACAAACAATCGCTTGTTGGTGCTTTTGCTGGGTAATGGCATGGTGTCATTTGGGGGCTGGATTGATTATATCGTGATTTTGACCGTATCTGTGTTCATCTGGAAAGCTGATCAATATGATGTCGCTTTCATTGGAGCGGCAACATTATTACCGGGTATCGTTCTGTCTAAGCCAATTGGAATGTTGGTAAGTCATCGTTATATGATACATTGGTTGCGTGCATCGTTGTTGTTACGGGCGTTATGTACTGTCGTTTTATTGATGGCGACGAGTCTGCAGGGATTTATTATACTGGCAGTTATTCGAGCGACATTCAATAGTCTAGCCATTCCAGCAATTTTCGTTCTCAGTGCAAATTCTGTGCCTGAAAAAGAACGTACACGTTACTATTCTGTGCTTAACATGATCAATAGCATGGCGAAGATGATAGGACCTGCTTTGGGGAGTACGCTCTCTGCGTTTTTGTCAGATACGTATACTTTATTGTTTTCTGGATTTCTGACGTTGCTAGGCTTTATAGTGTTTTGTTGTATTGGTGCACAACCTGTCTCGTCGCTCATAGTAAAAACAGCGAACACCATGAAATCACAGCATAGGCTTTATGGGACAACTTGGTATGCCTATGTGGCGGTGATGTTTGTGTATTTTGCCATGATCTTTATGGTGAATAATCAGTTGCCTGTCATCCTTAATGCACTGAAAATGAATAAACAGGCTCTTGGGATGTTGGTATCTGCTTCAGGGATTGGTAATTTTTTATATGGGTTTTGGAGAGTGAAACAATCAAAGCATAAACCCCTTACAGGCAAAATATCAGAGTTGTTAATGCCTGCAATGTCAACAATGGTTTGTTTTGTAATGATTTCAGTGTGCTTTTTTTACTTGGATTTACTCCGTATTGAAACTTTGTTTTTCTGTTCTTTTCTTGTTGGAATGGTTAGTGCCTACTTTTCCATATCTTCTAATGTTTATCTGGTAACCAATTTCAATGAACAGATTGGGTTGGCTTCTGGATGGGTGCAGTCTATACAAAATTTAGCTATGTTGGTGGCTCCCTTTGTTGGAGCGTTTGTTTTAGGTCACACTTCGGCTGGGCAGTTGTTCCTTTTTTCTGGATTGAGTGGGTTATTCTGTTTATTGGGTATCAGGATATTGGTAAGCCGTTCTTTGTTCATTATTCATTCTGAATGATTGGCTCATCAACGAAACATGTGTTGTAAATCATTTTTCTGAGATTTAGAGGACGTGGAGATAATCCAACATAGAGCAGCTTTTTCAACGTTATAAGCTCAATCTTTTGATTTTTACTTAACCGCTCATATGTTTTTTTCGGGGCTTTGCCTTCTTGACACTGTTCTACCGTCTCATAAACTCAAGCGGAGACATGGTTTTGAGTAACGATTGCACTGTATTGAACCCTGTTATGCTACGAATAGTTAAACTTTCAACCCCAGCCACTGATCCTCAATCAGCTTGGCTTGAAGCAATAACGGAAACAGAAAATGAGCTATAGTATAAATTATCCTACATGCCGTAAAATATCACTCTTTGAGGGGTGTGGTGATATCAAGTATGGGAAATTTTAGGCAGGGGGTATGTTAACTGTTGTGCTTTTGCTTAATCAGAAATCAACCACAAGATTGCTTTTTGTTTTTTCGCTTTGAGCTCTCTAAAATTTTTCAAAAGGGCGTGTTCTTTTTCGCTATAGGTTTCTTGATCGTGGTGTAAGAGAGTGTCTTTTATTGAGATATCTTCTTTTGTAGCAAGGTCTGCATAAAAAAAGCTCATGGGAACATCTAGTTTTTGGGCGATTTCCAGTAAACATTTGGCACTTACACGATTGAAGCCTTTTTCATACTTTTGGATTTGTTGAAAACTGACACCTAAATGGCTTCCTAATTCCTTTTGGGAAAGTCCTATTGAAATGCGTCTGTGACGGATTCTTTTGCCTATCAAAATGTCGATAAAATGTGGATTTTTAGTTGGCACTTAAAGCCCCCCTCCGGTTGCGAGCGCCCTCGCATTGGTATTCCGGGAGGTTGAAAATACTGAACCTAAATCAGCTTTTTGCTTTTAGTGTTGAGAACACTTGGACATAGCAAAAACTCCCGGAATCCCGGGAAACCCACAGAGTGGGATAAATTTATGTTTAGGTTTCGGGTCTTCAACTCCCTATTTGACCGTTGCGTGGACGATCAAAATCACACTTTAAGTGATAAAGTAATTTCAGTATATTGGCAAGAAAAATCAAAATAATCTCAAAGACTATAAGATTGGGTACTTTTTAAAAAAGTGTGAAATATGGATTATAAATCGCGTTTTTGCTTAATCAGAAATGTCGATAAAATGTGGATTTTGGTTGGCACTTCAAGCCCCCCTCCGGTTGCGAGCGCCCTCGCATTGGTATTCCGGGAGGTAAAAGTACTGAATCATAGTCAGCATTTTGCTTTTAGTGCTGGTAAGCACTTGGACATAGCAAAATCTCCCGGAATCTCAAGATATCCGTAAAGCGGGTTTGTTTTTACGCTAGAGCTTAGGGCTTGTTTTCCCTGTTGATCGCTGCGTGGACGATCAAAATATCTTTTAAGTGATAAAGTAATTTCAGAAAATTGGCAAGAAAAATCAATATGTCATAAAACGGCGTTATTTGGAGGGGCGGTGATATCAGGCATATCAATTTATCAAGGTGTTTTTTAGAGTGTGATGAATATTTAGGCTGGATTTCCTTGTCTGGTCTGATGAAACAGTTTCGTTTGAGGAGTGGGTGATCTGAAGTTTATAGGGGGTGTTGGGTAAGAAGTTAAATTGTAGAGTATTGTTTATAGAGCACTGCGGAGTGGTGAACCTTTCATTTGGTTGCATTCTGTGAATGTGTAAAAGCGTGAAAACGTATATCCGTACAATGATGCGGAGGATTTGTGGATTTATGCATTGTGCATGTTTTCGGGTCATGTTGGGATTTTGTCTGGCGTGGAATGCGGTGAGATAAATGGGGAAAGAGTCTGTGAATGGAGGAGAAGTTGGGAGGAAGAGAGGTGTTAAGCGCGTTGGTTGGAGAAGAGTGTGTGGGGAATATTTTAGGGCATGGCTTATCTGGCGTGTTTGATGAAACAGTCTCGTTTGAGGTGTGGGATAGCCATATGAAATAATCAGCAGGGGAATCTGATAGACGGGAAATCAGATTGTTTACAGAACAGTGTTTACAGAGTGGTGCGTGGGGTGGTGGTTTGGGAGTTTCGTTGGCTTCGTTCTGTAAAGATGTAAAAGCGTAAAAATGTATATCTGTAAAAGTGAAGCGAAGGACTTATGGATTTGATTTATGCATTGTGCGTGTTTTTGTCATGTTTGGCTTTTGTCTGGCGTGGAATGTGTTGACAGGATTGGCGAGCTGGAGGGTGTGCAGACTGGAAAGGAAATGAAAGAATGCTGTTAGGGGCGTTGGTTGGAGAAGAGTGTGTAGGGGGAAATGGGGGAATGATCTGAAACGAATGGGTGGTCAGTGGTGGAAACTTGCTATGCAAGCATTTGAATTATTTACAGACTATTGTTTATAGAGTGGCGTGGGGTGGTGGTTTGGGAGTTTCGTTGGCTTCGTTCTGTAAAGATGTAAAAGCGTAAAAATGTGAATCTGTAAAAGTGAAGCGGAGGATTTGTCCTTTGTGTATGCTTTTATCATGGCATGGAATGTGGTGAGATAAATGGGGGGTGAAGAGACTGTGAATGGAGGGGGGAAAATTGAGATGAAGAGGGGTGTTAAGTCGTAAGTATATGACGGCGAGGAAGGGGTGTGTGGAATGGAGGATGAAGAGAGTGCGTATGGACAAAGAGAGGGGGTGGATAAGAGGCGGGTGGTGCAAAGGGATGCGTGAAGGATGGTGTAAGGATGATAGAGAGGGAGGTGAGGATTCTATTAAAAGGGTGTTGTGGTTTTGAGAGGAGGGTGAGAGTGGAGAAAATGTGCTGGAAAGCATGGTGATGAGGTAAGCTAAAGGGTATGGGATGAGAGAAGGGGCGGAAAAAGGAACTAGAAAATGGAGAAAAACAGTGGTGGGGAAATGAAAAAAGCTACCTCACCTCCCCTTTGTTTTCAAAGGGGCGTGAGGAATTTATGTTTTATCAAGAAGAAAAAGCTTAGTTTGCTTTCATAATTTTCCAAGTTTTTCCATCAGACATATACATGATTTTTTGGCCTGTGGTTACTTTTCGTATCTCATGATCGGTACGAATTGAGGAACTTGAAGCTGCGCGGTTGTCTACGAAGATTGATTTCCACATAAATGGGCCGGGGAGTGGGAAAAAGATATTGGGTGCCCAAGCACCATCTTGTAAATGAACGACGACAAGCTCTTCTTTTTTCAATTTATCCGAAATAGTTTGTGCAGAGAGGTCTTTCCCATTGGAAATGGGGACTTTCGGCTCAGCTGTGGGGGAGGCTAAACCTCCAAGGTCGCTTATACTATTCATGCACTGAATTTACATAATATTTGGACGACGTGAGGATCTTTACAGTGTCCTTCAGCAGAGGCATTTATGAACGCTTGGTATTTGTAATCAGCTATAGGGCTGAAAAAGGTGGAACTTTGTGGACTTAACACATAACAGGAGGAAAGATGCCTCTTCCAACGAGAATGGTCTTCAACAAAACTCGAAGATTTATAGAGTTTGCCAAAAGTTTTTGGAACTTCGATAACACCGACTATTGTTGCTTTATCAGCTATAAGGTCGATTATTGTTCCTGTAACTAGATTTCCATTCTTGGAAACATCCAATCTATATCGATGTCCAATTTTCCAAGGAAATTCAATATCACAGCGTACTCCTGAGCCCTCATGGGTAAAATGTTTACATTTCTCACTCTTTCATCCCGTGGCATTCCGGATAGAAAAGTGAATGGTGCGGGTGCCTCTGTTGAATAAACCAATATAGCCACTTTTTCCATTTTTGAATTGAAACTCGTTTCCCCAGAAATAGATGGAATGAGGTCCACCATCATAAGTTATTTGCTGAAAAAAAGAAAATGTATCAAATGACCTATTTTGAGACCATGTGTGTTGCATCGTGACAACTTTACCAGCAAAAACAGCGTAGCTTGGCTTGCTTATGAGACAAAATAGAATAATTATAAGAATATTTTTTACTTTACTGTACAAATTAACCTAATTTCATTTAATAAATTTGAAATGATTCCATAAATAGAAGTATATTTAATCTATTTTAAATAGAAAATATAATAAATACTTTTTATTTCACTCTTAACTACATGTCGTAAAATACGCTTTTTAAAAATCAAAAGGTGTATTTGCTTTCATTTAAATTCAATTCATTAATAATGATGTACTGATGTTGTGGTTTTACTTGTGAGGCTGTGCTGGTGAGGCTGTGCTGGAGGGGGCTGTGATGGTGGGGGGTGTGATGGTGGGGCTGTGATGGTGAGGTTGTGATGGTGAGGTTGTGATGGTGGGGTTGTGATGGTGGGGTTGTGATGGTGAGGGTTGTGATGGTGGGGCTGTGATGGTGAGGGTTGTGATGGTGGGGTTGTGATGGTGAGGGTTGTGATGGTGGGGCTGTGATGGTGAGGGTTGTGATGGTGGGGCTGTGATGGTGGGGTTGTGATGGTGGGGTTGTGATGGTGGGGGCTGTGCTGGTGGGGCTGTGCTGGTGGGGCTGTGCTGGTGGGGGGTGTGATGGTGGGGCTGTGATGGTGGGGCTGTGATGGTGGGGGCTGTGATGGTGGGGTTGTGATGGTGGGGGCTGTGATGGTGGGGTTGTGCTGGTGAGGTTGTGGTGGTGGGGTTGTGATGGTGGGGTTATAGGGGAGTTGCAGTTTTTATTTAAATAATGACAGTGCGCCTTTCTCTCCCTCTTGCTATAGGGCTTGTGAGGACCCATATTCTTTTTAGCACTACGGTTCTTCTTCATGCGGCGTCATTTGCGGTGTTTGGTGGGGATTGGTCGGTCCTTTGAAGATGTCTCTTTTGTGGAATGTTGGGGGAGTTTAAAGTGCGGCGGTGGCTTGAGATTTAAGGAAAAAAAATGAACTTGGAAAAATATAGCGAACGGTTGCAAGGTTTTTTACAATCAGCACAAAATAGTGCCCTCTCTTCTGATCATCAGCAATTTGTGCCGGAGCATCTGTTGAAAGTGCTGTTAGACGATTCTCAAGGGTTGGCAGCATCACTGATCCAAAAAGCGGGTGGTGATCTTACTCTTATTCGAAAGGCGCTTAACGAAGCACTTGATGCTTTGCCAAAAGTGCAAGGGGGAAATGGACAGCTCTATTTGTCTCAGCCGTTGGCAAAAGTCTTTAACATGGCTGAAGATCTGGCGAAAAAAGCCGGTGATCAATTTGTGACTGTGGAGCGTGTGTTGCAAGCACTGATCATGGAAAAGACCGCAAAAACCGCTGATGTTCTCACAAGTGGAGGGTTGACAGCGCAAGCGCTTAATCAGGCTATTAATGATTTGCGGAAGGGAAAAACAGCAACAAGCCCCCATGCCGAAAGCCAATATGATGCTTTGCAAAAATATGCTCGTGATTTGACAAAAGATGCTCGTGAAGGAAAACTTGATCCTGTGATTGGGCGGGAAGAGGAAATTCGCCGCACTATTCAGGTGCTTTCACGGCGTACCAAAAATAATCCTGTGCTGATTGGGGAGCCTGGGGTGGGGAAAACAGCTATTGTGGAAGGGTTGGCATTGCGCATTGTTAATGGCGATGTGCCTGAAACTTTGCGTGATAAACAGCTTCATGCGCTCGATATGGGATCGCTTATCGCTGGTGCAAAGTTTCGTGGGGAATTCGAAGAGCGCCTCAAAGCGGTGCTGGCAGAGGTGCAAGCTGAAAATGGTCAGATCATTTTGTTTATCGATGAATTGCATAATCTCGTGGGGGCAGGAAAATCCGATGGGCCTATGGATGCTTCCAACTTGCTAAAACCTGCTCTCGCACGCGGAGAACTCCATTGTGTGGGGGCTACGACTTTGGATGAATATCGAAAATATGTCGAAAAAGATGCTGCTCTTGCACGCCGCTTCCAGCCTGTCTTTGTGCCTGAACCTTCTTTAGAGGATACTATTTCTATTTTGCGCGGTATTAAAGAAAAATATGAACAACATCACAAAGTGCGCTTGGCAGATAGTGCTTTGATTGCGGCGGCGCGTTTGTCTAACCGCTATATTACGGATCGTTTCTTGCCTGATAAAGCTATTGATCTTATCGATGAAGCGGCGGCACGGTTGCGGATGCAGGTCGATTCAAAGCCGGAAGAACTTGATGCACTTGATCGGCGTATTTTACAATTGAAGATTGAACGTGAAGCTTTGAAAACTGACGTGGAGCCAACAGCAAAAGAACGTTTGCAAAGCGTGCAGGAAGAACTGAAAACATTGGAACAACAGTCCGCTGAGATGACAACGGCTTGGCAGGCTGAGAAACAAAAATTAGGGCATGCTGCTGATTTGAAAAAACAACTCGAAGAAGCCCGTAATGCTTTGGCTATTGCACAGCGTGATGGACAATTCCAAAAAGCTGGAGAACTCGCTTATAGCGTTATCCCTGAACTCGAAAAACAATTGAGCATCGCTGAAAATGATGACCAACAAAATCATCTCGTTGAAGAAACGGTCACTGCTGAACATGTGGCACGGATTGTTTCACGCTGGACCGGTATTCCTGTTGATCGAATGCTGGAGGCAGAACGGGAGGCGCTGTTGCGGATGGAAGATGAAATTAGCAAACGTGTGATTGGTCAGGGGGAGGCTGTTCAAGCTGTTTCTCGCGCTGTACGCCGCGCGCGCGCAGGGTTGCAAGATCCCAATCGTCCGCTTGGCTCTTTCATGTTTTTGGGTCCTACTGGTGTGGGGAAAACCGAATTAACCAAAGCTCTGGCCGCTTTTCTTTTCCAAGACTCCAATGCCATGTTGCGCATCGATATGTCTGAATATATGGAAAAACATGCTGGGGCGCGGCTTATTGGGGCGCCGCCTGGATATGTTGGATATGAAGAGGGAGGCGTGCTGACCGAAGCCGTACGCAGAAGACCTTATCAGGTCATTCTGTTCGACGAAATTGAAAAAGCACATCCTGATATTTTTAATCTCTTGTTGCAAGTGCTCGATGAGGGACGTTTGACCGATAGTCAAGGACGTACCGTCGATTTTCGCAATACCTTGCTGATTATGACTTCTAATCTTGGTGCTGAATTTTTAACTGCTTTGCCTGAAGGACAAACAACTGATCAGGCAAAAAATGATGTCATGAATGTCGTCAAAGCGGCTTTTCGTCCTGAATTTTTAAACCGTATTGATGAGATTATTCTCTTTCAAAGATTGCAACGCCACGATATGGAAGCGATCGTCGATATTCAGATAGAACATTTGCAAAACTTGCTCAATGAACGCCAAATAACTTTGCAAATCGAGCCAGAGGTGAGGAAATTTCTTGCCGATAAAGGCTATGATCCTCTCTATGGTGCACGTCCGCTTAAACGGATTATCCAAAAAGAAATTCAAGACCCACTGGCGGAAAATATCTTGTTTGGAAAAATTCACGATGAAACAACGGTGAAAATTATAAAACAAGGTGATCGATTGGAGTTTTTGCCTGAAGATTAAGTTTGGAGAAATTCACGCTATAAAGGGCGGTGATAATCCTATTGTGTGATAAAACACCGCTCTTTGAGGCGTGCTGATTTAGAAAAATTCACGATGAGACAGCGGGTGTTTTATTGCAAAGCAAAGGGAGTGGTCGGTGTTTTTGCATATTAAATGAGTGTTCTCGAATATCGTAGGATTCTTTTATTTCTGTTTGTAGTGAAAACTATTTTCTTGCAATGTAATGAGTGAAGTCACAAGCGGGATTGCTTTATTGCTTTATTGCTTTATTGCTTTATTGCTTTATTGCTTTATTGCTTTGTGCGTAAAAGCGTTAAAGAGAAATGCCGTTTATCTGCCGTAAAATATTGCTCTTTGAGGGGGTGTGGGGAGCTGGTTTGAATGTGACTTAGGGGGGGATATGAATGGAATAATGTTGATCGTTGCGCTGTTGCTTAATCAGAAATCAACCACAAGATTGCTTTTTGTTTTTTAGATTTGAGCTCTCTAAAGTTTTTTAAAAGTGCGTGTTCTTTTTCGCTATAGGTGCATTGATCAAGGTGTAAGAGAGTGTCTTTTGTTGAAAGATCTTCTTTTGTGGCAAGGTCTGCATAAAAGAAGTTTACGGGGACATCTAGTTTTTGGGCGATTTCGAGCAAACATTTTGCGCTTACACGATTGAAGCCTTTTTCATATTTTTGGATTTGTTGGAAACTGACGCCTAAATGGCTCCCTAATTCTTTTTGGGAAAGCCCTATTGAAATGCGTCTGTGACGGATTCTTTTGCCTATCAAAATGTCGATAAAATGTGGATTTTTAGTTGGCACTTCAAGCCCCCTCCGGTTGCGAGCGCCCTCGCATTGGTATTCCGGGAGTTAAAAACACTGACTTGACTCAGCTTTTTGCTTTTAGTGCTAAAGCACCTGGACATAGCAAAATCTCCCGGAATTCCGGGATACCCGCAAAGCGGGATAAATTTATGTGTCAAGTCTTCGGGTTTTTAATCCCTATTGATCGTTGCGTAGACGACCAAAATTACACTTTAAGTGATAAAGTAATTTCAGAAGATTAGCAAGAAAAATCAAAAATTTTCTATTCTATTGTGCCGTAAAACACGGCTCTTTGAGGGGGAGTGAAAAGCTGGAATATTTGAGGGCAGGGCTTGATTTATTGAGCCTGATGAAGTGCTGTTGTTTGAGGGAGATTTGAAGTTTAAGGGTACTAGGCAAAAAGCTTTGTTCGTTTGCAGAGCAGTGCGGAGTGGTGGTTTGGAAGTTTCGTTTGGCTTCGTTCTATGAAGATGTAAAAACGTGAAAATGTGAATCTGTAAAAGCAAAGCGGGGGATTTGTGGATTTATGTGTAGTCAAGATGATTTTAAATTTAAAGTACTAGGTTATTCAGCTAGTAAAGCAGAATTTCCTAGTACAGAAAAAAGACTAATACTGTACAAACAGTTCTATATTTTGATGATAAAAAAGTTCTATTTGTTATAGCAAGAACAGCTATTCGAGATTTTTTTTGATATTGTCTCTAAATTTGGAACTACCAGTCAAAATATGGGTCTAATTTATCAGTAAAATTAACTAAATCTAGTAACAATAATAGAGCTTACTATGTAATAAAATACACGGTATTGCTAATGAGATTTGACTTTAAAATAAGAATGCAAGTTCAATTTTCTAATCCAGAAACAAAAAACTTATGAGTTTAAAGATTATGAAATTTTAAACAGATATTTTAACACTGAAAAATTTATTAATCTATTACAAGAAAAAATAGATGATACAGTTACACTTGTCACATTATTATAAAATAAGCCCTCTGCGGGAACAGAGGGCTTCAATAGTGGAAAAAATTCTCAACATTGGGGAAACAATGTCAAAAAAACTGATATGCAAAACTTAAAACCACATATAAATTATGCATGTTCATATCTTAGTAATTCATTAGGTATAAGGGCGATGGAGGAAATCGCACCTTCGGAAACCGTCACTACTAAGAATGTGTGTGAGGCTAGCAGAGAATTAAAAAAATGGCAAGCAGAAAAAAAGTTTAAACAAAAAAAGAAAACTTTGCTGTTCGTGCCCATAAATATAATGAATTAATTCCAAATAGTGCTTTTTATTGTAAAGCGTATCCAGAAACTGAAAATCAGTTAATTCACTACAATAAATATAATAACAAAATTAAACAGAAATATTGTTAAAGATAGAAGTTCTAAAAGACTGATTTAAAAAAATAATTTCTCAAAAGCTAAAGATGATATCATAAAAGATATGGTTAAAAGACATTTTATTAAAAAAGGATATTTTAAAAAAAATACGATACTTTACCAAGCCCTGTAATGAAAAATTTATCGGGAATTACAAAAGCAACTTTTTAACACCTACTTTAGAATTAAATGATGATGAGATATTAAAAAATGCATATAAAGGTGGGCTTTGTTTTTTAAATCAAGAAATGGGGACATATATATAATGGAATTGAAGTATATGATGTTAACAGTATGTACCCAGCTATGATGTTAAAACTGTTACCTATAAGTAATTCTATCTACAAAAAAGACGAAATATTCACAAATTCATATTGTGCGTGTTTTTGGTCATGGTATGGAGTGGTGCGAGGATTGGGGGAAGTGTTTTCGTGAATGGAGGGGGAAGTTTAGAGGAAGAGTGCTGTTCAGTTGTTAAGTGTGTGATGGGAGAGAAAAGGGGGAATGGAGGATGAAGAGAGTGCGCATGGATAGGAGGAGAGTGGGCTTGATTTATTGAGCCTGACGAAGTGTTGTCATTTGAGGGGCGGTTGGGTGTAAGCTTTGTTCTGTGGGGAAAGCTGCTTTTTGAAGTGGGATTGTAGACCAGTGCTGGTTGGGAATTTTCATTCTTTGAGATGTGGGCTGGAAGTCAATATAATAATATAGCAGATTTTGATCTCATAATTTTTACATTCTTTCTTTTTTTTAAAGCAAATAAGAAAGAAAAATTAATATATTACTTGATATTAGTCTAAATGCTTATATCAAGAGGAGTATTTCTTTAAAAATTTTCACTTAACTTATTAAGCAATTTGTTAGAGTAAACAACTCTTTTGAAGTTCATATCACCAATTGTATTGAAGGGAGTGCAACTTTAACTGTAGAAAAGTTTAATATCGGATGGTTGATATGAATTTATTTTTAAAAAAGAGTCCTTTAGCTCTTTTTTCCTCTCTCTTTATTTCTAAAGTTGGTGATTATGCTTATGAAGTTGTTTTTGTTTTACTGGTCTTAGAATTAACAGATAACATCTTTTTTACAGGTCTTGTGTATTTTTTTCGATTTATCCCTTTTCTCTTTTTTGGTCCTATAGGAGGTTGGTTAGCTGATAATTTTTCTTTGAAGAAAAATATAATCTTAAGTGAACTTGTTAGATTATTAGCCTCATTATTCGTTTTTATAACCACTATAACAGGGACTGCACATATTATTGTTCTTATTTTCGCAGCAATATGTACAACGATAGGAAGAAGTATTTTCCAACCAAGTTTTCAAGCTGCTATTCCCAGAATGTTTTCAGCAAAGGATCTGACAAAGGCCAATAGCATTGCACAAATTATAGAGGAAATTGCATCCGTCATGGGTCCTTTGGTTTGTTCCCTACTGCTTTTTTTAGCAAATAAATCGGCAGTACTCATTTTTGATTTTTTTACCTATTTTATATCTATTATAGTGTTATTTAATCTCATGAATTTAAATTCAAATGAGAATAAATCATTCAATTTTATAAAAATTTATCGAGAAACAGCTTCCTATCTTAAATATATTTCTAAAGAAAATAATAATTTATTTATTACGCTCGTTGGCTCGTCGTTTGCTATTCTCTTTACTGGTGCAATTTTAAGATTTTTAATTCCAGCTTTTGTTCTCTCCATAGGGGGAGAGGAAAGCCTTGTTAGTTATATTTTTTCTCTCATGGCTGTTGGAACTATTGTTGGTGGTTTGTTATATCATAAAATTATATTCAAGATTACATCGTTGAAACTCATGGTATTTTGGCTTCTTTATGGGGTTATTCTGTTTGTTATGCCCTTAGCTGCAGAACTTTATTTAAAACTCCTTCTCGTGTTAGCATTTGTTTTAGGATTTATTGGTGCATTTGTGGATATTAGTTTAGTCTCAGCTATTCAATTATACTCTCGTCGTGAAGATTTTGGTATGAGTTTTGGAACTTTTTCAACTTTAGCGAACTCTGCGGAAGCAGTGTCTGGCTTTATTGCTGGACTTTTTGCACTCGTGGGATTGTTAAGCTCCTTTTTAGCTATGTCTGCATTAATTATTTCCACGGGAATGATTGGCATTTTAAAAATTAAGAAAAATAAAGATACAACATCTCTTAATACGACAGTAGATGACGACCATTGATATATTTAATATCTCCATGCCGTTTCTTTTTTCTAAGACGGTTCGTTAATTATCCTGTTCATGATGTAAAAACATCGCTCTTTGAGGGGGAGTGAAGAGCTAGAATATTTGAGGGCAGGGCTTGATTTGTTGAGCCTGATGAAGTCCTGTCGTTTGAGGAGGGGTGTCTGAAGACTGTGGGGAGCGGATTGGCTGGGCAAAAAGCTTTGTTCGTTTACAGACCAGTGTGTATAGAGCAGCGTGGGGTGGTGAGCCTTTCCTTTGGCTTTGTTCTGTAATGACGTAAAAGCGTAAAAATGTGAATCCGTAAAAGTGAAGCGAAGGATTTGTGGATTTATATATTGTGCGTGTTTTTGGTCACGTTGGGCTTTTTTGGGCGTGGAATGTGGTGCGAGGATTGGGGGAAGAGTTTTCTTGAATGGAGGGGGACGTTGGGAGGAAGAGTGCTGTTCAGTTGTTAAGTGTATAATGGGGGGGAAAAAGGGGGAATAGAAGATGAAGAGAGTGCGCATGGATAGGTTAGGAGAGTGTGGATAAGAGGTGGTGGTGCGAAGGGATGAAGGATGATGTGTGAGGGGTAGATACCCTCCTTGGGATGGAGAAAGAATGAAAAGGGGTGGGGATAAGCTTGCCAGTGGAATTTAAGTTGTGAAGTGTTTTGTTTTTATCAAATTGTTGCGTGGTGTTTTGGAAATTTCATTCGTTGTTTTGGGGTAGAGCTTCACAATTGTCTCAAAAAACACATAAAATAGCTAATGATGAGCGTAAATGAAAAACCAAAAGAAACAATATCGGTACAAATTGGTAGATAGTGGGGAAGTCGGGATCTAAATGGCCCGTAAAAACCTAAATATTCAAACAATAATTACTCTTCGAGCAAGTGATAATTTCAATGTTATGGGGATAAAAAATATCATTTTTATTGCTTGGAAAATCATCCAATGTCTGTACTTCTTTAATGATAAATCTGTCTTAAATAATATGTAATACAGAAAATCATGAAAATAAGTATAAATATATTATATGTATACTACATTCTTTACATATGTTTTGTGTACTTTTAATATATATATATTTTATGTTAAGCGTAAGCTTTGAGTACTATTAGAGATGATGGTCGTTTTTTTAACAAGCGAGAAAGTGATTAACTAATGCTTGATTGGAAAGAAATATGTTGTTAAGGCTATTCTTAGAAAGGATGCTCTTATTTCTGGTGTAGGAGCTTCTCAAAAAAGGAAATACAATTTATAGGGGAAGTCTAGATGTCTAAATATTTATTTCCGTTGCCTCTTGTCTTGGTGGCTGGTTGTGCATCTATGAGTAATTATTCATCAAATTATGTCAGTCCAAATATTACGAAAGATGATGTAAAATTAATTGCTAACGATTTTGTCCGTAATCTTAAAAAACCTTTACCGCCCGCTACAACAACACTTATTGTGAAAAAAAATAAAACAGAAGACAACTTTACTCCTGTATTTATTGATCTCTTGCGACGGAATAGATATAACGTGATCTATACAGATCAACCAAACAAACAGCAAAATGGTGTAATCTTGACTTATCAAATAATGCCAATAAAGACAGGTATTCTGTCTATGGTTTCTTATGATGAGGTTGGAGTAACCCGTTATTATTTCCGTACTTATAATAGATGAAACCCCTTTGCCGGTTTGTCTCAAAGAAGTAGATAATGAAGAAATGTGTTTCAGGGGAAATGTTGGGATTGAATTAATCAATAAAAATTTACAGATGTGAAAATTATATATTCAGCTGACAATTACCAGTCGTCTCGTTTACAATTTCAGTATTGTAATGAAAAGAGGTATCGTTTTATCTGTTCGCAATTCTTCATGTTCTGTCTCAGTTATATAGCGCTTTTATCATTTCTGTCTTATAGAAAATTACTTTCTGTTCTACAGCTCTATATGCCAATTTAATAGTCAGATCTAAACAATCAAATTCATATGAACTCTTTACGGAAATCTGTTGTTTGAGATTGTTGAAGGGTGTTTTGTTTTTATCAAATTGTCGCGTGGTGGTTTGGGAGTTTCGTTTGGCTGCGTTTTGTAAAGATGTAAAAGCGTAAAAATGTGAATCTGTAAAAGTGAGGCGGGGGATTTGTGCTTTGTGTATGCTTTTATCATGGCATGGAATGTGGTCAGAGAACTAGGGGGACGCGTTTGTGAATGGAGCGGAGAAAGCTGGGATGAAGAGGGGTGTTAAGTGTGTGATAGGAGAGAAAGGGGGGAATATTTTAGGGCAGGGCTTATTTGTCTTGTCTGATGAAACAGTCTTCTTTGAGGTGTGGGATAGCCATATGAAATAATCAACAGGGGAATCTGATAGACGAGAAATCAGATTGTTGCAGACCAGTGTTTACAGAGCGGTGCGGAGGGGTGGTTTGGGAGTTTCGTTCTGTGAAGATGTAAAAGCGTAAAAATGTGAATCTGTAAAAGTGAAGCGGAGGACTTATGGATTTATGTATTGTGCGTGTTTTTTGTTATGGTATAATGATAAATCCATTGAGCTCCCCTATCTTTACGCTTATGAAGAAGCAAGCCGGCACTATCATTATATTTGCTAGCTCGTGGGTGTTGGTTACAGCCCTTGGCACTTGAGACGGTTCATAAGAGCTATTTTTATTCCTTTCTGAATCGTTTTTTATCCACACGGGCTCTCCCCGCTTTTGACGTGCAAGCGAATGATTTTGATTGATTCAACATGGGAGAGATTTGAAATGAGAGAATCTTACGATGTTTGGAATTCTCAATCAATATCAATGATGCTAAATTATCCTTATAAATCAATATATTGTTATGGTATGGAGTGGTGAGAAGGAGGGGGTGAGGCGAAGAATTATGCAAACTGGAGGGGAAATGAAGAGTACTGTTCGTGCGTTGGTTGGAGAGGAGAGTTTGGGAATAGCTGTGAACAGATTGAAAGGGGGATGTGTAAAGAGATGTGAAGAGAGAAAAATCGTGGTTGGCTTTTATATTCTATGCGGAATTTAACAATTATATTTGCGTCTATATTTGTATGGGGGATATCCGTGAAATGGGTGTGAGAAGCATTGAGAGATGTTTTTTTAATAAGTGGGTGAATGAGAAATACAATGGTAATCTTATTTAGAGGGGTAATCCTATTAGGGGTAGTCCTATTTAGAGGGGAAATCCTATTTTAGCTCTTGTTGTTTTGGACATTGTGTTTTTTATGAGAGGCGTTTTGCTGGAACGGCGTTTTGCAAGAGAGGTGTTTTGAGGGATGTGGCTCCCTTAAAGAAAAACACAAAAATATAAAAAGAAAAATATAAAAACTTGACAAGGTAAATGTAAAAAGGTATCATAATGATACAATCGGAATTGTGCGTTTAAATCAGAGAGATCTCTTGATAGAATTCTGTGAGAGGGGTGGGGATATTTTCCCAAGGTTTTGGTGTTTGTTATCCTATTTTGAAGTTTGTCATCCTATGATGTCGTAAACCGGTGCCGTAAACCGTTTTTTGAGATGTGGTGGTATCAGGCGGGCAAGGCTTTAGGCAGAGGGGGATATTGGCGAGGGATGTCGATAGGTGTGCTTTTGTCTAATCAGAAATCAACCACAAAACTGCTTTTTGTTTTTTCGGCTGGAGTTCTCTAAAGTTTTTCAAAAGTGCGTGTTCTTTTTCGCTGTATGTGTCTTGATCACGCTGTAGGAGAGTTTCTTTTGTGGGAATATCTTCTTCTGCAAAAATATCAGTATAAAAAAAGGTAATAGGAACTGCTAGTTTTTTAGCAATTTCGAGCAAACACCCTGCGCTTACACGATTGGAGCCTTTTTCGTATTTCTGGATTTGTTGGAAACTGACACCTAAATGGCTTCCTAATTCCTTTTGAGAAAGCCCCATTGAAATGCGTCTGTGACGGATTTTTTTACCTATTGAAATGTCGTTGAAATGTGAATTCTTAATTTGCACTTCAAGCTCCCCTCCGGTTGCGAGCGCCCTCGCATTGGTATTCCGGGAGTAGTAAAGTACTGAGCTCTAGTCAGCATTTTTGCTTTTAGTGCTTATCACACCTGGACATAGCAAAAACTCCCGGAATCCCGGGACACCCACAAAGTGGGTTCATTCTTACGCTAGAGCTTAGGGCTTTACTATCCCTTATTGATCGCTGCGTAGACGACCAAAATATCCTTTGAGTGATAAAGTAATTTCAAGGGATTGGCAAGAAAAATCAAAATAATTTCAAAGACTATAAGATTGGGTACTTTTTAAAAAAGTGCGAAATCTGGATTTTTAGTTGGCACTTTAAGCCCCCCGCTGGGGGCGAGCGCCCTCGCATTGGTATTCCGGGAGGTTGAAAATACTGAACTCGAATCAGCTTTTTGCTTTTAGTGCTGACAAGCACTTGGACATAGCAAAAACTCCCGGAACTCCGAGATACCTACAAAGTGGGGTAAATTAACGTTTGAGTTTTCGGGCTTTCAAATCCCTATTTGACCGTTGCGTGGACGATCAAAAACACAAGCTCATCAATAAAGTAGTTTCAGAAGATTGGCAAGAAAATTAAAATGTTTGCTATACGGTTATACTGTAAAATAGGGATGTTTGGGGGCGGTAATCTGATGTTAGTAGGGTAAGTAATCTGATGTTAGTAGGGGAATTTATTGGGTAAGAGGTTGGATTATAGTTTAAAACCGGTGCGGGGTGGAAGCTTTATCCTGCAGAGGAAAATTTGCTTTTTGAAGTCAAATTGTAGATCAGAGCTTATCTGGCGTGTTTGATGAAACACCAATCTTTGAAGTGTGGGATAGCCATATGAAATAATTAGCAGGGGAATCTGATAGACGAGAAATCAGATTGTTGACAGACCCGTGTTTATAGAGCGATGCGGGGTAATGGTTTGGGAGTTTCATTTGGCTTTGTTCTGTAATGATGTAAAAGCGTAAAAACGTTGATCTGTAAAAAAGGAGCAGAGGCTTTGTGCTTTGTGCGTGTTTTTTATCTTTTAGGGTGTGTCCCATTTTTTTAATTGCTGGTTGCTTTTGAGGTTTCATTCCTGATTTTCATGTCATTTTTTTGTGTTTGAGGTTTTGGTTTCTCTTTAGTTGGAAGGAACATGATGATGGTAGATGAACATTGTCTTCCCTTACGTCGAAGAGGGCGGAAAAAAGGGGCTTTGAATAAAACAACAAAGCGATTTAATGAAGCTCTTTTGACAGCGGCGGAGCAGGCGGGCTATCACTATGGTGAAGATGGGCTGGTGTCTTATCTTCAGTATCATGCTCTGAATAATCCCGTACCGTTTTTTTCGCTGCTTGCAAAAGTGTTGCCTCTTCAGGGGACTGGAGAAGGGGAGGTTAAAACAGTTTCGCGTATTGAGATTGTACCAGTGAATGCAAAAAGTATTGAACCGGAGAAGCGTGATCCTTCAGCAACGGAGGTTTGTGATATTGAAAAATGTTAGGCTGAGGTGGATGATGCGGGGTGACATCTTGGAAGGGGGTTGCTTTGGTGATTGCTTGTCTTGAGGGGATTGAAGCAGAGGCTATCGTGCTTGTAGGCGCTCGTGATACTTGGCTTGGGTGAATGATGCCTGAGAGCCATGTGTTGGAGGAGATTTGGTGCAGGATGTTTGTGTGGTGGATATGGGATAGTGTTTTGATGGGCGAAGGGCGTGAAACTTGAGAGAAGTATTATGCTTGCGGGATGCATGTGTTTTGGTGGGGGTATCTTGGGGGATAGACAAGTGTGAGGATTGGTGATGCTTGAGAGGCATGATATTGGAGGATGTTGGGCTTTGGATATGCCTGAGAGCCATGTGTTGAGGCTATGATTTGGTGGGGGGATGCCGTGCTTTGGTTGGGGGATGACAGGGCGCGGTGTTTGAGGGGTGGGGACCCTTGGGATTTAAGGACCCTTGGGGGGCGCATATCGTGTATATGCGGGGTCAAAGCGGTCAACGCGGTCAAAGGGGGGGCTTCATGCAAAAAAGTGAAATTCATTGCGTATTAGGATGAAGAGAAGATAAAGCGCTGCTTTTGAGAAGGGCGTTTTTCGTTCCAATTTCTCTTTTCCTTCAATTGTTCTGGGATAATTAAACTTGGGATAAGCAAAAGGGTGAAGCGCAATTATTGCTAAAGTATGAAAATTTATAATGAAAATTGTTCAGAAAATTTCTCAAAAAATAGAGCAGAAAACGGCTCAAGTGGCTCTTATTCCAAAGCTTATTCCTGTTTTTACTGGAAAAGCAGATGTGCGAGCCGCTTGGGGAGGACGGGGCTCTGGAAAAACACGTTCTTTTGCTTTGATGTCGGCTGTTGTGGGATATCGCCATGGAATGGCTGGAGAACGCGGGATTATTCTTTGTGCAAGGCAATTTCAAAATTCTCTCAATGACAGTTCTTTGGAAGAAATTAAACGCGCTATCGAATCTTATCCTTTTTTACAAGACTATTATGACATTGGCGATAAGTATATTAAATCAAAAGATGGACGGATTGTCTATGTGTTTGCTGGGCTTGATCGCAATATCGCAAGTATTAAATCAATGGGGCGCGTTTTCCTTTGTTGGGTCGATGAAGCCGAGCCCGTGACAGAAACTGCTTGGCAAACCCTCATTCCAACTTTGCGCGAAGAAGGAAAAGATTGGAATGCAGAATTATGGGTCACATGGAACCCGTGCCATGAAAATGCACCCGTGGAAAAACGTTTCCGAAATGTCGATAATCCTCATATCAAAGGGGCAGAAATTAATTGGCGTGATAATCCGCAATTTCCTGAAAAACTCAATCGTGATCGAATGGACGATTTGCAGCAAAGACCAGAGCAGTATAACCATATTTGGGAAGGCGAATATCTCCAAGCTGTCCAAGGGGCTTATTATCAGAAATGTCTTCTCGAAGCTGAAATGGAAGGGCGGATTACCACCGTTCCACGTGATCCTTTGATGCAGGTGAGAATCTTTTGGGATATCGGGGGAACAGGAGCAAAGGCTGATGCTACCGCATTGTGGGTTGCGCAATTTATTGGACGGGAAATTCGAGTGCTCGATTATTATGAAGCCCAAGGACAGCCTCTCTCAGAGCATGTGGGCTGGGTCTTTCAAAGGGGATATGAAAAGGCTCTCATGGTTTTGCCCCATGATGGCGCAACAAAAGATCGTGTTTATAATGTGAGTTTTGAAAGTGCCCTTCAACAAGCTGGGTTTCAAACTAAAGTGATTCCTAATCAAGGAACAGGCGCTGTGAAAATGCGTATCGAAGCCGTAAGGCGATTGTTTCCTGCACTATGGTTTAATCGTGAAACGACATGTGCGGGCAGAAAAGCACTCGCTTGGTATCATGAAAAGCGCGACGAACAGCGCAATATCGGACTAGGGGCTGAACATGATTGGGCTAGCCATGGGGCCGATGCCTTTGGACTGATGTGTGTGGCTTATGAACAACCAAATGCTAGAGCGCGAAAAAAACCTTATCGCTCGTTTCACCATTCTCAAACTTCATGGATGGCTTTTTAATGAATATTTCTACAGATTCTTCTTTTGATCAAATCGAAACGCTTGAAAATCAAGCACTCTTTAAAAAACTCGTGGGGTGGTATCAGGATGATATTGCCCATGTCGAAAAATGGCGAAAAAATGCCCAAGAAGATTACGATTTTTATAATGGACGGCAATGGAATGAGCAAGACCTTGCTGTCTTGAACGAACAAAACAGACCGGTCATGACTTTTAACCGTATTGCGCCTTTAATTAATGCCGTGATTGGGGCTGAGCGCAATAATAAAAGACAAGTTCAATTTATTCCACGACAAGAAGGAGCAGCCTTTGCAAACCAGATTCTGACAGGGGCAGCTGAGTGGTTTCGTGATGAAGCCGATGGGGAATACGAAGATTCCGATGCCTTTCAAGATGCAATTATTTGCGGAATGGGGTGGACAGATACACGCCTTGATTATGAAGAAGATCCACAGGGAAAACCAATTATTGCACGCTTAGATCCTATGAAAATGGTGTGGGATGCGAGTGCTGTCAAGCCTAATCTTATTGATGCACAACGCTTGTGGTATATTGATGAAAAACCTCTTGCTGTGGCTCAGGAAATGTTTCCTAATGTTCATTGGAGTGATCTTAATGCTGATTGGGTTAAACATCAGAGTTTTTTACATTCATCCAGCAATGGGATGACACAAAGTTATCAAGCTGAGAGGGGATATCAAGGAGAGTGGGAAGAGGGAGGGACCTATCAACGTCCTAAAATGGTGACATTGGTAGAATGTCGCTGGTTTGAACGCGAGGTGATTTATAAAGTTCTCGAGCCTCAAAGTGGAAAGTTTATCGATTATTCAGAGCAGGATTTCCAAAATTTAAGCAAAACCTTTCCTCATGTTCAAGCAACAAGGTTGAACAGAAAAATTGTCAAACGGGCATTTTTGGGCAGAAAGCTGCTCGAAGCGCCTGATAAGCCCTTGGTCCCACACAATCAATTGGGATGGGAATGTATTACCGGTACTTTTGATAAGTTAAGCCGGCACTTTTACGGACTTGTGCGCCCTACAAAAGATCCCCAACGGTGGGCAAACAAATATTTTAGTCAAGTGATGCATTTGCTCAATAGCCAATCAAAAGGCGGAATTATGGCAGAACGCGATGCTTTTGATGATGATCGACAAGCCCTCGAGAGTTGGGCTAGAGCCGATAGTATTACTTGGTTGAAAAGTGGTGCTGTGTCTGGGGGAAGAATTCAGCCTAAACCCGTGGCACAATTTCCGCAAGGGTTTTTCCAATTGTTTAATGAAGCAAAGAGCGCACTCGAACAGGTGACGGGGTTGTCTTCTGAATTTATTGGGACAAGAGCTGTCAATCAGCCTGGCGTTCTTGAACAACAACGGCGACAATCGTCACTTAATCTTTTGGCTTCCTTTTTTGATGGGTTGCGTCGATATCGGCAACGACAGGGGAAAATTATTCTCTATCTTATTCAAAATTATCTGTCCGATGGGCGGCTGGTCCGTATTGCTGGTGATGAAAATGCCCAGTATGTTCCACTGACACGCGAAATGGTGACAAGTTTGGAATATGATATTGTTGTGGATGATGCGCCAACAAGTCTTAATGAAAAAGAGCGTACTTTTGCACTGATCATGCAACTGCTTCCTTTGATGCAAAATTTTGCAACGCCTGAGATTATGCTCGATCTCTTACGCTATTCGCCTTTACCAGCCTCACTCATTCATAAAATTGCGATAAAGGCGCAAAATTCTCTTCAAGAAGAGCAAAATGCCTCAGCGCAGATGGGGGGTAATATGGGAACAGAGCAGATAATGCAGATGTTGCAGACAGTAAAGGCTCAACAATAGGATGCTTTATGATGCGCTCTTTCAGATGAATTTCATCTATCAGAAGTTGCTTATCTAAACAATTTCCATAGTTACCCATGTTGCTTATGTCGTGCAATGTCGCCTCTCTTTATCTCAGAAGAGCTGTTTTATTGGACAGTGTGTATTGGGGAAAATGTTCGATAGTGTTTTGTCGTCATGGTGGGGGAGCCATGTGGGGGAAATGTTGGAGCCAAAATGATGGGTAAGCATTAAGGGGATAAATGCTCTCAGGCTGTTTTATCTGAAAAATTTAATTTTATTGTTAAAAAAAGAGAAGGCTAATGTCATGGATCAAGAACACTTAACGCCGGCAGAACAAAACCAATTGAAACAGGATTATCTGCTCTCAACACAAGAGGGAGAAGACGGTGAAATTGGAAGAGAAGAAAAAACTCTTGAAGATAATTTTCAAGGGCAAACGCATCAAAAACAGTATTCTTCGCAAAAGGCTGGAAAAGAGGTTCAAGGGGGAGAAGATGCTCCGCCAGATCCGCAAAAAGACTTTATGGGCTATATGCAATGGTTGGGAAAAACACTCCAAAAACAAGGACTTGTTAATGAAAAACAACAACCTTCTCTGGCTCGCGAAGCAGAACAGTTGCATGCGTTTTTTCAGCAGTCTGTTGCAAGTGTTAAACAAAAGCATCATGATTTTGATCAAGCAGCTGATTTTATTTATGAAACGCGGGCTAAACAGTTGGCAGCTTGCGCTTCGCTCTATCCTGAGATGGCAGATCCCAAAAATATTGATGCGTTGATTGGCGATGAGTTGAAGCAGATCTTGCGCGATTGTGCGCAAAAAAATCAAAATCCGGCTGAAGTGATTTACTCTATTGCACAAAAAATTGGCTACACAAATGTTCCCAATAACATGGATGAAAATTTACAGGAAAGACACAATTCTGCACGTACACTTGCTGCTTATAACGGCTTGACGCCAAATGGGCCGATTTCTTTGGAGATGCTTGATAAAATGTCAGAAGCAGAGTTTAGCGCTTGGGTTTCTGATCCTAAAAATAAAGCTGCTTTTAATCGTTTAATGGGGGGAAGAGAATTTTAAAAATAAAAATGCGGGGGGTGTTTTTTGCGGGAACTTGGAGAGGCTTTTAGCGCAGGGAATGCGGGGGATTTCTCAAAGCACGGATGTGGTGAGGAGAGCTCTTATAAGGGGGAGGCAGACGCTAACAGAAATTAGATAAAACTCACGAACAACCTATTCACCATTTGAAATGAAATGTGGTGTTTTAACAACCGGCGCTTTGCCGGGTTTTTTATGTCAATAAAACTTTTAGAGGATAAAATGACTGTAACTTATATCGGACTTAATGACCCAATGGCAGTGCGCACATGGTCTAAATTACTAAACCAAGAAGTCTCAAAAGCAATTCCGATTGCACCGTTGATTGGAAATGATTCAAACAGTATCGTACAATTAAAGGATGAAACCACGAAAGCAAGTGGGGATGCCATTAGCTTTAATTTGCGTGTGCAGTTGCTAGGCGATGGGGTGAGTGAAGGGCAGACATTGGAAGGCAATGAAGAAGCCTTACAGTTTCTCAATGATCGCTTGGCAATTAATGAACTCGTTCATGCTGTGCGTGTCAAAAATGAGGGAACGATTGATCAACAACGAATTCTCCATGATTTGCGTACCGAGGCAAAAAATGGTTTGGTTGATTGGTATGCAGATCGTCTGAGTATGATGTTCTTCATTCAAGTGTGTGGATATACTGCAAAAGCTATTAACTTTGAGGGACGTACGATTACTCTTAAACCTGTCCATTATGGTTTTAATGCACCAACGGCGCCAACCGATAAACGCATCGTGCGCCCTAATGGAAAAATAAAAGATGAGGACTTAAAAGAAGACGATGTTTTTGATCTCAAGCTCATTGATAAAGCTGTTGAACGAGCTAAATTGGCAAATCCAAAAATTAGACCCGTGCGGATTGATGGGGAAAATGTCTATGTGCTTTATCTTCATCCAACCCAAGTGACGCAATTGCGAACCAATACAGATGCGGGGCAATGGCTCGACATTACCAAGGCAATCTATAGTGGAAGTCGTATCAAAAATCCGCTCTATGATGGATCTTTGGGCATGTATAATGGAGTGGTTTTGCGCGAAGCTGAACATATTACCGAAGGAGTCGAATCTGGGACGGCAAATAAAGCTGTACCAAATGTGCGTCGTGCTGTTCTCCTTGGTGCACAGAGTGCTGTGATTGCTTTTGGTAAAGATCGAGGGGCGACACGCTATAAATTGGTGGAAGAACTCTTCGATTATGAAAGAGAATTCGGGGTCGCGGCAAAAACCATTATGGGTATGAAAAAAACTTGCTTTACCTTGCCAGGAAGTACGCAAGGGGCTCAGGATTTTGGCACTATTGTCATCCCAACTTATGGAGCACCTGCTTAAAGCGAATGTTTGCTAACTTCCCCCAACAAGAGGGATCTGTTGGGGGAAAAATTTAAAATGCTTCCAGAAAAAGGACAGGATTATGACCACTTTATACACTGATCCCAAAAATCTAAACCTTACACATTCAGACCATTCTAAAACTTTTGCTTATATGGTCGCGCTTATTCAAGATGAAATTGACGATACAACAGCGGAATATTCCCTGCAAATTCAAGATTCAATTTTTACGGCTTTGCGTGTGTGTGAATGCGAACCCTTTTTCTTTAATGAAAAAAGAGAAAGGACCTTTAAAACACAAAGTGGTAAAACATGGTATGGGCAAGAAGAGGGAGTTTTTATTGAATCAGAAAAGAGCTTGGAAGGCGTCTTTTTAGCAACAAAGAATGCAACACCAACAAAGTTGTTCTTTAAGCCCTTGGAAGTGTTGCATCAACAATATGGTATGCATCCTGCGCTAGGAACGCCATTCTTTTATACGTGCCTTGATCAAAAAATAGGACTCTTTCCAACACCAGAACATGTGGAAACTATGCAGCTTTCTTATGCTCCTGTTCATTTTGCCGATGAACAGCTGAAAGAAAGCGATAATCCTTGGTTGATTTATGCTTTTGATCTTATTAAAGCACGGGCAAAATATGAACTTTATAAAAATATTCTTAAAGATCCTGAATATGCCGCCGTTTCTTTCAGAGATTTTCAAGAACAGCTTCAAGCTTTGCGCATTGAAACATCGCGCCGAAAAGGTTCCTCAAAGATTCGCCCAATGAGTTTTTAAAAGGCTTTGTTCCAAATCGTTTATGGCTGGTTTGTCCCTTATGGTTGGATAAGCGCTGGGGATTGATGGTGAAGGGCTGGTGGATGGCGCTGGGTATGCCATTATTTATGGTATCTTTTTTTTTCGACGTGTTAATCAACTTAAGGTTGTGTGCTTTGTTGAATTTTATGCCTTTAGAGTTTTAAGGGCTTTTGTGGTTTCAATCAGTAAGCTTTGGTGTTTTGAATGGTACTAGGCTCTTCAAAGATTTATGGAGAGTTTAAAGGCTTTTTCCCAGTTGTTGGGGTGATTGCGGGCGGTTGATTTTGGTCGGGCGCTGGTGGATGGCGCTGGGTATGCCATTATTTATGGTATCTTTTTTTCGATGCGTTGATCAACTTAAGGTTGTGTGTTTTGTTGAATTTTATGCCTTTAGAGTTTTAAGGGCTTTTGTGGTTTTTTATCAATAAGCCTTGGTGTTTTGAATGGCACTAGGCTCTTCAAAGATTTTATGGGGGTCTTGATGGCTTTTTTCCCAATCGCTGATTATCGACCCGATGTGGCGGATATCAATGGAATTTTTACCGATGAACTTGTTAATGTGCTACCGGCTGATGGCTCCTATATTCCTATGCCAAGTTTTGAACCTTTATCAGAGCCTTGTCCTGAGCCAATTTTAGGTGCTCTTGCGGTTAAAACAAAAAATGGGGTTTCTATTATTGTTGGGACAAGAGAAAAAATATTCTTGCTTGATAATACAACAATGAAGTGGAAGGATATTAGCCAAAAAGGAAAATCTTATCTTGCTAATGTTGATGCTCCGTGGTCTTTTGCTTTATTTGGTGATTTTATCATTGCAGTGAATGCCAATGATAAACCACAAGTGATTGATATTAATCATGATAAAAAATTTAGAAATTTAGGGGGAAATCCACCACAAGCAGGGATTGTTCGAATCTGGGGAGATTTCGTTTGTTTGATGAAATTAACCGAGCATCCAAGGCGGGTTCATTGGTCTGGATTAAATGATGCTGAATTTTGGACCGTGGGGAAAAAAAGTTGCGATTATCAAGATTTTCCTGATGGCGGATTCGTCCAAGGGGCAACCGAGACAACAAATCCAATTATCTTTATGCGTTCTGCAATCTATGCTGGTTCTTTTATCCCTGGCTCTAAGATTATTTTTAGTTTCCAAAAAATTCACGATAAACGAGGTGCAAAAAATGCTGAATCGATTGTTTGTAGAGGCGATTTAGCATTCTTTGCCGATGAGGGCGGTTTTTATCAAATAACAAATGAGGGACAGATTATCCCTATTGGGTTCGAAAAAGTCGATCGAACGATGACCGCAAAATCAAGGCAGGATAATCTGTATACCATGTCTGCGGCTATCGATGGGGTGTATAATCGTGTTTATTGGATGGTTGATTCTGATGAGAACCTTCATAAACGTATCTTGCTCATTTATGATTGGGGATTGCAAAAATGGACAAAAGCTCTCGTGGATATCAAAATGATATTGCCTATTTTCTTAGCAGGAACAACCCTAGAAGGTCTTGATTTTGTGACTAAGAATATTGATGATTTGTCCTTTTCTCTCGATAGTAAAGCTTGGAAAAATGAATCGCCTATTCTGGGGGCATTTGATCAACAGGGGAGACTGGGTTCGTTTTCTGGGGGGGCTATGGCTTGTGTTGTGACATCACAAGAAATGGGGCAGACAAATGGCATGATAACACGGGTGAAAAATATTATGCCTCAAGTCAATAGTGGAAAGTTTTATTTGTCTGTGGGAATGCGCTTTCGACAATCTCTTGAAGAGGAAACTGTTTGGTTGCCAGAAAAACAGCCTTCTTATAATACTGGACAAATTCATTGTCGCGCAAGGGCACGGTTTTATCGCTTTAAATTGCGCATTCCTGAAGGGGTGAATTGGACTCATGTCACTGGATTTGATGTGGAATTGACGCGAGCCGGTATGCGATAGGCCAAAGCCTCTATAAACAAAGGAACAAGGTGGTGCGTTATGCTTCATGCTTTTCTGCGATAAAGGAAAAATAGTCTGCACAATGGCTTATTTTTATAAAGAAGAAAGTTTCCTATTTGTTATGACAAAGGGATGATGGGGCTTCTTTTCTTTTGTTTTATTCTTCTTTTTGAAAGTTGTGCGGTAAGTATGGAACGTGAGAAATGCGTAGGGGGATGTTATTTAAGGGGAGATGAGTGATAAAGCTAAAAGAGCCAAAGTTATGATGCAAGAGAGTCAAGATTTGTATTCTGCTCATTTGACAGAGCAATGGCCATGGGAAAAAATCGCTCCCTATCAAGAGGCACTCAATGCTGCATTGAAAAAATATGCTCAGCGCTTTCCTGATGATGTTTGTCTGGAAAAAATTGCTGAAGAAATCGCTACAGGACAAGCACAATTGTGGCTGGTCTTAAAAAATAAAATCCAATTTAGTGCTTTTGCAATAACCAAAGTTGAAATAACCCATACAGGGAAAAAATGCGTCGTTCTCTCAGATCTTGCTGGAGAGGGAGGGCTGAAATTGGTCAAATTGATTGATGAAGTCGAAAAATGGGCGCGAACAATTAATGCTGAAGAAATGCACATGTTTGGAAGAACTGGATGGGCGAAAAGGCTCGCTCATCACGGATATTCTCGTAATCTTATTCAATATAGAAAGGTTCTCAAGCCATGAGTAGAAAAACCACACCTCAAGTGCAGACAACAACACAAACAAATGCTCCACCTGCTTGGGCGGCTGATATTTTTAAACAAGCCAGTGCTGATGCACTAGGACTTTATAATAAAGGAATTGGCGGCAACGTTTATCAGGGAGACAGAGTCGCTGGTCTTAGCGATATGACAAAAAATGCTCTGACCGGTTTACAACAAGCAGCAGGGCTCTATAACAATCCAACGGTAACGCAATGGTTGAATGCACCAACCAACAGCGCTACAAATCTTTCCAGTATGGCTAAGGGAAGCTGGATTGGAAGCAATAGTAAATTTAATACTGCATTGCAAAATGCCCTGAATAAAACTTCCGATGCAATTAATCAGTCGATGTCTGGGGCAGGACGTTATGGCTCTGGGGCTCACACCGGTGTGCTGGCCGATGAACTAGGCGCTTTAGCAACAAATGCTGCAGCACAGCAATATAATCAAGATATTAACAATATGATGAATGCAAACCAGATGATTGATCGCTCTCAGAATGATCAGGTTAATGCGGCAAATAGCTATTATCAAGGACAGAGTAATGTGCAAAGCAATGCTTTGAAAGGGGGCATGATTCAAGATGTAAATCGTCAAAATATCTTAGATGCTGAACGCCAAAAATGGTCAGAAAAAGATAATCAAGATTGGAACCGATTGCAAAGCTTGTTACAGATAGGAACACAGGCTGCTGGAAATTACGGAACGACTTCAGGAAAATCTACGACAATGCCTTCTGTGACAAAAGATCCATTGCGTGATGCGCAGCAAGTACTTGGATTGGTAGGAGGAATTTTAGGGCTTTGTGATGTGAGAGCAAAAGAAAATATTATCCCTGTGGGGCAGAAAAAGGGATATCCACTTTATATCTTTAATTATAAAGGAAATCCACAACGTTATCAGGGCGTTATGGCGCAAGACGTATTGCGTGTGAAGCCTGAAGCTGTTTATGTCAATGCAAAAACAAAGTTATTGCATGTTGATTATGACAAAATAGGACTGAAAATGGACAAAATACCGGCATCTAAAAATAAAATTGCGGCTTTCTTTTCTTCATTTTTTGCTCGTTTTCCCTTTTTGAAAAAAGAGTATCTTCTATGAGTTCGATTTATGATTGGTCAATTATCGCATCAGAAAATGCTTATGTCGATGAGAGTATAAACTGGGCAGAAGGGCAACCGCCAAGTACAGTCAATGATAGTGCTCGCGCTATGATGCAACGCATCAAAGAATATTTGTTGGATAATGGGGGCGGGATTGAAACACAGTTTACTGTCGATGTGGAAAACGAGAGGACATCACTTCGTTTGGCGACAAAGTCTTTTTTTGAGACTTATATGGATGGCATTGTTGTGCGCTTTAAAGCACAAGGCGTCAACAGAGGAATAACAAATGTTTCTTTAAATCAATTGCCGCCAAGACCAACTTATATGGCAACGCCAGAGGGTATTATGCCTTTAAAAGGGGGGGAAATTCAAAAGGGGGGGCTTTATGAAATCGTCTATACGTGTGATATTGCCGGAAAAAATGCTGATGGATGGTTTTTAACCAATCCTACTATAAAACTTCCTGAAATTCCGCCCTTTCCTCCTTTGCCTGAAACTTTTTCTTCTGGATTTATTGGGACTTTTGCTACAGAAAAAATACCCTCTGGATGGTTACTCTGTGATGGTAAAGAATATTCGCGAAAGAACTATGCCAATCTCTTTGCTGTTTTGGGGGAAACGTGGGGAAAAGGAGACGGGAGAACAACATTCAATGTTCCCGATTTGCGTGGAATGTTTTTACGGGGGCTCGATAGTGGAAAAGCAATTGATAAAGGACGTCGCTTGGGAAGTCGACAAGAAGAGTCTTTTAAATCTCATACCCATGAAGGAAAAACAGATTCAACAGGTAACCACCAGCATAGTTATCCAATGATTGACAAGGTAGTTTGGGATATGAATCACGGTGAATATTATAGAAATCTGGCTCAAGTCTACAATAAAGATCGGTTAACGAAGGCTGCGGGAGAGCATGAACATAAGGTCTTGTTGCAAAAAACAGGGGGGGATGAAACACGCCCCGTCAATATGGCGGTGGTTTATGCTGTCAAAGCCTGAGAATGAAAGCTTTGAGAGAGAAAGATAAAAATGAGCAAAATATCTGTTATGAGAAAAAGTCTTATAGAATATAAAGTCTTATAGAATATATTGTGCAGAAAGTTTTGAGGCGCTTTAGAAAAAAACTGAACTCTCTTTATTATTTTATTTTTTGTGCTGCCTTTGTTGGATGTCTAAAGGTAAGTTTGCCTATTGTTCTTTAGAGGATCAAGACAGTAATTATTGAAGGTAGGGGTAAAAGAGAACAAAAAATCTTCCTTTATTCATAGAGTTTTTTTCTGAGGAATAAAGATTTTATCCAAAAGGCTCCCTCTTGTGGTATCGTGATACATTGTTTAAGGTGCTGGGTTTAAAGCACTGGTGGGCGATGACAAAAAGCCCATGGATAAAATTTTATCTTGTTATACCGTAAAACACCGTCATTAAAACACTATTATTGAAGCTGGTGATATGGTGATATAAGGAAAATAAGACATACAATACTTGATCCATTTAAGTATTGAAGAGACATCTATTCAGGGGATGGGGTGCTTCGTTAAGCCTTATGCAAGTGAATTATATAAGGTGAGCAGCAGACGGAATCTCTTCAGAGTAGTTGGATTGTTTCAAACCGATGTGGGGCTAAAATCTTCGTCCTTTTAGGTGGCGGGAAGAGATCAATGGATATGTTTATTTAAAGAGAGAAAAGGCAAAATGGTGCTCTCCTTCTTTTGGGTAGAGCGTGTATGCAAAAAGCGTTCATTCTTTCAAAATGGGCATTTTATTGGCTAGAGCAGATTGGCGATGCGTTTAACACATGGTGAGTAATTGAACTCTCTTAGATGGCATTTTTTACTTGTTAGGAAACTTCTTGAAACAGAATGAGAGTGATACGAGAAAATCTGTAAAACAATGGTTTATCCCGTTGTGTCGTAAAATACCATTGTTTGAGATGCGGTTAAAACTTTATGCATTGGGATGTTTTTCGTCTGTGCGTATTCTTAAAGCAGCGTTTTTTGTAGAATAACTCTAGACAAGGCTGCATTTGAAGGGGAAGCTCAGTCAAATCCATTAGATAAGAAGTCAGATTGTTTACAGACTATTGTTTATCGATTGGCATTGTTTGAAGACCGGTGGGCGTGGCTTTGTCATTTTGGGGAAAGCCAACAAAGCAGCAAGGTGACATGCATTTTTCTTTGGTTTCAGGTGATAAAATCATCATTTTAGGTGGAAAACAGACTATAATCTAAAAAAATACCTTGTAAAAATTTTCAATGAGGAAATTTTTTTCAAAAGCCTTTCACATAGTTGTCTGAGGTTGTCTGAGGTTGTCTGAGGTTGTCTGAGGTTGTCTGAGGTTGTCTGAGGTTGTCTGAGGTTGTCTGAGGTTGTCTGAGGTTGTCTGAGGTTGTCTGAGG
>NZ_JBHIMP010000008.1:8698-17515 GCF_042194175.1 Bartonella sp. MR168JLCBS | reverse complement strand
TCTGAGGTTGTCTGAGGTTGTCTGAGGTTGTCTGAGGTTGTCTGAGGTTGTCTGAGGTTGTCTGAGGTTGTCTGAGGAATGCAAGAGCCGTACAACGGAAAAAGATATTCAAATGCTTAATACGCGTTTAGCTTATCAAAAAGGGGGATATAATGGCACTTTTTCCATTTTCTATTGCTGATATTGATGATCCTGAATGTATTCGTGTGGTTCTTTATGCTAGCGGAAGAATGGGACATGCTCCTTTAAACGCATTATTGAAGAAAGCATATGAAGATATTACAAAAATTTTAAAGCGCATGGATGCTTTAGCAAAGCGCATGGATGCGTTAGAAAAAAAATTAAATACTCTGGATCCTACCAAGGTCGAACAGAAAAAAAATACGAAAAAAGAGAATCAAGACAGTATTAATAATGTTGTGAGTGCTGGAATAACGACATCGAGCAGTATAGTGAGCGGATCAGAATTTAAAATAGAAGCATTGTCCGCTGGAGACATATTTTTTTCTCCAATAAACGAGACGCCAAAAATAGACTACAGCTCTTTTGTTTCAAAACTTACAGCACATGAGCCGCTAGAAATACACAGTAATGTTAGTCAATACATGGGTGTTGAGCAGTCTAGAGGGATTTCTTCTTTGTTTAAAAAGGAAAAATAGAAAAGAGTGGTCATAACAAACTGATTATAACAATAGGTATGGGTTGAAGCTATAGATCAGATGCACCTTATTTATATCTTCGGTGGGGTGTGGAATTGCACTCTGTTTGAGATGTTAAAAAAAGGTAAAAATTGATAGAGAGTCTAGTTTTAATAAAAAGAGAAGCGTTGTTGCAGGAAAGTTGATCATGAGTTGTTGGGGAGATTAGGGCGCATATTGAAATCTAAGGGCAAGTTTTTAAAGCCTACAGAGAAAGGAGCTGTGCCCAAACAGAAACGCGTGGCAAAAGAAGTTTGTAGACGATAAAAAATCTTGCAATAATTTTAAAAAGCGTTTGGATAGAGCGTTCAATGATTTTAAATTTATAAACAATTTGCTGTTTCTACGCTTTTTTAAAAGAGAAAAAAAGCAGTTTAGTGCAATTTTAATTTGCCAAAAATCCCATAAAAAGAAAGTTTTAATTGTTACAAGAACAAAAGCAAAAAAATTCCTATAAGAAAAAAATGCGTGTCATTATATCTTTTCTTATAAAGAAGAGCAATGTTGTACTGTTTGAGCAGGCTTGAAGGCTAAAATTTCACTTGTTTTCTTATCAAACAAGATTGTACAAGCGGTTGTTGATTTGTCTTATCCTGCTTATACTGTAAATACTGTCCTTTCAGGTGTGATGATATAAGGCAAGCCTCTTTGTAAGAGCCTAAATAACACAAAAAGTGTTTTTAAAGGTGTGCCAAATATTTAAGGCAGGGCTTATTTGTTGAGCTTTAAGTTTAAGTAAATCACATGTGGGAAAGCTAAATGGACCCCGCTATAATCCGAGCTATTAATAGATCAGATTGGGTGAAGCCTCGTCTTTTGAAGTGGTGGATGCAAGTTAAGAAAAATTATCTTTTACAAGCGTAAAAGAACGGATTTTATTATAATTATGGACTTAAACCATGTGTGTTTTATCTCAGTGAGGAAGATTCAAAATAAAAATGCAGGTACCTGTTTAGTTTCTTTGCGTTGATTATAATGGGGGGCGTTGAATAGTTAAAGAATGTTTGTTACTGTTTGACGGAGAGTGATATGGGTGAAGCGTAAAATGGTGGCGCACTTGAAGGGCAATTATCATGCATGCCCGCATGATCAAAAATGCAAATGTGTCTTTTACAGTGTTTGTTGATCTCGATTAGAAAGTCCGTTCTTTTCTTTGTTTGGAGTTTTACATCAATAATTTCTTATCTTGTTGTCGTGCTGCTTTTTGAGAGTGCGGTGATAGAAGGCATGTAAGTTTTATATATTGAAGTGTTTGTGTGTGGTGAATATGGGGAGTGTTTTTTTCGTCATGTGATGAACTCTTCGGGCGGTGGGGATTTTGTCCATAAAGCGTCATAAAATATCGCTTTTTGTTCTATGGTGATAGAGATCCCATGAGGGGGAAAGACAAAGGGGAAAGTCAAGTGGATTTTGCGAGCCAATCATGTAAACTGGAACGAATTCCATGCGGATATAAATCAGGTTCTGTTTGTTGCATATAGCGCTATTTGTTGCATAACTTGTGATAGCCAATTCTCTAAATAAAGGGATTTGACCGATAGCAGAAAAAAGAAATCATTACGAGATAGCAAGTGTGCTTGTTTCAGAATGTCTAATGCTTTTGCATGACAAAGGAACGCGAAACTCTGTCACGTCGTCCTTTCATGTTTTCGAGTTCAGGGTTGTCCATATATTTCCTTCAACTTGATCTTTATGCATAGGACGCAAGGGAATTGTAGGCAAGGGAATTGGAGGCAAGAAATTAGGATGAACATTTTGGGACAAGCAAAAAGCCAATATGTTACGCTCGTTGTTTTACAGCATGTTTGATAAAAAGCTAGGACATCTTTCTAATCCATTATGTGTGTAATCTTAAGGCATTGTTTTCTTAAGAGAGTGCAGAGCTTTTTTGTTGCTTGTCAAACAACATCAAATCTCAACGCTACAGCATGTTTGAGAGAAAGAAGAATGAGAGCCTTACGGATTCAGAAGGGCAAAACTCTCTGAGCGATTCCAGCTTTTGTAAGCTAGACTTTATGTATGACAGATGGGGGCTGTATTTGAGTGATTGCTGAAATAGAGAGACAGCCTTATTGAGAAAAATATAAAGGCATATTAATCACTCTTTGTGCTATCATTTTTTTGCTTTATAATTTTCAAAACTATCTATAGCAATATTATTTAATAATAAAGATAATGCCTTATGCCATTGTGTATCGCGTGTCTTTTTGGGATCATACCTCTCACATAAAAACAGAATGCTCAAAATATTATTTGTCTTCGAATATACATTTATTGCATATTCACGGACTTGTTTTAAAGAGATATCTCACTCCCAAGTCCCTTTCACAAGGACGCTCGTCAATGGTATAAGGGTAAAGCTCCTATGAAATGTATAAAACTTATAAGGTATCTCCCTCATCTTTATGCTTCATAAAAGTGCAGGTTGGTATTCTCATATATTTTTCCAACTCCCAATGTTACGAAAGCCTTGGTTCGTGAGACGATTCATAAGAGGTATATGCCTTTTTTGTACAGTTTTTAATCCACATGCCAGCTCCGCGTGTAACATGCAAGAAAAAGAGTTTTATTCAACAGCAAACAGATTGAGGATGAAAAATCCTATGGTATTCGGGTCTCTCATTCAATATGCAAAACAATAAATACTCTTTATAAATCAATGTGATATATCTTAAAGAAGACGAATTGTTTATAGAGCTTCATGGATGAAGAATCTTCGTCTTTTAAGGTGATGAAAGAAAATTATAATCCCTATTTTTTCATAAAGGGCATGAGAAAAGTGTTTCACAAAAATTTTATACGATAAAAAAGAGAGTCTTTTGACATAAGAGTCTTGATCGTTTGCCGCTATAACCTGTATTGTGTATACAGATGCTTCTATCATTTTTTGCTGTAAAAGCTTCTCTTGGGATGTTAAAGGGTACAATCTTTATGGAAAAAAGAATCCGTGCAAGGCAAAAGGCTTATTTCAAAAGATTATATCGCAAGATTGCTTTTGTTTGCATAATACTTTTTTGTGTAGTGATTTTGTGTTTTGTTGTTGCAAAGGTGATCAGTTATTTTTCTTCTCATAAAAAAATAACACAACAAGCACCCGTTGAATTGGTTATTCCTGTTTTTGATCTGCGCGTATATTGCAAGGAAATTTCTGCTTCCGTTATGCCCGATATGAAAAGAGAAGTCTATCAGCATTGTCTTAATTTGGAAAGTGAGGCCTATTTTGCTATTCGTGAAATGTGGGATCAGCTTTCTGATACTGCAAAAAAACAATGTTTGACGTTGGTACGACCTGGGGATGGAAATTATTTTCTCTTACGCGATTGTTTTCTCAATGAAAAAGAAAATAAAAAAGGCAAAAGACGCAATTACTTTTAAGTTTTTATACGGAAAGTTAAAAGGATGCGAATTTTGATGAGAAGATAAAAACCTCTTAAATTACGATCTGCCTCGAGACCAATAGCAATTTGATTTATTTATCTTGTTATATCACACTTCTTATTTAAGATGTGGCGACATAAGGCATGGATGCCTCCTTGAAATGTTTAAGGGGGCGTGGTGGAGTTTTAGGAGGATTTGTTGAGCTTTTTTAAGGGAAATAACAGGTGTGGGAAATCCATTTCGTAATGGTTCTGGTGAAGGGTATAATGGTAAAGCCCCCATGAAGTGTATAAAATTTATAGAGCATGTTCATCTTTACGTTTCAAACAAGAGTAAGCCCCAAGTACCACTTACACTTTGCGAGCTTTCAATGGTGTTTGCTGACAGCCCTTGAGCCTTAGAGATGGTTCATAAGAGGCACTTTTAGCCTTTCTTTATCGTTTTTACTCCACACAGGCTTTTCCGTGTGTAACATGAAAGAAAAAGAGATTGATTCAATAGCAAACAAATTGAGGATGAAAAATCCTAGGGTATTAAGTTTTCTTACTCAACACAAAAAATATGAATGATCATTATAAATCAATTCAGTGTACGAATTTTACAAGAATTTTGATTGTTGACAGAGCAGTGTGACTTGAGAACCTTCGTTCTTTGAGGGCGTAAGTCAATAGAAATGACAAAAATGAGTAAAAAAGAAACATTCCTTTTATAAACATTCAAGGCTGCTTCATGCGTAAAGTGCTGTGCTGGGTTTACAAATGTGCTTGTTTTATAATTCCAGTTTTCTTTATCAGAAAAGATAAGAGAGGAAATGCGTTATGCCATTCTTATTGATAGTTTTTGAGAAGAAGCTGATTTTTAGGAAAGTGTGACATATTGGTCATTTTTTATAATTTTATATTTTTTTGTATTTAAATATTTTGCTTTTTAAGCTCAATTTGTTATAAATAAAAACTGTGATTAATTTAAAAACTCCATGGGTTAAAATAGAAATTGATAGTATCTGGCTTATTTAGGAAAGAAGATTAATCTCTTGGTGATTATAGGGCTTGAATAATATTTCGTATTAATCTATCTATAAAAATCAAGAGGTTTTGTGAAGCGATCGTGGATTATCGCTCGCAAGGGGTTGCTTTAGCGATGAAGAGAGGCTATATATCATAGGATAAAGAGGTTCGCGCAGTGACTCGTTGGGATGGAAGTGCTTGTGAGTTAAATGCACGAGGGGGTAGAGGGTATCGGCGTTTTTAGGAGCGGTGGTTTTAGAGCAAAAAAGGAAGCTTCTAATATTCTCTGGCAGGAATTTTTCTTTGTCAGGTATGTTGTATGTGTGTTTTCCTTTTTGTTTTCCACAAGATAATTATTTTTTTAGTGAAATATGGTTTATTTTAAAAAAAACACTTGGCATTTTATGTGAACATCATTAGGTTTCTGCTGTTTAACAGAGAAAGAGGGAATTTTTGATTTACGATTTCCCTGCTGTTTTGTGATTTTCAAGAAAATATATGCTTTTATCAATATCAGTAGGGTTCGTTTGAGTAAAATAAACGCGGATAGCTTGATAACCGTATGTTAAAAATGATTAGCATTATCAAAAGGTAATGCAATGAGGAAGAGTCAATTAAGACATACATTAAGACAAACACTCCAAAAAGGGATAAAGATGAGGCCACAACAAAATAGACGGGTACGCGGTCGCAATAATAACAATAATGGTAATAACAATAATAATCGTCGCGGTCCTAATCCGTTGTCTCGCAATTATGAAAGCAGCGGTCCGGATGTTAAAATTCGCGGGAATGCTCAGCAAATTGCCGATAAATACATAAGCCTTGCGCGTGATGCACAAGGTGCGGGTGATCGTGTTATGTCGGAGAATTATTTACAACATGCCGAGCACTATTTGCGTATTATTTTAGCAGCAGCTGGGCAAATGTCTCAATCGGTTCGACGTGATGAAAATCGTGGTGATGAAAATCGTGATGAAAACAACGAGCAAGAATGCGGTGAAATAAATCTTGACGGTGAAAAAAAGGATACTGTCGAGGGTGATACAGATGTATTACAGATGCCGTCGCAAAAAAATGGTAATGGCCAATATGCTAAAACGCAAAATGGGGATGCGCGTGAAAATGCTTTAGAGGCTCTATCGGATGAAAAAACGGATCAAGAGCACTGTCACTCTGAGAAAAATGTTGAACCTGTCAAAAAAACACGCCGTTCTCCCCGTCGACGTACTGTACGGACCCAACAAGATGAATCATCTCTTGAGCTTTCACTTACAACAGCAGAAAGCACGAGCAATGGAGATGCATCAACAGCAACAAAAGAGGTTTCTTCGTTGCCTGGATTAGGTGAGGGAATACAGAGAAAAACGCGCCGTCGCCGAGTAGTCAATCTTGAAGCAGAGGAAAATGTTTAAACCTGAAGGGTGCTGTTTAAGCGCTTGTGGTGATGTTATTGGTATCATGATGGTGAATTATATATGCTCAAGAAGCTTTTTGCGCTTCTTTGAATTTTCACGGTCAGTACTAGGAACTTAACGAAGGGTGTTGACAGAAAAGATTGCCCCTTTGCTGGGATTTAAGTAAGGGGATACAGAGAAAAACGCGCCGTTGCCTAAGTGGTCGCATCTTGAAGCAGAGGAAAATGTTTAAACCTGAAGGATGTTGTGTAAGCGCTTGTGATGATGTTATTGGTATCATGATGGTAAATTATATATGCTCAAGAAGCTTTTTGCGCTTTCTTTGAATTTTCACGGTCAGTCCTAGGAACTTAACGAAGGGTGTCGACAGACAAGATTGCCTCGTTGCTGGGATTTAAGTGAGGGAATACAGAGAAAAGCACATCCGTGTATTTTAAGAGACAGTTCTTGTATAAAGAACGCAATGTCGTTGTTTTATTTATTGACACTTATATTTAATATTGTTCAATGTATTTATGCCCATTTTGCGATGGTGCTCATGAATTCTATCATGTGAAATCCATCGGTTATCTTTGCTTAATAAAAGATGTAAGCTGGGCGTTATAGCTTTAATTTTCAATGTTGCAACAGTTCTTCTTTTGATACCGGATCATTCATAAGAGGTATTTTTATTCATCCATTTCCTTGCTGGGATATGTGAGCAAATGATTTTGATTCAGTTTCTCATGAACAGATTTGAAAGGGGAGAATCCTACAGTATTTGAGGTTCTCGTTCGACATGTAAAATAAATGATCACTATTAAATTAATATGTTGAATTTTTGCACTCAAGAAGATGTCTTTCTTGTACGTTCATTAGAATTTTCCTAAGCGATGTCAGTTTGCTTAAGCATGGGAATGCGTTGATAGAAAGGTTTCTTCTTTTCCAAGATTAGGTCAGGAGATACAGAGAAAAACGCGCCGTCGCCCAAGTGATCGTATCTTGAAGCAGAGGAAAATGTTTAAACCTGAAGGATGCTATGTAAGCGCTTGTGGTGATATTAGTTTGCTTAATGAGGCATTGTTTCCGATATTTCTTTTTTTGTTTCAACAGAAAGAACGGCGATTAATGCACCAGTGTGATAATTGTAAATCATAAATTTTGTTTGTCTATCAGGGGTTAAAACTTTCAGTACAATATTGTGTTCTGAGAGGCTTTGCGACAAAATCTGTGTTTTTTCCGGTAGAGAGAGCGTATGATTGATAACGTGTGGGGTTTTGCTGGGAGAGGAAGATAACTCTGTTTGTTTTGGCGCTGATCCGGTTGCGACCACTTTATAAACAATTAAAAACAGTACGGTTAGAATAAGGAAAAGCGTTATTAAAACGGAAATAATCATTAAACCCATAAGTTTTTTTCTCACTCGTTCTACAGCAGGATCTAAAGGGAGATCTTGAGGCAGAGAGTTTTGCTCTGTGTGATGGTCTTTTGAAGGTTGCATTCGCTTATTATCCATCATGTCTTTCATTGATTATTTTTTTGAGATCTGATGGGTTTATGCTTTTAAAGTTTTTTGTGCAAGAGGTTTGTGGAAGAAGAATGCAAAAGAGGAAGCGATGTTGGTAAAATACCTTCTTTCTGGACTGTAGATATCTTGTTATTTTCATTTTGGCTTTTAAGCAGGAAATTTCCACGGTTTGTTACAGACCAGATCAATTTTACTTCTTGTTGATGTAAATCTGCATGGACGTCTATACATTGGGCAAAAATTTGTTGTCCAGAAAATGCAAAATTTTTTGTGGACGGTATCATGGATTGTTCACATGCTTGAGCCGTTGGATAGATTTTAACCATTGTATTGTTCGAATAGCAACTATTGAAATCATCTGTACATGAAACTAATAAGAGGATAAAAACAAGGGGATTCATCAATTATTTTCCAAATGAGAGGTTGACAGCATGGGCTCCAATTTGTCAGCCTAGGGGCTTCTTCACCGTTAAACGTTTTTACAGTTTTTTAGTTCCCCCTTTGAGATGTCCGTTCCCCCTTTGAGATGTCCGTTCCCCCTTTGAGATGTCCGTTCCCCCTTTGAGATGTCCGTTCCCCCTTTGAGATGTCCGTTCCCCCTTTGAGATGTCCGTTCCCCCTTTGAGATGTCCGTTCCCCCTTTGAGATGTCCGTTCCCCCTTTGAGATGTCCGTTCCCCCTTTGAGATGTCCGTTCCCCCTTTGAGATGTCCGTTCCCCCTTTGAGATGTCCGTTCCCCCTTTGAGATGTCCGTTCCCCCTTTGAGATGTCCGTTCCCCCTTTGAGATGTCCGTTCCCCCTTTGAGATG
>NZ_JBHIMP010000008.1:0-8598 GCF_042194175.1 Bartonella sp. MR168JLCBS | reverse complement strand
GTTCCCCCTTTGAGATGTCCGTTCCCCCTTTGAGATGTCCGTTCCCCCTTTGAGATGTCCGTTCCCCCTTTGAGATGCCGGTCTATAGTGAATTAATCAAAGTCATTGGCTTGCACGTCATAAAAGGCTGTGTGTGGGCTTTGTGTTGGTGAGAAATATTTGAAAAAAGACTAAAATGCCCCTTATGAACGCTCTCAAAGGTCAATGGCTGTTGCAACATGAGGGACAAAGGGTATGATAATGCTCAGCTACTACTTTTATGAAGTGAAAAGAGGTATGAAGGTAAAGAAGGATGTGGAGTAAAAAGGGGCGTGCTTGATGGTTCACTTTACGGGGGCTATTATATTTTATTTACAGACACTGTTTTGAAATGAGCGTGGATGCGCTGGGAAATATTAAAAAAGTGCGTGAATGAAAAACACAAGTGTATTCTGTTTTAGGATGTCCTATTGTACCTGAAGAGGATATCTCCATTAAAGAATGCGATAAATAAAAGCATAAAATGTGTAATTTCATCAGTTAATTGTTGTTGTCGTGGATGCTTTAGTCCCGTAAAGCTGAAGAGTGATGATGGATGTTAGCTTTACTCCTTGAAATTTTATATTCTGCCAAAATGGAATTGTATGCGCATTGCGAAAGTTACACAAAAAGAGATAGGTAATAGGTTCGCTTTTATTTGGCATATAAAAGCTGAAACGGTTTACTCTTCATTGTTTTGGTTTCTCTCTTAAAATATGCGGTTCTATAAGGGATGAAAGTTGATTGACAGCGGGAATGGAGTTTATATGGCTTAAGTTTTCATCGTTAAGGTTTTGGGGAACTATTGGGGGACATAGTGGTTGGTTTAAAGAGGTTGGAAAATATCTTTGTGCTTAATAAAATAGATGAGAAATTTTGCTGAAAAGGGAAAACTTCTCTTGTTTGTTATTTGAAATGCTCTTTTAAGAAAAAATATCAAAATAAGTATCAGGAACAGAGAGGCAATAGACAATTCCTTCTTTTGTCAATTTGAGGAAAGCGGAACCATTCACGGAAATGGGAACGATTTTTTCGAGAACGGCACTACCAAAACAGGCTTTTTTATTGTTTGGGGGGGGGATGTCGGATTCAAAATTTTCATGCCAAGTGATGATAAGTTGCGTTTTGCCATTCAGTTTTGTTTCGATTTCACAGCGTACACAGATGCTACCCTTTTCTTGGGAAAGGGCTCCAAAAGAAAGAGAATTGACAATCAGTTCATGAAAAGCCAAACCAATATGCAAAGCGGCATTGGGAAAAAGATAAGGATCTACGCCTTCAAGTGAAAAACGTTCTGTTTCTTTCATAAAATAGCCTAAAGCCTGCATTTGGACCAATTCGCGAAATTGAGCGCCACGCCAATCGGAATCAGTGATCAGATCTTGAGAATGAGAAAGAGAATGAAGACGACCTTGAAATTTGCGTAAGAAAACCTGAAGAGATTCAGTATAGCGGGCGGTTTGGCTGGCAATACTTTGAATGATCGCTAGAAGATTTTTAGAACGGTGACTGACCTCGCGAAGAAGGATTTTGAGCACTTGTTCACGGCGGCGTAAGCCGGAAATATTAACACCGGTGGTGATAATACCGATAATATCTCCGTTATCATTACGATGACAATCAATAGAAAATTTATACCAAATCTCTTGTTTTTTTGTATCTTCAAAACGTGCTTCAACAGTTTGCATTTTGCCACTCGCTAAAACTTGCAGTTTGATGGTTTCCATATTGTCTGCAAGGTCAAGCGAAAAAAAGTCGCTGTCACGACACCCAACCCGCCATTTATTGTGCAAATGGTGTGGCAAGTTTTCAGCCCATAAATAAACCAGATTTGTTGCCTGATAGAGAACACAAATATCAGCACCACGAATCGCTTGCATGAGCGCACTCATATGAGATCTATCCATGGGAGGCTTTGAAAGAGGCGTAACGATCATAATTTTAAGATGTTACTCTGTTCTAAGCCGCTTTAGAAGCATTCTCTTGAAAAAATAAAGCTTGGGAAATAAGCGCTTTCACCATATCAGGGTTAAAAGGTTTGGTCACTAAAAAAGTTGGTTCTGGACGTTCGCCGGTCAGCAGCCTTTCGGGAAAAGCCGTGATGAAAATCACCGGTATACGGTCATTTTTCAAAATCTCGTTGACCGCGTCAATACCTGAACTGTTATCGGCTAATTGAATATCAGCCAAAATCAACCGTGGTTTTTTCTTATGATACATGATGACAGCTTCATCACGCGTGCGCGCTATTCCTACAACATGATGACCTAAGCTTTCTACCATTTGCTCAATATCAAGCGCAATAAGAGGTTCATCTTCAATAATCATTACTTCAGTGGCAATTTGTTGAGAAATATCAATGGATGCTTGGTTGAGAAGCTTACGAAATTCTTTCGTATCCAGATTCATGATTTCGCTGGCTTCTTGTTCATGAAATCCTTCAACGGCAATGAGCAAAAATGCTTGGCGTGCACGGGGCGTGAGATAGGATAATTTGGCACTGGTTTTTTGTTCAAGACCAAATTGGGGCAGGGGTTCAGGGATGTTCGGTGTGGTTTGGTCAAAAAGATGGCAAAAAAGCCAATAGGTACCAATTCGGTCACTGGATGCTTTGGGAAAAATGGAGATATCGGCAATGAGTGCTTCCAACATCGCTGACACATAAGCATCGCCAGAGGATTGGCTACCGGTGACAGAGCGGGCAAAACGCCGAAGATAGGGAAGATGCGGGGCAATGCGCGTTGATAATGACATAATTTATAACTCCTTTGATCTTTCAAGCATTTTGTTGGTTGAAATTCTCAACAGATAAAAAAGTTCCTTGATTTGTATGGAACTTTTTACCGATAGCCATATTTACAACCATAAGGCGAAAAATTCTTCGCGGTGCTACTGATATTATATGGATTAGGGGGATGAAAAATGAACAACCGTGATGAAAAAAATCTCACCACACAATTTACAGTTGGAGATGATCTTCTCGGGGTCAATAGCGAAATAGCACGGAAGTTACGTCAATTTTACATGGAAATTCAAGAAGAAGCACTGCCGCGGTGTTTGCTCGAGCTTTTAGAGAAGTTGGAGCGCGCAGAGCAATTTGGCTTAAACGCAGAGCAATTTGGCTTAAACAATGTGGAAAAGGTTTGAATCCTTTATGTCAAAGTGCGCGAAAAACTTTAAACAAGAACTCCTTTCGGTGTTGCCGGCTTTACGAGCTTTTGCTGTTTCTTTAAGTGGCAAGCAGGATAAAGCCGAAGATTTGGTCCAAGATACTGTTATGAAGGCATGGGCTAAGCAAGATAGTTTTGAGATGGGAACCAATCTTAAGGCTTGGCTTTTTACCATTTTGCGCAATGAATTTTACAGTCAAATGCGTAAAAAGGGAAGAGAAGTTCAAGATACCGATGGCGTGTTTACTCAAAATGTCGCTGTTCATCCTGCTCAATATGGATCGCTTGATTTGCAAGATTTCAAAAAAGCCTTAAATTTGCTTTCTGCCGATCAAAGAGAAGCCATTATTCTCATTGGCGCATCGGGGTTTTCTTATGAAGATGCAGCGGCTATTTGTGGTTGTGCTGTTGGAACCATTAAAAGCCGTGTGAGCAGGGCGCGTAATCGATTACAAGAACTTCTCAAGGTGGATGGTGAGTCTGATTATGGTCCTGATTCTTATTCAGCTGGAAGTACATTGTGTTCATTTAACGGCTAAAAAAGCATAATAATTATGATCGATAGCCTTGTTTTTTTTATTCCCGTTATAGCTATTACAGTAAAGTCAGTATCTGAGGAAATTCAGAGTGTTTGGCGTGTATCCTTAGGAACACAAGAAAAGCCTGTATAAACTTTCCCACGGGCTTTAGGTTTTATGTTCCATAAGGTTGCCTTCCTTTGTGCTGAAAAATGACGACTTTCAAGTTCGCCAATGGACATTCTATGACAACAAAAACAAATTTGATGCCTCAAATGCCTTCTTCTGATGCAACGATATCACGCTGGCGGTGGGTAGCGATTGTTGTTTCTCTTGTTATGGCTCTTTTGGCATCGGTTTTTATTATGTTGCTTTCAAATGCCGTTGATCGAGAAGTCGCACAGTTGAATACAAGTTCAGAATTACGCGAACAGGCTGATTTGGTCCTTATTAGCTTGATTGATATGGCTGTTGCTGATCGCAGCTATGCAAAAACGCGCAAGATGGAAGATAAAATACGTTTTGAAAATGCAGAGCGGGAGTTGGGGGATATTCTCGATTATATCGCACTTATTGTTTATGCGCATCCACAATGGGATGAATGGTTTACGGCTTTTAAAAAAGAGGTTGAAGCACGAAAAGCATTTATGAATGCCCATATGCATGCTCTTGATGCGATTCCTGAACAACCTTCTCATGCTGCCTCTTTTGAAGTATCAAAGATTCCTGTGGCACGTTTAGCTCAATTGATGACAAGCTTTATTAATGGGGATGATGTGGTGCGACAAAAACAGCGTGAGGGTATTGCATTGATGCGGGCTGCTTTGACATTGGCGGCTATTGTTTCCGTTGTGAGTACTTTTATTTCTGCCTATTTTGTTATTAATCGTTTTCATCGTGATGTACGCTCTTTAAAATTGTATCAATTGCTGCTTCATAGCGAAAATATCGCTCTGGAAGCCCGCGTGAAAGAACGAACACAAGAATTAGAAAGAGCACGCAATCACGCTGAAAAAGAACGCCAACGGGTTGAAATATTGTTGCAGGATGCAAGCCATCGCATTGGCAATTCTCTTGGGACGGTGTCTTCTTTGCTGGGGCTCCAGTTAAACCGGAGCAAAAATGAAGAGGTACGTTCTGTTCTAGGAGCTGCACGCGATCGTATTCAGACAATTTCTACAGCACATCGTCGTTTGCGCTTAAGTGATGATATGGAAACGACTTTTTTGGCAGAGTTTCTCAGTTCTGTTGTGCATGATGTCGAATTGGCTGTCCCTTTTGAATTGCGTGAAAACATCACTATTCACACCAACTTTAAAGATTGTCGCCTGTCTTCAAGAGATGCGACAACACTTGGAATTATCCTTGGTGAACTGCTGACAAATTCCTTAAAACATGCCTTTCCTGATCAACGTACCGGTCATATTTATATCTCTTTTGGTCCCCAGAAAGATGGACAATTGATGCTCATTGTAGAGGATGATGGCGTGGGAATGAAAAGCCAAACTTTAGAACAAAAAACAGGACTTGGTCGTGTGGTCGTGGAACAGCTCTGTATGCAATTTGGTGAAAAACCTCTGTTTGAAACTTCTGCTTTAGGAGGCACAAAGGTTGTCATTCCTTTGCCAAAACTACGCATGAAGAGTTCAAAAAAAGCTCTGACTGATTTTTAAAAGGGATAAACTCTTTGCTCTCTGCTTGTTCGTTTTAATAAAAATGAGAATAAAATATGACTTAGATAACGCGAATACAGCACCATTTACATCAGATTGTCAATTGTCTTCAAGAGAAGCAACATTGCTTCTTCATCTTTTGGTCTTTTTGTTTTTCGCTTTGTTGACTCCGATTATAGGCTTTCAAAATTCTCCTTTTTTGTATGTTTTATAGCTTTTAAGTGCTTAAGTTAAAATTTAAATTTATTTTGAATAAGAGCTCCTTTAAATCAATAATACTTATATTAGTAAGCTCTATTTCTTTGCGAAGAGATTGTTTTTTCAAGTTTTGTTATTTTTTGTAAGGCATGTAAAACTTTAAATATATGGTGTTTTTGTAAAAGTGAGTAACGAATATTCTTAAGGATAACTTGCTCGTAAAGTTTATGAAACACTGTCCTTTAGGGCTATGAACAGCATAAGCATTCAACAAGTGGAATCTATTCAAAAAGAAGTCGGGTTGTTTATAGAATGATATGGGTTTTAGAATCTTCATCTTTAGAAAAACTCACCTTTGATTAAAATTTTATTGCATGGAAAACAAAGGGATTTTTATCGTTTTGATAAAACAAACAAGAAGAGTTAGCCTTTTTGGGTTTCATATTTTGCACTTTTCTATTGTGCATAAACATGCAAAGGGGAGGGCGTTTTATTTTTAATCATTGTTATGCGACCTTGAGTGGTGGCATATTTCGGCGAATTCTTTATAGATATTTAAAGTGCGGAAATCTCTTTAAGAAAAAAAATCTCTTTGAGAAAAATAAGCGCTAAAGCATGTTTTTAGATGTTTTGAGTTGTAAAAATGCAGATGCTTTTATGCTTTAAGTCTCTTCGGAGGGGGGTATCGGGCTGTTGATCAAAGAATCAATATTGTTTTTTTCTTGTAGGAATGTTTGTAGGTCTTGATTGGTTAAGGCTTTGCTATCCGGTATACGGATGCGCATGGGATCAACTTTGACGCCATTGACAATGATTTCAAAATGACAATGGGGACCGGTTGCCATTCCTGTTGTTCCAACATACCCAATGATTTGTCCTTGTCGTACTTTCACGCCTGGTTTGATGTCTGGTGCATAACGGCTTTGGTGTGAATAACTGCTGATATATCCATTGGCGTGTTGAATTTCCGTGTGATTTCCATAGCCACCTGTTACGCCTACTCTTGTGACAATACCATCTCCTACAGCAATAATGGGTGATCCTTTAGGAGCAACCCAATCAACTCCCGTATGCATGCGAACATAGCCTAAAATAGGATGTTTGCGTGGACCAAAGGGGGAGCCAAAAATCCCATTTGGTGTGGGTTTGCGCAGCAAGAAAGGCTTTGAACTCCTCCCTTCAGAATCATAATAATCAACGCTTCCATCTTTTAATTGATAACGGTAATATTTATAAGTTGTATTTCCAAAAGTTGCGCTAATATAACGAATTTCTGGATCAGTGTTTTTGGATGCTTCCTTTGCTTTCAAGTTCTTTTTGCCGTTTTGGTTTTCTTTATCGCTTTGTGGTACGGCATAAAATATTTCGATTTGATCATTGGGGGTTATCGGACTTTTCATGTCAATATTGGTGGCAAGCAGACGAATAAGACGATGAGAGAGAGATTGTGATATATTATGGCTTAGCAAGGCATTATAGAGTGCATCATAAGCTGTTGGTAATTGCGCGCTATTGATATAAGAATGCGGAATACCATTTTGAAAAGCCGTTTTAAGAGCTTTAGACATTTTAGGCTCTGTGCTTTCAATGAATTGGCCTTTATCATTCAGCGCAATGGTGAGAACATGATACATCCCTTGATAGATACTTGCGCGTACGAGATGGTCTTCTTCACCAGCTTGTGTCACAATACCAATGCGTAAAAGACTTCCCTCTTTAAGGGTATCGGAAAGGCTCATTTTTTCTAGCGTTTTTACAACCTGTTCAATTTGCTTTTTTGTATAACTGGTTTTTTTGAAAGCATCGGCTATCTTTTGTTTTTTACGAATAGGAATAATATCTTCAACATAGTTTTTTGTCAGATCGATACGGTGACTTTGAGGAGAAACGGTTACATTTTCTTGAACAATGCGAACTTCAGGGGATTCTGTACCTTGGGAATCAGTGGATGCATCTTCTAATTTTAAAGGATCAATCAATGTGAGAACTGAAAGAAGTTCGGTACTTTTTTCTAAAGTAAATCCAGCTTTTTGCACTTCTTGTTGTGCCTCTTCATCTGTCAGCGTATCGTTGTTGTCAAAATCGAATTGATTTACCTTAAAATCATAGCTGCGTAAGGTGATTTTTGTTTCAACCTTTGCTCCATAAATCTGTCCAGAATCTTGTGGTTTGGCGCTTTGATTTTTCGAATCACTGGCAAGAATGCTTAAAGAATCAAATTTTGGATAGCTATATTTCTGGGGGCGCTTTTCGGCTAAAGCCATACGAATCCATTCAAAATGTTGTGTTTGAATAACTTGTTCATCGCCTTTTTTTTGCAGAATCGATAGTTCAAATTGACGTTTGCTGTCAAAGCTTTGTCGTGCATGGGTGGGAAAAATACGATCACCTTTATACCCATTGGCCTCAGGATCTTGTGTATGGGAGAGGTTTTCTTTTGTAAACCATTGTGGAGGGGTTACCAATCGCTGTTGTTCATCAAGAGCCGTAAAAAGTGCAATACCCATAAGAATGCAGGAAGTGATTCCTGTCAGAACGGTTCCCGTAAGCCAACGGGCCGAAACTTGTCGGCGCGCAGGACGCAAGCGTTTAACGACAAGAGCAGGGTCCTGTCCGGGATCGTTTTTTTGTTGTTCGTTATCCCACATAGATTCTAAGAGTACTTTTTCAATATTAAATAAAGAAAGCTAGCATAGCTTAGCATGTTTCTACAAGAATTTGATTCTTTTTACAAATTACAGATCATACGAATTCTCTTTATACATTAATGTCTTTATGAATCGTACCTGTGCAGAAAAATTTCCTTATTAAAGTAACATAAAACAAGTGTTATTGTGATTAATCCATTCCTAGGTACTTCCTATTTTTATGCATTGCAATGGGGTGCTATATTTTACTTTAAAGGCGCCATGCTCCCTTTAACTCTTTCTGTTTTCATGTTTTATTTTTATTTTAGTGTAATGTATTGAAATACAACCAGTTGTTTATGTTATTTTATTTTAAAAAAAAGTAAAAAATGAT
>NZ_JBHIMP010000072.1:0-1471 GCF_042194175.1 Bartonella sp. MR168JLCBS | reverse complement strand
GCTAACATCATAAACAAACCCCTTCCTGAAATTTGCCCTCTTTCCAATACCCAAATCTTTTTCTTTTTTTCCAACTTATGTCCCAACTTACCATATGAGACACTAAACTTCTTTCTTGCTTTTGCGATAAACAATAGCGCATATATAGAAACAAGCTGGAACAGCACAAACTGTGAATGAACGAGCTTAAAAAAACAAGGAAATTAGACATGAAATTTTTTGTGGATAGCGCCAATATTGAAGAAATCCGAGAGCTAAAAAATTTAAGCCTCGTTGATGGTGTTACCACTAATCCCTCTCTTATTCTAAAATCGGGACGCAATATTCTTGATGTTCTCAAAGAAATTTGTACCCTCATCGAAGGACCTGTTTCTGCCGAAGTTGCAGCAACTGAATTCGAAATCATCATGAAAGAAGCGGCTATTTTAGCAAAAATTGCCGACAATATTTGCATCAAACTTCCTTTAACGCTTGAGGGATTGAAAGCGTGTAAAGCCCTGGCAGCACAGGGATTAAAAACAAACCTCACACTCTGTTTTTCTGCCAATCAAGCCTTATTGGCGGCAAAAGCTGGCGCAACATTTGTTTCACCTTTTATCGGCAGACTCGACGATTGCGGAATAAATGGCAGTGAATTGCTTCACGAAATTCGCACGATTTATGACAATTATGGCTTTGAAACACAAATTTTAGCAGCTTCAATCCGCACTGTTAATCATGTCAAAGAAGCAGCACTCAGCGGTGCAGATGTTGCAACCGTTCCCCCAACAATCTTAAAAGCACTGGTCAAACATCCTTTAACTGATAAAGGTTTGCAAACATTCCTCGATGATTGGAAAAAAACCGGACAAAATATCGCTTAACGCCCAGAAGTTTTATTTAAAAGATCTCTTGAAAGCAACATAAAGATCTGTTCAGCCAATTCTTCAGCTACTCGCCTTTGCGCATCTTTTTCTGCTTGCAGCGTCGCATATTCCTGGCGCATCCGCTCAAAAGACGCACGCACATTTCCCATTCCTTGTGCAACAGGAGTATTTTTCATATCCTTTAAGGTGTAGGATGCTTTGCTCACCACGGTTCCAACGGAAGGTCGTCCTGTTTTTTTCCTGTCTCGATCAACCTCTATCTGCATCGATTCTCTTGTAAATACGGATGTCTGCAGTGCCAATTGATAAGTTGGATCGGAAGGTTTACTACCATTTCCATAAAGAAGAAATAGTAAATGATTGCGCACCATTTGACCAAAACGATCTGAAGGTTCTTCAACGACAATGCTTGCAAGCTTCCCAGAAAGCCCTAAAGAATCTTTTCCTGAAGACAAACCATGGGAACCAGAATTTATAGAATCCATTGTCGTCGAAATTTGGGGTCCTTGACGATAAAGCGGTTCAACTTTGCACCCATAAAGAAAGGTGAAAAAAACCATTAGAATCGCAAGAATAAAACTTTTAAAGAACAACATTCACAATCC
>NZ_JBHIMP010000071.1:0-1472 GCF_042194175.1 Bartonella sp. MR168JLCBS | reverse complement strand
ATCATAAAATAGGCAGTAACAAAATAGATGCAAGTATGCGTCTTCTGCTTGACTTTCTATTCCTATAAATAAATTTTTACAGGATTATTTATAAAAAAAGTGCAAGTTTGGATACGATGATTATGTTGCTAAAAGCGATGGCAGAATTAAGTCGTTTGCGTATTCCTGCACTTTTTGTACCACGGAGATTTAAACGTATCAAACTTTACATTTATTTTTTGCCAGTCGCAACTGCATGTATTACGGTATTTACGTTTTATTATACTAAAGCACAATTGATTGAGTGTTATCAGAAGGGTGGAGGCATTTATTTTGCGTTGTCATGATTGTTTTGGTAAAGATATTTGGTGGCTATTCTTTACAGTTTTTCTAGAGCGTGATTTGATTCTAATACACGATTTTGCACGTTTTATGGATGTAAAAAACAGCGCCTAAAAAGAGGAAAGAAGCATTTTTTACAAAATGTGGCGCAGTAGGATGCGTTGTGGTTTTCCTATGATCATGCTGTGGAAAAGCGCTTTACGGGAAATCATTGGCAATAAAAACCTTTAATACACTACTGGATATTGGTACTGATACAGGCTCTGTATTAAAATTGTTTTCAGGTCTTTATAGCATGCAGTTGAAGTTGTCTTTGATAGTGATGTTTTGCATTTATTTGTTGGAAATACAACTTTTGATTTGGTCATTCTTCATTGAGTTTTACATTTTCTTGAGAGTCCCGAGGTGACTTTTCATGAGGTTGCAGGTATTTCGCGTCCTCATGGGTGTTTGTTGATTGTGGATTTTGTTCGCTATGAAGTTGAGTCTTCACATTTCTACCACGTTCATATACCTTTTCGGATTTCTAGATTCACAAATAGAACAATAACTCAAAAGTGCAAGACTTAGTTCTAGAACAAATGATTTGTCTTCCTGCTCTACAAAATGAAAACAATGAGGGGGCTCATGGTTAAACTTTGGCTTGCTCGTGGTCCGCGTTTACTGGTTGACGATATAAAAGATAAAAAGTAGAAGTTTGCATAATTATGTTTGCTAACATGCTTTATTTTTTGTCCTTATAAAAGTGTAAAGATAGGATTTTTTAAGTATTTGAAATATTACCTTTTTTTGCACTTGCATTGTATTTTTGTGCATGAGAATGCTGGTGCTTCAATATGTAAGGGTAGGGCATGTCGGCTGTATAACGAAAGGTATTCTTGAAGAAAAACTACTAAGATAGCTGTTTAACGCCTGTTGATCCAGCGTGTATTAAATTAAATAAGACATTTATTTATAATGATAATTGTTTTTTACAACTTGAGTGAGAACACCGAAGGCAGGAAGTTTTTCTCATTTCAACCCCTTTGATTTAGAACCAAAAGAATCATTTATTTGTACGTCACAAGAGGAATGAGCGTATAGGTAAAAACCATTTGAAAAGAAACAATGTGTTGTTTCTTAATGCAAGAGCAGGTGCAATCTTGGGAGTT
>NZ_JBHIMP010000070.1:1248-1481 GCF_042194175.1 Bartonella sp. MR168JLCBS | reverse complement strand
TAGAGAAGAAAGGGGAGAGCAGAACAAAAAGATTTAGTACGTCGTTTAGATCATATCTATAAATAGGAAATTATATGAGTATTCTACAATCTGTCCATAATAGCTTTACGCCGATCCATAAAGAGGGCTATCCTTTTATTATAGCGTTTTTTGTTCTTTCGCTCATTTTTGGTTGGGTATGGAGTCCGTTGTTTTGGTGTGGTCTTGTTCTTACGGTTTGGTGTATATATTTC
>NZ_JBHIMP010000070.1:924-1176 GCF_042194175.1 Bartonella sp. MR168JLCBS | reverse complement strand
CTCATTCGTTGAACCATGTATTCCGCCTGAAGAGTTAGGGTTGGGTAATGAAGAAATGATCCGTATTTCCGTATTTATGGATATTTTTTCATGCCATATCAACCGTATTCCTATAAGTGGTAAAGTGGAATCTATTGTGTATCGTCCAGGTCAATTTGCTAATGCTGAGCTTGATAAGGCCAGTCAGTTTAATGAGCGAAATGGAATGGTAATTGACAGCAAACATGGTAAAATTGGTGTCGTACAGATAGC
>NZ_JBHIMP010000070.1:0-851 GCF_042194175.1 Bartonella sp. MR168JLCBS | reverse complement strand
TTTGGTTCTCGTCTTGATATTTATATACCAACTGAAGTGAAATTACGTGTTGCGGTTGGTCAGACAGCAATTGCGGGAGAAACAGTTTTAGGTTCTTTTGACGATAAGAGTAGTGCTACAATTGACTTCAGATTCGATTAGGGAAAACAATGAAAAATTTTTCACTATTTTCTTCATTTAATCCTGAAGGGCAGCATGATGATGTTGCAAATCGGTGGCGGTCGCCTACACCAATGCGTTATATCGTTCCCAATATCATTACTATTTTGGCGATTTGCGCAGGTATGAGCAGTATTCGTTTGGCTTTTGAGCATCGCTATGAGGCTGCTATTTTAATGGTGCTTTTAGCAGCAACCCTAGATGGGGCTGATGGCCGCGTTGCCCGTTTGATGGATGGGAGTTCATCTTTTGGGGCGCAGATGGATTCTCTTGCTGATGTTGTTAATTTTGGTGTTGCTCCTGCGCTTATTGTTTATTCCTTTGTTTTAAATCAAGCGTACCAAGTTGGTTGGATCGCAGCACTTGTCTATTGTGTTGCTTGTTGTTTGCGTTTAGCGCGTTTTAATGTGATGTTGGATAACGTAGATATACCAAAATGGCAGGGCAGTTATTTTATTGGTGTTCCTGCACCAGCAGGAGCGTTATTGCTTTTATTGCCTATGTATTTAGAAGCTCTTGGTTTGGTCCCAAGTTGGAGCTGGGCATTATTTTTTAGCCTTTATACTGTGATTATTGCTTTTCTTTTGGTCAGTCGTTTACCAGTATGGAATGCAAAAACAATTGATCAGAATTTGAGGCGTGATCTCGTTGTACCGTGCATGCTGGGCATTGTTATTTATGTAGGTTTTTTG
>NZ_JBHIMP010000069.1:0-1505 GCF_042194175.1 Bartonella sp. MR168JLCBS | reverse complement strand
GTTGGTAAGGAGAGCATTTCTTTTGGATATTATTCGGAAGCACAGGGAGAGGGAGCTATCGCTATAGGTGCCAATTCCCTAGTTTCGTCCCAAGATGGCGTTGCTCTGGGAAAAGATTCTAAAGCCGATAGGGCTGCTGGTGTTTTTGGTTATACTCCTTTGCTGCAGGGTCCTGCAACAAATACCTCATCGCAATGGAAAAGTACGAAGGGCGCAGTGAGTGTTGGTGATTATAGTAAGGGTATAACCAGACAAATTACAGGCGTAGCAGCTGGTTCTGAGGTTGCCGATGCTGTGAATGTTAGGCAGTTAAGAGACTTAGAAGACATTGTAAGACAAAACGGTTGGAAACTCTCTGCTGGCGGTGCAAATGCTACAACTGTTCTTATGGGTAGTGGAGTAGATTTTTCTGCTGGAAGTACAAATCTTCAGATTACAAAAGGTGATAAGGATAATAAGCTAAAATTTGATTTGGCTCAAGATGTTACATTAACGAGCTTAAAAGTAGGCACAAGTACCCTAAACCTAGCAGGCTTATTGATTGCAGATGGTCCGCTAATAACAATAGCTGGTATTAATGCTGGTAATAAAAAGATAACAGGATTGGCAGAAGGTACTGATGATACTGATGCAGTGACTTTTGCACAGCTAAAAGCAGCACAAGCAGGACAAGCAGCAGGGGTTATAAAAGGTTTAAAAATTAACACTACTGGCAAAGATTTTGCAGATGCTATAGCTGATGCAGAAAATTCAGTCGCTCTTGGTAGCAAGGCCAGCGTTAGTAAACTCTCTAGCGGTGCGCTTGCTTTTGGTTCTGGCGCATCTGTAAAGAATGGTGGTTCCACAAATGATCCAAAAGGTTCGTTAAATGGAATTGCCTTAGGTGCAAATGCATCTGTAGCTGCTGTTGGTGGAGTTGCTCTTGGTGCTGGCGCAACAGCTACCGGCGAATCTGCGCTTGCTTTTGGTAGTGGAGCAAAAGCATCAGTTAAAGATAGTATTGCTTTGGGAAGCGGTTCTGTAGCGAATGTTGGACCTGGTTTTGGGGGTTATGATCCTCGTACTAGAGAGAATTCAGATAAACAGGACAATACATGGCTATCCGGTCTTGGTGCACTCAGTATTGGTGATGCTAAGCAAGGAAAAACCAGACAGATTGTAGGTGTTGCCGCTGGCACGAACGACTCTGATGCGGTAAATGTTGCACAGCTAAAAGCTCTACAAGATTCTATAAACCCAAGTTGGGGGCTCTCTGTTAATGGTAAAAATACGACGAACGTTAATTCAACCAGCCCATTGGATTTGGTAACTGGAAGTACAAATCTTAATCTTACAAAAGGCGATAAGGATAATAAGGTACAATTTGATCTGGCTCAAGATGTTGCATTAACGAGCTTAAAGGCAGGCACAAATACCCTAGATGCAACAGGCTTAGTGATTACGGGTGGTCCGCAAATAACGACGGCTGGTATTGGTGCTGGCAGTAAAAAGATAACAGGATTGGC
>NZ_JBHIMP010000068.1:1280-1516 GCF_042194175.1 Bartonella sp. MR168JLCBS | reverse complement strand
CAAAATGCTTGTTAAAGCGTATTCTATCACATGATTTTGACCAAAAATAACTTTGTCAACTTCTTGTTGTAGAATATCTAATTCTTTGTGTGCTGTATCAATACCGTCAATGATAACTTGAGCTTCGTTATTGATAGGAGTCTTCTTCATAGAATTGGATAATGTATCGCTTTGACTCATATGTGTTCCTTACGGCGGTTTGTCGCAAAATTGATAATTTTCTTTGTATGATTAAA
>NZ_JBHIMP010000068.1:322-1195 GCF_042194175.1 Bartonella sp. MR168JLCBS | reverse complement strand
AATTCTATTTTGACGAATGGGAGGATTTGTAAAGGATGTTGTGGAAAATTGTTGTCTTATAAGGATACCAGTTTGAGGGAATGGTGGCAATTTGTTTGAAAGGTTAAAGAGTGAGCACAATACAAAATTTCAAACATGTTGATTGGTTGCAGCAGAGTCAACTCCAAACGCTTCTTCATGTTTTATCTTTGGACGGTGAAGAGGCACGTATTGTTGGGGGGGCAGTGCGTAATCAGCTGTTAGAGCAACCGATTAGTGGTATTGATGTTGCTACAACCTGTTTTCCACAACAGGTTATAGCGCGTGTAGAAGAAGCGGGATTTAAAGCTATTCCTACAGGTATTGCGTTTGGTACAGTCACGGTGGTTGCTCAGTCATGTTCTTATGAGGTTACAACTCTTCGCTCTGATATTGAAACGGATGGTCGTCATGCAAAAGTGGCGTTTGATCGTGATTGGCAAAAAGATGCTGAACGGCGCGATTTTACTATGAATGCGCTTTATTGTGATGCTGATGGCAATCTTTATGATGCAGTAGGAGGTTTGAACGATGTTGCGAGCAGAACAATACGTTTTATCGGTATTCCAGAGAATCGTATTCGCGAAGATTATTTGCGTATTTTGCGGTTTTTTCGCTTTTTTGCTTGGTATGGAGCGGGACGACCTGATGTGCAAGGATTGAAAGCGTGTGTTTATTTAAAACACGGTCTGCAAAAACTTTCATCTGAGCGTATTTGGGGGGAAATGAAAAAACTTCTCGCTGCTCCCAATCCAACACGTGCTCTTTTATGGATGCGCCAGAGTGGAATTTTGACACTCATTTTCCCTGAAACAGAAAAATGGGGTATTGATGCGATTCATTCACTTGTGAAAA
>NZ_JBHIMP010000068.1:0-268 GCF_042194175.1 Bartonella sp. MR168JLCBS | reverse complement strand
TCCTCCTGATCCCATACGTCTTCATGAAATGGCACATCGCTTGCATTTATCTTATAAGGAAACAAAGCGATTAAAGGAGTGGGCAGAGTTGGAAATAATTAGCCAAAACTGTTCAGAAAATTTTGTGCAAAAATTGATTTATTTTTATGGTCGACAGCCGGTTTTAGATCAATTATCTCTCTCTTTGGTTGCAGCACATGTTGATGCTTTGAAGGGAAACGAGGCTTTGCAAAAAGCAGAAAATTATATGAGGCTTTATCAGCTTGCT
>NZ_JBHIMP010000067.1:1050-1527 GCF_042194175.1 Bartonella sp. MR168JLCBS | reverse complement strand
TTTTGCGTATCGTGACCTGTCTCCTGACCTATGTAAGCGATTGCTTCACCTTTAAAGCGTGCGAACCCCGCCTGAATAGCCTCATCTTCAGCAAACTTGCGGTCTCCTGCCAAAGGTGTGACATCACTCAATAGTCGTGCAGAATAATCCATAAAATGGGGACGATCAGGGTGGCGAGCTACTTGTGTTTTTTGCCACGGCGATAATTTTTTATAAATATCACGCAATGCCGTTTGGGAACGCATTTCAAGACGCGCGATCTCGTCTCTCATATCAAGACTGCCTTCTTCTTGAGAAATCTTTTTTAATTCAAGAATTTTCCCATCGAGATCAGCAACCGGTTTTTCAAAATTAAGATAATTATACATTGCACTCAACTTATTTGGTGTAAGTTATATACTTATAATTTGCTTTATAAAGTCTTTTTCAAAAACATCACCTCTTCTTTACTTAACTTTCTGCGCCCTCTGTTCGTCA
>NZ_JBHIMP010000067.1:0-960 GCF_042194175.1 Bartonella sp. MR168JLCBS | reverse complement strand
CTAACAAATGTTGAACTGCACGCAAATCAGCACCATTTTGCAAAAGATGGCTAGCAAAAGCATGGCGCAACACATGGGGAGAAAAACCACTACTTTTTATCCCTGCTCTTCTGGCAAGACCTTTCAGCTCCCGTGCAACAACCTGACGAGCAATATATCCTGTCTCTGAACGCGCAGGAAAAAGATAAGGACTCGCGGCATCCTTTCGCTGATCACGCAAGCTCAACCACTGTGAAAGAACTTGGCATGCTTTTTTCGATAAGAGGACTATACGTTCTTTTTTGCCCTTACCGCGAACTAAAATACTGTACTCCTTCCCGCGGACAGCCTGCACCGGAAGACTCACCAACTCACTGATGCGCAGCCCTGTTGCATAAAGCATTTCAATCAATACCTGAAGACGCAATGCGCGGAAATGATCTTTGGACCCATAATCTGCCTGATTGACTTCCAACTGCGCCAAATCAAGCAATTTTGTCACCCCATCCTCACTTATAACTTTGGGCAAAGGACGCCCCTGACGCGGTGCATCAAGATCATGCGAGGGATCATCAACTCTCATTCCCTCTGCATAAAGAAATTGATAAAACTGACGCAAAGTCGACAAACGACGCGCTTGTGAAGACGCTGCAAAACCAAGAATATGCATGAGCGATAAAAGACCAATTAAATCTTCTTTTTGTGCTGAAAAAAGCGAAACAGAGTGAAAAGACAATTCGTCTTGTGCCCATTGCAAGTCATGCTGATAAGCTGCAAGTGTATGCGTAGAAGCCCCTCGCTCCGCACTCATCATCTCGAGAAAATGATCTATCACAGCATTACTTTTCATTTCATTGATTCGCTTCTAAAGAAAGGTTCCATGGATCCAAGGGGACATCAATATACATATCCACAGTTACCGGTTCAACCCAAACCACGAGAATGACCATTATACTGAAAAGAACAGCAAGCAAAATGAAA
>NZ_JBHIMP010000066.1:1148-1552 GCF_042194175.1 Bartonella sp. MR168JLCBS | reverse complement strand
AGTTGCTTACAAAAGCAATGAAAAAAACCCTAAAAAAAAGCAAGAAACTTTGTCGGAAAATACAAAAATCCCGCATTCGCAAAGCTTTTAAAAAGATAAAAAACTTCATAAAAACAAGTCGTCAAAAGATGAGATATCAAACAAGGAACTCGCAATCCTAAAGACAAACCTCCAACGAAACGAAAAAGGTTTAATGCCCGCAAAAAAGCAAGCACAAAAACCATCAACCCTGACGTGCTCTAAAACGGGGATTCGTTTTGTTCAGGATATAAACACGACCCTTACGACGCACCAAACGATTGTTACGGTGACGTTCTCTCAGTGCTTTAAGCGAATTTTTAATTTTCATCATACTCACCGTTTATCAATATTCCTATCACGCAATGCTCTAACTTTAAACATGT
>NZ_JBHIMP010000066.1:0-1056 GCF_042194175.1 Bartonella sp. MR168JLCBS | reverse complement strand
TAACACCGTGCTCCCCACTTTTTCACTGTGATTATAAAAGCAAAACGTACCTCACAACAAAGGTACGGATTAACATATTTCATTAGCACAACGAATAAGTGAAAATTGTAAAAAAACTATATCTCCTCTAACAAAAAGACTTATTCTTGTCAAGCGATTATCCCTTACAAAGGCCCTATGATGTCTTACACGGAAGAGAAAGAACAAAAGATATACAAAAAACCAAAAGTGCGTTCTCGCGTGGACTCGTGTAAAGAGGAGGACGTATCTTAGACTGCTTAGGTTTTTAAGTCTGTGCTCAGTTATAGTTTTTTTGCATAGCGCGCTAAGAGCTTGATGCAGTGTTAACCCCTTTAAGCCTGATAGCGAGATTAGAGTTCATGGCGGTTAGCAGCTTTTCCATTGAAAACCTTAAAAATGCTATACGAGATAGGCTAAGCTGTTCAGCTATACGATGCCAAGCTGTATCAGTAATGGATGAGCCTGGATGAGCCAAATTTCGTGATCATATCTTTCGGTAATTATGCACCAAAATGTGGGAGTTTTTCATCATTGTTGAGTATTCCTTTTTTGTGTTCATTTGTCGAAGGCGTTTAAGGTTAATATTGCCTGGTGCTCAACCCAAGAAGAGCGCATCGTAAAATTAACAAGCATAGACGATTGATATGAGCAGGTATCCTATAATCTAAGGAAAGGGACAAAAAGAAAGAAACACTAGAGATAACACAGACTTTACCTGCGCTAAGAAGAGAGCTGCTATGCTTATGCTGTGAGGGAGGAGATTGCTGGAAAGTTGTTTGGAGAGAGTCGTGAGAGGTGCTAAGGGCGTTATTAGAAACAGGCTTTGAGAAAGAGATTCTGGAGAGATGTTCTCGAGGGGGCGTTCGGGTGATATTGGAGGAGGTGTTTTGAAAGAGATCCTTGGATGTATCCTTGAGCATCCTTGGGGGGATTTTTTGGCATTTTGGTGCCCGCCCTTAAGCTGGAATACTTGATGGGTATTGTTGAGAAAGATTCGCCTTTGTTAAAAAATTATGATGACATGTATTTTTGAGC
>NZ_JBHIMP010000659.1:0-502 GCF_042194175.1 Bartonella sp. MR168JLCBS | reverse complement strand
AATTGTAGCCGTTCTAATAAAGGATTTTTCGGATTAGCAGCCTCCATCAATACACGATTATTAAATTGAAGCCATGAAAATTCTCGGTTAATAAACCGCGTCGGACTTTCCATTGTTATGTCCGACATAGAAATCTGATCTGCAACCGTTTTTTTCATATATTTTAGCTAATCTTCCTTTATACTTTCCCAAATCCTTATGATTAAATCTCTCATAAAACATTTTACGATATATTACCGTAATCACAACATATCAATTGCCTAGTTTTCTTCATGATATTACATTTCACATTTCAAAACATTTGGGAACCATTCCCTTTTCCATACGCAGATTATCTTAAAAAGTACCTTGCATTATTATAAGCTTTATTACAAACTCATGCATATAAAAGACAGGATCCAAATCATGCCGTATCAGGCAATTTATCTGGAGTTTGTACACTATGGCTGATCATAACATTCCCCATTTTCAAAATGACCTGGGATATAAAATAATTGAAATT
>NZ_JBHIMP010000658.1:0-502 GCF_042194175.1 Bartonella sp. MR168JLCBS | reverse complement strand
CGTTCCCAAAAAGCTCTATGTTTATGCGTCACAATATGCACAAGAGTTTAAGAAGAGCGTTGGTTTTGGATGGGAATATACTGATCCAATTTTTAGCTGGAAAAAATTGGTTGCAGCTAAAAATAAAGAAATATCAAGATTAGAAAAGCTTTATCGCAAGGGGCTACAAAATAACAATGTTCATATTTATGAAAGTCGTGCTGTCTTTGTAGATGAACACACATTAGAGCTCTCTGTGACAGGTGAACGGATAAGCGCAGAAAAAATTCTGATTGCGACAGGGGCAAAAATTGTACCAAACACTGCAATAGAAGGTAGTGATTTGTGTCTTACTTCCAATGAAATTTTTGATCTTGAAAAACTACCAAAATCAATAATCATCGTTGGTGGTGGATATATTGGTGTTGAATTTGCTAATATTTTTCATGAATTAGGTGTAAAAACAACACTCCTTCATCGTGGCAATTTAATTCTTCGTAACTTTGACTATGATTTGCGACAG
>NZ_JBHIMP010000657.1:0-504 GCF_042194175.1 Bartonella sp. MR168JLCBS | reverse complement strand
CCATGATAACTTAACCATATTGTTCTGGAAGATACTGACTGTCTGCCAGATCGCTAAAGCGTGTGAAGTCAGATTGGAAGGCAAGATGAATAATCCCTGTCGGTCCATGCCGTTGCTTTGCTATAATAATTTCAGCTTTCCCCATAATTTTATCCATTTCATCTTGCCACTTCATATGTTCAGGAGTGCCTTCTTTAGGTTGTTCATTTTTGAAATAATATTCTTCACGATATACAAAAAGGACGATGTCAGCATCTTGCTCAATGGAACCAGATTCTCGTAAGTCTGAGAGTTGTGGACGTTTATCTGTTCGGTTCTCAACTTGACGTGAAAGTTGTGAAAGAGCGATAATTGGAATATTCAATTCTTTCGCTAAAGCTTTGAGTCCCATAGTGATTTCTGTAATTTCCTGAACACGATTTTCAGATGAGCGCTTTGAATTGCTTGTCATTAATTGGATATAGTCAATAATCAAAACATCCAAACCATGTTGTCGCTTGAGAC
>NZ_JBHIMP010000656.1:0-504 GCF_042194175.1 Bartonella sp. MR168JLCBS | reverse complement strand
TTTTTTAAAAAAACTTTGTAAGAGGATGTGAATTGTACGCCGAGAGTTTTCTCCGCCTTTTCAATCTGTAGATCATCCGTTTCATTCTCTTCATCATCTTCACTACCAAAATTGATAATCTCATCATCATATTTATTCACTTTATCAATTAATACTGCAACATCAGCTAAGGTATAGGTTTTCATAGATGATCCCCCTAAAAGTGATTAACAATTCTTGCATTTTTGAAAACAAAAAAGGATGACGGCTTTAACAGTGTATTTCAAAAGGAAACCGCCCAACAAAAGCGTCATTCCAAATTAGCTATAATTCTTTTACAGAGGAATTCATAGAAGTTATTTGTATAATATTGTCATATTTGTTATGAGAGAGACCTTGTCCATTGGGGCGAACAATATCAATTAGCGGCACGCCATTGCCGGCTTTTCCCACCGTGGGGCGGAAAACAGAGCCAACCCCATCAGCTGCTTTAATCCCTTGGCTCTCTTGTGCAACAGGACTTCG
>NZ_JBHIMP010000655.1:0-505 GCF_042194175.1 Bartonella sp. MR168JLCBS | reverse complement strand
CCTTCTCCCAATTTTACAATAACAACTCGAAAATACCCAGGTTTACTAGGAGATACAATAAGAAGACGACAATTATTCGTTCCCAAATCAAGGGCTGCGTAAAGAGGTGAAGATTTTAATTGAGAAAACCGTGAAAAAAAGGTGTTTTTTGACTTTTTGTCTTTTCAACACCTATAATCATTCGACTTCAGAATTCACAAGCTGTATCCGATTGAATAAGGACTTGTCTCTATTTCCAAAGTCTTTTTCTCTGTTTTTTTTATATCAACAGAAGTAGAGCATACCCCTGTCTGTAAGAATGCAGAGCGATTATTTCGATTGTTACCACTGTAACCATACAATTGCTCTGTTCTTGTATTGTACAGTCTTCCTTTCTTTGACTCTTTTGAATCATAATCTAACAGAGTCATTTTTTCTTATCCCTTGAGCATTTTCCCCCCCAAATAAAAAAACGCGAGAACCCTTCTTCTGCTATCACTAGAACTAAAGTAAAAATGCGGAATTA
>NZ_JBHIMP010000654.1:0-505 GCF_042194175.1 Bartonella sp. MR168JLCBS | reverse complement strand
GATGAAATTCATACGTTGATTGGAGCAGGAGCTACATTGGGGGGGAATATGGATGCAGCAAATCTTTTAAAACCTGCATTATCCTCTGGAACTATTCGATGTATTGGTTCGACGATTTACAGGGAATACCGCAGAATTTTTGAACAAGATCGAGCTTTAGAACGTCGTTTCCAGAAGATTGATATTAGCGAGCCTTCTGTTGTTGATGCGATTAAGATTTTGCAAGGACTAAAGCCTTATTTTGAAGATTTCCACCAAATTAAATATACTGATGAGGCGATGAAGGCATCCGTAGAATTATCTTCACGTTATATGATTGATCGCAGGTTACCTGATAAAGCAATTGATGTTGTTGATGAAAGTGGTGCGGCGCAAAAGCTTTTGCCAAAAAAACAACGAAAAAAGAGTATAGGTGTCAAAGAAATTGAAGCCACTGTTGCCGCTATGGCAAGAATTCCGCCAAAGACAGTTTCTAGCAATGACCAGAAGATGCTTAGCAAGCTTG
>NZ_JBHIMP010000065.1:0-1559 GCF_042194175.1 Bartonella sp. MR168JLCBS | reverse complement strand
AATGCCTATAGAACATGAACGTGTTTCAGAAATCAGTACAGAGGTAACGCCTGTCTTACAAGGTGGTAAACTCGAAAGAGAGGTAAGAAAAAACAAACGGAAAAATAAACAGCAATAAAATCTTTGTATTCCTTATTTTTGCGTTCCTCAATTTTATGACGATGAGACCATTGTATTTATACAACTGGAGTACATTATGTTCAAAAGTGTGTCAATGAGAAGAACTTTATAAAAAGTCTCAACACAACTTCTACCTAAGCGCATTGTTTCTCCACATTGCACACGAAAGAACGAGAAAAGCACGCAGTATATTCCTTTGTGCTGTGGAGCTCTTTTTCAATATTTAGTAAACGCAGGGAAAGACGTAGAATAAAAAGAAAAAGTTGTCGAATTCTTTTTATTCATTTTGGGAGAGATATTCAAACATGTTGCTATGAAATCACTTGTTCTTTCAATCCTGGTTGGCGTGCTAATGAAGCTTCTTGGGTGAACGCCTTATGATTTTGTGCAAGCAATAATGGAATTTTTTAAATTTCCATGGAAAACAGGATTTATAACTTTTATAAACTTCTTCCATATGACCATGATGAGAGCAGTCATTGTTTTACCTATTTTTCTTTTTTCACGCATTTTCCGCAAAAATAAATGCCTTAGAGTTTTCCTTCCACTAATCTTTTCGAAAAATCAAACGATATAAAAAGCCTGTACTAACAGCCACAAATACCGCAATAATACCATACAGGAAACTATGCTTATGAGCACCAAAGAAAATTGTATAAGCAATATGTGCTTTTACGATTTCAAGAGTCGTGGTCGCACTATCAATAAATTGTCCATCGCGAAAAAGATAAGCACGAGCCTGATAATGTCCAACAGGAATATTTGCCGGTAACCGAAAATGCGCTGTAAAAAGTGAGCCAGAACCAAAACGAACACCGCCCACTTCCTCGTTATAAAGTTTTTTGGCCTTTTGCAATTTTATAAGTTCATCACGAAAGATTTGTATTTTCTCCTGATCTTGTTCATCCGACTGTAGCAACAAATAGGATAATCCTAAGACTAAGCGTTTATAATTTTCAGCGCTGGTAATGTCATCAATCGCACGCGTTGTTACCATTGAATAAAAGAGAGGAAAATTTTTAAAAATAAGAGAGACTGCATTAATACAAATTCCAGCATTACGTTTTTTTTTGCGCATAATCATCGAACGCGTTTGCCCTTCCAAGCTCACAACAATATCATAACGGTTCTGTCGAGAATATAACGGATCTAAAACGCCGGCAATATAAAGATCACAACCATCGAAATGTGTATCAACCGTAATCCTATTCGTTGTTAAGATAATTTGGATAGTTTCGTGATCAACTTGATCAATGAAAGAAGCTTTTGCGCTAACATATGGCCTTATAGGAAAAGAGATGACATAAAAACAGCTTGCAATGATGCATAAAGAAAATAATTTACCCATTTTTATCTCATCAGAATATCGAGAGAGAAAAGATTATCAGGGCGTACAAATAATTGAAAAGCAAGACGCATACATACAATTAACACCAAAC
>NZ_JBHIMP010000653.1:0-506 GCF_042194175.1 Bartonella sp. MR168JLCBS | reverse complement strand
ATAGAGAAAAAAACATCGTTATCGTGCTCTGTCAAGCACACGCTTACATTCAATTAATTCAAACAGTATTTCTTGCAACAATGCTTTATCGGTTTTATCTTTGTAAACATTAACAGAACCGACAGATGTTTCCCCTTCATTCCTCATGAAACTCAAAAGCCCAAAAGAAGACTTTTTAGGCTTACTGCTCGTAGATTCAGCAGTTTGTTCCCCATGTTTTTTTTCTAACACGACGTCCATAGCATCAAGATCACCATTACCAACTGCAGTAACAAAAGCAATACCTTTCTCTTTTAAAAGGCGTTGCACACCTTTTATCGTATAACCCTGCTCGTATAATAACTGCTTAATACCATTGAGCAAATCAACATCAACTGGGCGATAATAGCGTCTTCCGCCACCACGCTTCATTGGTTTAATCTGCCTAAAACGTGTTTCCCAGAATCGTAAAACATGCTGAGGAAGCTCCAATAATTCGGCCACTTCGCTAATTGTGCGAAAAGCAC
>NZ_JBHIMP010000652.1:0-506 GCF_042194175.1 Bartonella sp. MR168JLCBS | reverse complement strand
ATTCCCTTAGAAAAATATGGACCAAAACTTGAACATGATCCCCTTTTTCCAGAACGATGCAATATTTCCATTGCTTCTGTAACATCACATAAAAGCCTAAATTTACGGACATGGGAGCGAGGAGCTGGATTAACACAAGCGTGCGGTAGTGCTGCCTGTGCTAGTGCCGTGGCGGCTTACCGGCGTGGACTTACACAACGCCATATCGATGTAAATTTACCAGGGGGGACACTTAACATCGTTTATGGAGAAGATAACCATATTGTTATGACAGGTCCAACCAAGTATGAATTTGGTGGTTTTTTAAACCCTTTAACAGGGACCTACAAGAAGGATCACTTTTGATGACGATAGAAATTGTAACATTTGGTTGTCGACTCAATAGCTACGAATCAGAAATCATACGCAAAGAAAGTGCTTCTTCCGGACTAGATCAGCTTAAAAATGATGCTATTATCTTTAACACCTGCGCTGTAACTGCTGAAGCCGTACGAAAAGTGAAGCAA
>NZ_JBHIMP010000651.1:0-507 GCF_042194175.1 Bartonella sp. MR168JLCBS | reverse complement strand
TAGCAAAGGAACATGGTTTTTACAAAAAACTTCATCATATCCAATTCGAAAAGCAAATGTCTTAAAGCAGTTAAATCTTAAAAACTTTGATTCTTAATATTCTCTTTCATAAAATATGCCAACACTAGAATTCTTTTCATTCCCTATAGCGCCTTTAGCTTTGAGATGACGAGAAATGTCCAAATTAATTGTTCCTTTTGTCGTTCCATCTGACCCTGCTTCAAAGCCTAAATAAACATTATTGTGTATGTAACGTCCAATGCGTAAGCCCGTATTACCCTTTTCATCAACGATAACATCAAGATCATCAAGACCGATTTTAGTCCGTAAAGCATTCAACAAAGACATATTAGAAGCACCTGCAAGATCAGCTGCTGCTGCCGCAAGCTGAGCAATCTGAAATGGTGATAATTCGTTAAGAGAGCGGTTAAAAATCAAACGAGCTAAAATCTCATCCTGTGGCAAACTAGGTTGTGAAGAAAAACTAACATCAAGATTATCAATCGT
>NZ_JBHIMP010000650.1:0-508 GCF_042194175.1 Bartonella sp. MR168JLCBS | reverse complement strand
TTCTCATTTTCTCCATATTTTTTCTTTGACGTGAATAGCCAATATTTCTTTTTTTCTCCACCTCACTGCTTTATCTATACAGCTCGGAAAACACTCCCTAAGTCACCCAATTGCATGATCAATTTTTCGTTTATTCAACCCTTTGGAATATCTCATCCAACAATGAAGCGCTCAAACATTGAAATCACCAACAAAACAACATGTTTTAAATTATCGTCTCTTAACAAATTCTACTAAAAAAACATAAATTTTTAAAAGAATTTATTTTTTACTTGATCAATAATCGCACGACAAAGCTTCGCATGCTCCCCACCGGGCTTAGCCACCAAGAGAGGTACACCGTCATCTGAAGAAGAGCGCAAAGCTGCATCAAGCGGCACCTCTGCCAAGAAAGGTAAAGCTCTACGTTCTGCTTCTGCACGCGCGCCGCCATAGCCAAAAATATCGTAGCGCTTTCCCGTATCAGGAGCAATAAAATAACTCATATTCTCAATGAGCCCTCAAATGG
>NZ_JBHIMP010000649.1:0-508 GCF_042194175.1 Bartonella sp. MR168JLCBS | reverse complement strand
TGGTGTAATGGTTAAGAGCGGTGATTGTTTGTCCAGCGGCTAGTCCTATGCCCTTTGTCCGAGCTTACTTGTAAAGATGATGGTGCCATTGCTGACAAGGGATTGAGGAAACAATCCCGCACAGGCAAGAAAAAGCAAGCATGTGGAGGTTGTTGCTCATCACCAGCAGAAAGACTTAAGACTCACATCCCAATGCATTTTTATAGGTTTTCAAAAAGAGCTATTTAAAGTGCTGCTTGACAGTTCTCTGAGATATGACAGCGCCAAGCTGACAAATGGGAAGATTTTCTTCTTAAAAAGTATAACACTCTCCCCTCATTTATCTTTATACAGAATCCTGCTTGGACCATACAAGCATAAATTGTTGCTCTTGCATTGATCCTTACTCCTATTTTCTGATCAATGTCATAAGGCGTTGGCATTCCGCATTCTAACAATGCCCTTTTATCTCAATCTGATCGACACTAAGCTTCTTTCACAATGTATTAATATAGACTCTGAGGAGATT
>NZ_JBHIMP010000648.1:0-509 GCF_042194175.1 Bartonella sp. MR168JLCBS | reverse complement strand
ATTTTATTTCCTTCACGGCTTGTACCGTCATCTCACCAGGCTTTGTGCTTGTCGTCACGATAGTCAATCAGTTTGTGTATTGTTTTGAGAAATCCTTCTGCAGCCTTCATATTCAATAAGGCCGCGTGCATCACAGAATGAGTTCCAAAAGCCATACGCATTTCATCACTTGTAAATAATGATGTGGTTTTTATGTTCTGATTTGTTTGTTGCTGTATTGTATGGATGGCTTGTAAAATTTTCCGCTTTCCATTTTCTGTAGCTTCTTTGGCATGAAGGACGAAAATGACTTTACCAGAGCGGATAGCTGCATCAACTTTGGTTGCTCCCATAACAATAACACCTGCTTTTCGCGCCATGGAAAGGCTGCCAAGAGCAGCTTTTAGCAAAAGCGTCTCCACAATATGTGCGAGGTTTGACGCAACTTCAACATCTGTTTTAAAACTTTTGTTAAAAGCTTTTTGTTTGATCGCTTCTTCAATGGCAGAACGGTGAGAAGAGACCCAGAC
>NZ_JBHIMP010000647.1:0-510 GCF_042194175.1 Bartonella sp. MR168JLCBS | reverse complement strand
TCAAGAATTTCATTGTTTACCAAATTGGTTAACGGTACTTCTGCTGTAGAAATAAGCCACCGACCATCTGTCGTCCGAAAGAGATCGTCAGCAAATTTCGGCAACTGAGCTGCTCCATAAACAATCTCATCACGAACAAGAAGAGGTACCGAAACTTCTGTATAACCATGTTCATCAACATGCACATCAATCATAAATTGACCCAATGCGCGTTCAAGCCGGGCCAATGCCCCTGAAAGCACTGTGAAACGTGCACCCGACAAACGGCTTGCCCGCTCAAAATCCATCTGCTTGAGATTTTGACCAAGATCAAAGTGTTCCTTTGGTGTAAAATCAAACATCGCAGGTGTACCAAAATGTCGAATAACAACATTATCACTTCCATCTTTACCCAATGGAACATCATCCAATGGAATATTCGGGAGTGTTGAAAGAGCTCTCTCAAAGTTCTCTGTCAATCGCTTTTCTTCTGTTGTAGCAGAAGAAAGAAAGACTTTAATCTCTTCAACC
>NZ_JBHIMP010000646.1:0-511 GCF_042194175.1 Bartonella sp. MR168JLCBS | reverse complement strand
ACTACAAATATAATAGTCTGTTAGCTCTGCAAATTGCTCAGATCCATATTTAGGTTTATCCGCCATTGCTAAAATGATAAAATCATAATCTTTTTTAAATCCTTGTAATAGATGAGGGATATTATTTGAAAAATCTTGTGTACAAACAGCACTTGTTAAACCCTGAGGAAGAATATCAATCCCCGTATCATAATCACGATAAATAACATCATGCAACTGAGCTTTCCCCGTTAAAATATCACTCAATCCCCGATGTGGTCCAATGACTTTCTCTATTTGTTGACCAGAAAGATCGACTAACAGAACTGTTTTGCGCTCTTTTATGAGATGAAGAGATAATTTTGCTGCCATCTGCGCAGCTTCTGGACCAATTACTGAAACAACTGTTGAAACGCAGCTTTTCAAAAAATCGGATAATCCTTCTATTGTAATACAAACCTCAAGATTTTTTTTTCCTTGAGAGACTAAAATGCTCTCATCATTTTTAAAATCATCTTCTTCCGGTTGATCT
>NZ_JBHIMP010000064.1:0-1578 GCF_042194175.1 Bartonella sp. MR168JLCBS | reverse complement strand
CGACGCTCTTCAGTAATAGTATCGCCAACCCGCGTATCAGCAACCTCTTTGATAGAAGCCGTGATAAAACCAATCTCTCCTGGCCCTAACGTATCAACCTGCACCATTTTAGGGGTAAACACACCAACGCGTTCAACAAGATATTTTACTCCTGTACCCATCATGCGAATGATTTGACCTTTTTTTAAGATACCATCTATTACCCGTACCAAAACGATCACGCCAAGATATGCATCATACCAACTGTCAACCAACATTACTTTCAGGGGGTTTTTAACATCACCAATATGCGGAGGTGGCAATTGCCTTACTATTGCTTCTAAAACATCTGGAACACCAAACCCTGTTTTTGCAGATATTTCTACAGCCTCAGATGTATCGATACCAATCACATCTTCAATTTGTTCTTTAACACGCTCAGGTTCTGCTGCTGGAAGATCGACCTTATTGAGCACAACAACCAATTCATGAGAATTATCAATGGCTTGATAAACATTTGCCAACGTCTGCGCTTCCACACCTTGGCTCGCATCTACAACTAAAAGTGAACCCTCACAAGCCGCCAATGAACGTGATACCTCATAAGCAAAATCAACATGACCGGGCGTATCAATAAGATTTAAAATGTAGGTTTCACCATTTTTTGCTTTATAGTGCAGGCGTACCGTTTGTGCCTTAATAGTAATGCCACGTTCCCGCTCAATATCCATGGAATCAAGCACTTGCTCTTTCATCTCCCGTGTTTCAAGCCCTCCTGTCATTTGAATCAAACGATCAGCTAATGTTGACTTTCCGTGATCGATGTGCGCCACGATGGAAAAATTGCGGATATAATTACGATCTACTGTCATACGGGCGATTTAGCAAAGAATAAAATAAAATGCAAAGGCCAATTATGTCCCTTCGAAAACCTTTAAAAAATATAAACGAAATGACCTCCCAAAAACACAACTCTTCCTAACCTAAAAAACGAGGCTTTTTTGCTAAACGCACTACCAATAATTGAAAAGTAGCCAAATGCTCTTAACTCTTTTTCATATCCGTTCGGTTTATCACTCATATGCCCGTATAATATTAGAAAATGCGTATAGAGTTTAGATTTGGATCAAATTCGTAAGAAATGCTGTTTTTTATTTACACACAATACGTTGCTTTTTTCGTCAATCTTACACAAAATGAAAAAAGCTTAAAATCGGAGCAATAAATCCTCTAAACTATCAAAATCTTAGAAAGATGCTCTCTTACACGATATCTTTTGAAAAAAATCACACTTTTCTATAAGATTGCGTTTTTTCCTCTCTTTAAAGACGAAAAACACATCAAGAGCCCATTTTATTTCGTTGAAGAAACAACAAAAATGAAATCTCCTCAAGTGGAAATATCACGAAATAAAATCATAATAAGAGAGGTGCAAAGTTAATCTATTTTTTCAATCATTTTATTTCTTTTACGCCATTGTGAAGGTTGTAATTCAGCCACGATAATCCCAATCAAAATAAGTGCTCCTCCTAATAAAGCTAAAGGAGATAAACGTTCACCAGCCAAACGCCCAACAATACCAGCCCATACAGGTTCTCC
>NZ_JBHIMP010000645.1:0-512 GCF_042194175.1 Bartonella sp. MR168JLCBS | reverse complement strand
AAAGCTCAAACAGCCCAATGATAGGAACCGTGTGCCTATTAATAAAACAATCCCTGCCGAAATTAAGCGAGGAGACAACGGAATCTCATAAACTGATTTATGAAGTTAATAATATAATGGTCAGTCTTTCTAAATATGTGAAAATTAAAAGGAATAAAATATGCAAAAGCTGATTATTATCATAGCAATTAGTGCGTTTCTTGGAACAACAAACTTAGTAAGAAGTGACACTGTTACTAAGCAAGGAGGAGGTAACGAGCGTGTTACTGTAGTAGTCTCTGGTACGGGGTTAGAGGATCTCACTGCACTAAAAAAACATAAAAAAAACCCAACACCACCAAGACGCCGCAAGCCATCAAAAGATTCCCAGCCACCAAAAAATCTTCCACCTACTTCTGGAAATAACGGAAATCTCGCACCGCCACCACCTGCTCCACCAGCAGAATATCTGGAGATTATAGAGCTCTTAAAAAAACAGCTTGAGTTAAAAAAAGAACAACTTTCGCAAACAG
>NZ_JBHIMP010000644.1:0-513 GCF_042194175.1 Bartonella sp. MR168JLCBS | reverse complement strand
AAAAAGATTATTTCCGTAAAAATTAAGCTAAAAAATGTGAAAAGATGTCTCAATGTTTTTTTTGCAACACAGATAAAAAGAAACCGTCTGTTTTTGTTGTTGCCGGCGATAAAGTAAGTCCATAATGTGAAAAGATCGGTTGCACAGGTGAAAAACTAAAATATTTCTGCCAAAGTGTGCGCATATTTATTGGATAAAAATTGGAATGTTGTTTAAGAAAAAGAGAAATTTGTTCCTCATTTTCACCAAAAAAAAGAGAGCACGTAATATAAACTAAGCGCCCATTTGGTTTAAGATAGTCCATAGCCTCATTCAAAATAGCTCTCTGTTCCACTTGGCGCTGTCTTACCTGTTCTAACGTTAAACGCCATTTCGTATCTGGACGCCGCCGCCATGTGCCTGTACCACTACATGGTGCATCTAGCAAAACTCTATCCATCTGACTGACTAAGGACTTCAATTCTTCTCTGTGCGCCCGCACCTGTACGTTACGAACACTAGCGCGTTGAAGAC
>NZ_JBHIMP010000643.1:0-513 GCF_042194175.1 Bartonella sp. MR168JLCBS | reverse complement strand
CACAACTTCATCAGGATTAACACCTTTGTGTGGATCTCTGTGGTCGACGTTTCATTAAAATACCTGAATCTTGGGCATACGCGTCATACCACCCACTAAAACAACTTCGTCAATCTCACCAGCTTTCAGTCCTGCATCTTTCAGTGCGGCTTTACAAGGCTCGATAGTGCGCTGAACTAAATCATCAACGAGAGATTCAAATTTTGCCCGAGTCAATTTCATCGTTAAGTGCTTGGGACCAGATTGATCTGCTGTGATAAACGGCAAATTGATTTCTGTTTGCTGTGAAGAAGAAAGTTCAATCTTTGCTTTTTCTGCCGCCTCTTTTAAACGCTGCAACGCCAGTTTATCATTTTTTAGATCAATTCCTTGTTCTTTCTTGAATTCGTCTGCAAAATAACCGACCAAACGCATGTCGAAGTCTTCACCACCTAAAAACGTATCTCCATTAGTTGATTTAACTTCAAAAACGCCATCTCCAATTTCAAGGACAGAAATATCAAATGTACCACC
>NZ_JBHIMP010000642.1:0-514 GCF_042194175.1 Bartonella sp. MR168JLCBS | reverse complement strand
ATCGGCCACGGAGGTGATATTGCTCCTGCTTCCGCTCCCACTCAAGTGGCGAGCAAGAGTCCCGCTCCGCCTGCGAGAAAGAGAGATGATCGGCCAACATTGTCAAAACGCGTCCGACGCCGGTCATCTTCTCGCAGCCCACCCCGTTCACGGACTTCTCGCCGACGGGTAAGCCCCCCTCCACCCCCCCCCTGACAACTATAGTCGGCGAGCTGCCGCACGTCTATTGGAGAAGTGCGACATAATGAGGATAGAGTTCCCCCGGCTTGTCGCTCGCGTGGAGGATCTTGAGGGCACCTTCGCAGGCCCAGACGACGTCGCTCCCTCCGCCATCTGAGTACGATACCATCCCCAGCAGCCCCCGATGCTTTGGCCGTGGCCCGGCGTTTGCCAAGGACGACGTCTTTACGAGAGCAATCAAAAGAGTACCATACAGGAAGAGGCTTGCGTGGAGGCAAATAACAATGTCTCTCCTGTCGTCAGCTCATGTCGACGCAACAAAAGCACCAACTGC
>NZ_JBHIMP010000641.1:0-514 GCF_042194175.1 Bartonella sp. MR168JLCBS | reverse complement strand
TGGCCTCAAAACCATCCGGATAACCTGCCTCTGTTAAAAGTTCCTTTGCTTTTTGGAGATCAAGTTTAAAGGGTTGTCCTTCTTTTTCATCCAAAGCCCCAAGATTACCAAGAGGAATAAAACTTGCACGGGGAATACCAACATCTTTGAGAAGGGTCTTACTGAGTCCTTCATAATCAATAAGATAGCGCATCGCTAAACGCACTTTTTCCTTAGCAAAAATAGGGTTCGTCGTATTAAAACCCCATATAATCATGGAGGGCGCCAACACTTTTTCAACCTTAATATCCGTTGTTGCTTGGAGATCTGACAAATCCTCTGGCATCAGATTACGTGCAACATCGATATCGTATTTTTCCAATAATAAACGTTGCGTTCCAGGCTCCGCAACATGGCGAATTAAAATCTTCTTCAATTTAGGCGCTTCCCCCCAATAATTGGAGCTTGCACGCAATAAAAGAGCTTCTCCAGGACGCCAACTCTCTAACTGATAAGGACCAACACAAGCAGAATG
>NZ_JBHIMP010000640.1:0-516 GCF_042194175.1 Bartonella sp. MR168JLCBS | reverse complement strand
TATGCACCCACCTTTGTTAACCTCCTGATTTGTGCAACATGCCTAGGTGCTAAATCAGCAAAAAGTTCAATAACAACTCTGCCCTTCGTTGTTTCAAGAATTAAAGTATTCTCTAAATCTTTAATCTCGGACATACGGCTAACTCCCTTTGAATTATTACTCAGCTTGTAAAGTAGCAGCATTAATAATATCAGGATCTTTTACAGATCCATTATTACTTGTGGTGCCTTTTTTAATTTTATCAACAACATCCATTCCCTTTACAACTTCTCCAACAACAGTATACTGACCATTTAAAAAAACAGCATCATTAAAACAAATGAAAAACTGAGAATTAGCTGAATCAGGATTTTGTGAACGTGCCATAGAAACCGTACCACGCTTATGCGAAAGATTAGAAAACTCTGCTGGTATATTGGGATAATTGGAACCACCCGTACCAACACGTTTAGGATCAAAATTCGCACTGTCCTTCTTCCCAAACTGCACATCACCAGTCTGTGCCATAAAACCAGA
>NZ_JBHIMP010000639.1:0-517 GCF_042194175.1 Bartonella sp. MR168JLCBS | reverse complement strand
AACAACACAGAACAATAGCGAACAATTTTAAAAAGAACGCTATCTTATCGAAGGCTTCTTCAATAAATGCAATCACTGTAGACGTATCTCCTCATGGGAGGATAAAGAGCTTCTTCATTTTATGGAATTGTTTTTTTAAGCTTCAATCATCCTCTGGCTTAGAGATTGAAGTACACACAATCTAATGCAGAGTCACAATTTGTAGTTCATGCTCATTGGCTCCTGCAAGAGCGATAGAGCGCTCATCGGATAAAATGATCGGATAACCTGTTTCACCAAAAAGAGCCCATATTGTAATGCCTGGGGTCATTGGTGGAAGATCTGGAAAGTTTTTAGCCAGATCATCTGTACAAACTTTTTTTAAATAAGCAACCTGGCCTGTATCAGAATGGGTCATATCTTGCAACGACAAATTTTGTTTATGCTCTCCCATTTCATTATTCCTTTACGCTTCAACTTTATGACTCAGCACTACTGACTTTAATTGGAATCTGCTTTATTTGTTTTTTTGATTTCG
>NZ_JBHIMP010000063.1:0-1580 GCF_042194175.1 Bartonella sp. MR168JLCBS | reverse complement strand
GTGCAGAACTCTCAAGGTTCGCGGCTCATTGAAATATTTTTGCGCCAAATTGGGGTTTTCATAGGGCTTGGGCTTTTGGGTTTTATTGTTTTTTGCATTTTTGCTTTGGCAACTTGGAATGTTGCAGATCCGTCATTAACGCATGCAAGTATAAATAAAATTACCAACTTTATGGGATGGCCTGGGGCAATTTTTTCAGATTTTGTCATGCAGTTTTTTGGTTTGGCAAGTCTTGGTATTTTGCTGCCACCATTATTTTGGTCGTTTCTTTTGCTGGCACAGAAGAATATCCACAATTTGATTTTTCGCCTTTTTTTATGGGTGGTCTCAACGATTTGTTTTGTAGTTTCTTTTGCTCTTATGACACCTCTTGCTCCTTTTACGCAATGGCCATTGCCGATGGGTTTGGGAGGGGTTTTGGGTGATAAAATTTTAAGTGCTGCTTCTTTAATCTTTCCTGTCCTTCTTTCTCCATTTCAGAATGTGCTCTTGGGTGTTGCTCTTATCCTGTTAAGTTTTTTGATAGCTGCTTTTGCTGGCAATGTTGTGTGGCGGCGTCAATCAAATAAAAGAAAAACAAAAAACATCCAGAAAAACGAAATCGTGGATCCAGATTTCGATGTGTCAGGAGAGGTAGAATATGCTGCAGATGAAACACAGCACGGTTTTTTTGCTACAGCTTTTGGAGCTATTTTACACCTTTTTTATTTTTTACAAGCACGGTTTTTTCGGTTTTTCTTCTTTAAAAGTCAGGCTAAAAAACAAGAAAAGTCATTTGATCGGATTGAACCAATTTTCTTTGATGAAAAAGATAAGATGCCTGCTTCTTCGGTTAAAAACTGTGTTTTCAAACCTTTAACGGCTTCTTCAACGGGTGATTTTCTTCTTCCGCTTTTAGATTATCTTTCGGTTTCTCCACCAGCAGCAAGGGCGACAAAACTTTCTCCTGCTCTCTTAAAAGCCAACTCTCAGGAACTTGAAGGTATTTTGTTAGATTTTGGAGTCAAGGGGCAAATTATTGATGCACGTCCTGGTCCAGTGGTGACTTTGTATGAATTTGAACCGGCTGCCGGCATTAAGTCTTCCCGGATTATCGGTCTGGCAGATGATATTGCACGCTCGATGCGTGCGATTTCAGCCCGTGTTGCTGTGGTTCCAGGACGCAATGTGATTGGAATCGAATTGCCCAATGCAATGCGTGAGATGGTTTATTTACGGGAAATTTTACAAGCTCAGGAATTCTTAGAGAGCGAAGCAAAATTAGGTCTTGCTTTGGGCAAAACAATAGGTGGTGAAACGGTTATCGCGGATTTAGCAAAAATGCCTCATCTTTTGGTGGCAGGCACAACAGGATCGGGAAAGTCTGTTGCCATTAATACGATGATTTTATCGCTTCTTTATCGTATGACACCTGAGCAATGTCGTCTCATTATGGTCGATCCGAAAATGCTTGAACTTTCGATTTATGATGGCATTCCCCATTTGTTAACACCTGTGGTAACAGATTCTAAAAAAGCAGTGATTGCGCTTAAGTGGGCTGTTCGTGAAATGGAAGAGCGCTATAGTAAAATGTCAAAACT
>NZ_JBHIMP010000007.1:0-99632 GCF_042194175.1 Bartonella sp. MR168JLCBS | reverse complement strand
GTTTTGCTATTCGTGAAGGTGGTCGTACTGTTGGTGCCGGTATCGTCTCTAAGATCATTGAATAAATAATGCTTGTTAAAGGGATGTTAAAAGTGTTTTAGTTTTGAGAGTTAGGGGTATAGCTCAGTTGGTAGAGCGGCGGTCTCCAAAACCGCAGGTCGCGGGTTCAAGTCCTGCTGCCCCTGCCAAAGGGGAATAGAATTTTACATATAAGGGAGTGGATTTTGCTGCCTTTTTCGCTTTTTTTGATATAGGGCTTGTTTTTTTGTGTATGAAACGGTATTGAATAAGAAGTGAGGAAATTGCATAAGTCTGAAAGTTGGCTTTTGCATTTCTTTCTGTTTATTTTTTTGTATAAAACACAATAGGGCTAGAGAGAGTATAGTGTGACGATGGCATCTAAAACCAATCCGATTACCTTTTTGAAGCAGGTTTATGCAGAAACAATTAAAGTGAAATGGCCTACACGTCGTGAGACGGTTATTTCTACTGTTATGGTTTTGTTGGTAACTGCGTTGGCTTCAGCTTTCTTTTTTATTGTGGATCAGGTTATGAATTTTGGTGTTTGGCGGGTTATTGATCTTCTGAAATATCTTTTTAGTTGAGAATGTAAGGAAGTGTGACTGTGGCAGCTCGTTGGTATATTGTTCAGGCATATTCAAATTTTGAAAAGAAAGTAGCGGAAGCTATTGATAAGGAAGCAAAGCAAAAAGGACTTGATCATCTTTTTGAAAAGATTTTTGTTCCAACAGAGCGTGTTGTAGAGGTTCGTCGTGGACGTAAAGTTGATGCTGAGCGGAAATTTTTTCCTGGTTATGTTCTTGTTCGTGCTGAGTTAACAGATGAAGTTTATCATCTTATTAAGAATACGCCTAAAGTGACAGGTTTTTTAGGATCGGATTCGCGTCCTGTTCCCATTTCTGATCGAGAGGTTGAGCAAATTCTCAAACAAGTTCAAGAAAGGGTTGAGTCTCCAAAGTCTTCTGTATTGTTTGAGGTTGGAGAGCAGGTTCGTGTTGCTGATGGTCCTTTTGTTTCGTTTAATGGAATTGTTCAAGAGGTTGAAGAAGAGCGCTCTCGTCTTAAGGTTGAAGTGCTTATTTTTGGGCGTCCTACGCCTGTTGATTTGGAATTTGGTCAGGTTGAAAAACTCTGATTAAACTTAGAGTAGTTTTAATTACTTTAAGGAAGGAGTGGGAGGTGATTTATGGCTTTTGTCGGCTTAATGATCCGAACCACGTGACTGCGGCGGGTAATGGGCAAGATAAATTGTCAGTATACCAGTGAAATTAAAGGCAGATTGTTATGGCAAAAAAAAGTATAGGTCAGCTTAAGTTGCAGGTTCCTGCAGGAGCTGCTACTCCATCTCCACCGATTGGTCCAGCTCTTGGGCAACGCGGTATTAATATCATGGAATTTTGTAAGGCGTTTAATGCAGCTACACAAGAAATGGAAAAGGGGGCACCGATTCCAGTTGTTATTACGTATTACCAAGATAAGTCTTTCACATTTTCTCTCAAGACGCCTCCTGTATCATTCTTTTTAAAGAAGGAAGCAAACCTGAAATCTGGTTCAAAAGAGCCTGGTAAAGTGTCTGTAGGAAGCATTTCTCGCGATAAAATTCGTTCGATTGCGGAATCAAAAATGAAAGATCTTAATGCGAATGACATTGAGGCAGCAATGCGTATGGTTGAAGGTTCTGCTCGCTCGATGGGCTTGGAAGTGGTGGGCTAATATTATGGCAAAAGTAGCAAAAAGAATAAAAAATATCCGAAAAGATATTGATTTTAATGAACTTTACGCTTTAAAAGATGCCGTTTCAATGGTTAAGGAGCGTGCAGTTGCTAAGTTTGATGAAACAATCGAAATTTCAATGAACTTGGGTGTTGATCCTCGTCATGCTGATCAAATGGTTCGAGGAGTTGCTCATTTGCCTAATGGAACAGGAAGAAATATTCGTGTTGCCGTTTTTGCTCGTGGGGATAAGGCTGAGGAAGCTAAGGCGGCAGGAGCTGATATTGTAGGGGCTGAAGATTTGTTTGAAAGCATTAATGGAGGGACTATAGACTTCGATCGTTGTATTGCAACACCAGACATGATGCCTCTTGTTGGTCGTCTTGGTAAGATTCTTGGTCCGCGGAGTTTGATGCCGAATCCGAAAGTTGGTACTGTAACACTTGATGTTGCCGGTGCTGTCAAAGCTTCTAAAGGTGGTGCTGTTGAGTTTCGTGTGGAAAAAGCTGGTATTGTGCATGCTGGTATTGGTAAGGCTTCTTTTGGTGTTGAAAAAATCGTAGAAAATATAAAGGCCTTTGCAAGTGCAGTTATTAAAGCCAAACCGCAAGGTGCAAAAGGTGAGTATATTAAGCGCGTTGCTGTTTCTTCGACTATGGGAATTGGTGTTAAAGTTGATCCAGCAACGGTTCGTTCAGAGCTAGTGTAAGCTGATTTATAATTTTATTTTGGGGTATGTGAATATCAAAATTGTATTTAAAATGCTGGTTTTGATCAGCATTTAGCTATCTAAGCTTTATAGGGCTTAGGTTATACCGGAAGAAATTCCGGAATATCCTGTCCGAGATTGTAGGTGATGCTTTTAAGTATCTTAATCAAAAAAACCTGCATGAGACTGGGGTAAAAACTGAGAGTTAAAAGACTTAAAGGGTTTGAGCCAAGGTTGCCTTTGATCGTTATGCGTGAAAAAGGGGACAGGATCCTCATCGGTGACATGAAGTATTTTATGTTATCAAAGGTAACCAACAGGTTTGTTTTAAGCAAATCTGTTAAATGGAGAGAGACAGTGAATAGAGCGGAGAAACGCGAATTTGTTACATGGCTTAACGAGGCTTTTCGAAAGTCTGGTTCTGTTGTTGTTGCACATTATTCCGGTCTGACAGTTTCACAGATGAATGATCTACGTTCGAAAATGGGTGAAGCTGGCGGTGCCGTTAAAGTCGCCAAAAACCGTCTTGCTAAAATCGCTCTTCAGGGCACGGAATCTGAATCGATAGTGGGTTTGTTTACTGGACAAACACTTATTGCTTATTCAGAAGATCCAATCACAGCACCGAAAGTTGCTGTTGATTTTGCGAAAAGCAATGACAAATTTGTCATCCTTGGCGGTTCAATGGGTGCAACAAGTTTAACTGTAGATGCTGTGAAGTCATTGGCTTCATTGCCTTCATTAAACGAGTTGCGTGCAAAACTTGTGGGTATGATTTCTACCCCTGCGACCCGTATTGCACAGGTTGTTAATGCTCCTGCTGGTCAGGTTGCACGTGTCATTGGAGCATATGCCCAGAAGGATAAGGCGGCTTAAGGCTGTTTGTATTCACGTTTATGGAAGGGCTTTAATGCTTTTCTGTTTTTTTGGATAAGATTTAATAATGGTTCAAATCTTTTAATTGAAGGAATTTAAAAATGGCTGATCTAGAGAAGATCGTAGAAGACCTTTCTAATCTAACCCTTTTGGAAGCCGCTGAGCTTTCTAAGTTACTTGAAGAGAAGTGGGGAGTTTCGGCTGCTGCTCCTGTAGCTGTCGCTGCTGTTGCTGGTGCTGCTGCTCCAGCTGCTGAAGAAAAAACAGAATTTGATGTTATTCTTGTTGAAGGTGGCGCGCAAAAAATTAATGTTATTAAGGAAGTTCGTGCTCTTACTGGACTTGGTCTTAAAGAAGCTAAAGATCTGGTTGAAGGGGCACCTAAGCCTATTAAAGAGGGTGCTTCTAAAGAAGAAGCAGAAAAAATTAAATCTCAACTTGAAGCTGCTGGTGCTAAAGTAGAACTTAAGTAAATTTAATTTTATCGGCGGGCATTTATGTTCGCCGATTTTCTTTCTCTTAATACAAAGAGGAAAAATAATGAGTAAAAAAACCTTTTCCCAACGGTTTCGTAACAATAATGGGATAGGTTTGCACTATCCGTCCCTTCATCATAGAGTCAAAAAGATAAATGGCTTATGTTGATGGGGAAAGTTAAAGATGCTCAATATTGAGTATCAAGTGAACTGGTCTGCATATGCAGGTTAATGATATAAGGCTTTCAAGGTTGGTCTACCTTGAAGAGTAAAGATCAAGGAGCGACGATGGCTCAGACTCACGCAATGATGTCTCAATTCAATGGTCGTAAGCGCGTACGCAAATTTTTTGGTAAGATTCCTGAAGTAGCAGAAATGCCGAATCTTATTGAGGTTCAAAAAGCGTCATACGATCAGTTTCTCATGGTTGAGGAACCGAAAGGTGGACGACCAGATGAAGGTTTGCAAGCTGTTTTTAAATCGGTTTTTCCTATTTCAGATTTTTCCGGTACAGCTATGCTTGAGTTTGTTGGTTATGAATTTGATTTACCGAAATTTGATGTTGAGGAGTGCCGTCAACGTGATTTAACTTATGCTGCCCCATTAAAGGTCATATTACGTTTGATTGTTTTTGATGTTGATGAGGATACTGGCTCCAAAGATATCAAAGACATTAAAGAGCAAGGCGTTTATATGGGCGATATGCCTTTAATGACGACGAATGGTACCTTTATTGTTAATGGTACGGAACGTGTTATTGTTTCGCAGATGCATCGTTCTCCTGGTGTCTTTTTTGACCATGATAAAGGAAAGTCCCATTCATCAGGAAAGCTTCTTTTTGCTGCTCGTGTTATTCCGTATCGTGGTTCTTGGCTTGATATTGAGTTTGATGCTAAGGACATCATTTATGCACGTATTGATCGACGGCGCAAGATTCCTGTTACTAGTCTTTTGATGGCACTGGGTATGGATGCGTCAGATATTTTATCGACGTTTTATGATAAAGTGCCTTATGAGCGTGATGGAGAAGGATGGCGAGTTCCTTATTCTGTTGATCGCTTTAAAGGAATGAAGCTCATTTCTGACCTTATAGATGCAGATAGTGGTGAAGTCGTCGCGGAGGCTGGTAAAAAATTAACAGTTCGTACTGCGAAGTCTTTGGCAGAAAAAGGACTTAAAGCGGTTAAAGTTAGTGAAGATGATTTATTAGGTTGTTATCTAGCCGAAGATATCGTCAATTACGAAACAGGTGAAATTTACCTTGAAGCTGGTGATGAAATTGACGAAAAAGTATTAAAAGTTTTGCTTGATGTTAGTGCTGATCAAATCAATATCCTTGATATTGATCACATGAATATTGGCGCTTATATCCGCAATACTTTAAAGGTGGATAAAAATGAAAGTCGGCAGGATGCGTTATTTGATATTTACCGAGTGATGCGTCCAGGTGAGCCCCCAACAATCGATACAGCAGAAGCAATGTTCCATTCATTGTTTTTTGATCCAGAGCGTTATGATCTTTCAGCCGTTGGGCGTGTTAAGATGAATTTGCGTATGGATCTTGATTGTCCAGATACAGTTCGCATTTTACGCCAAGAGGATATTCTCGCTGTTGTTAAGATGTTGGTTGAATTGCGTGATGGTCGTGGCGAAATTGATGATATTGATAATCTTGGCAACCGTCGCGTTCGTTCCGTTGGGGAGTTAATGGAAAATCAATATCGCATTGGTCTTCTTCGTATGGAGCGTGCGATAAAAGAGCGTATGTCATCGGTTGAAATTGATACAGTTATGCCACAGGATTTGATCAATGCAAAGCCTGCTGCAGCAGCAGTTCGTGAGTTTTTTGGGTCTTCGCAATTGTCGCAGTTTATGGATCAAACTAATCCATTGTCGGAGATTACCCATAAGCGCCGTCTTTCTGCTCTTGGTCCAGGTGGTTTGACTCGTGAACGTGCGGGTTTTGAAGTCCGTGACGTACATCCTACGCATTATGGTCGTATTTGTCCCATTGAAACACCAGAAGGCCCCAATATTGGTCTGATTAACTCCTTAGCAACATTTGCGCGAGTTAACAAATATGGCTTTATTGAAAGCCCATATCGAAAAATTGTTGATGGAAAAGTCACAAAAGAAGTTATTTATCTTTCAGCGATGGAAGAAGCAAAGCATTATGTCGCTCAAGCTAATTCGTCATTAGATAGTGAAGGTCGTTTTACAGAAGAGTTTGTTGTTTGCCGTCATGCTGGTGAAGTTTTAATGGCGCCGCGTGATCATGTTGATTTGATGGATGTTTCACCAAAACAGTTGGTTTCAGTTGCAGCAGCGCTTATTCCTTTTTTGGAAAATGATGATGCGAATCGTGCGCTTATGGGATCGAACATGCAGCGTCAGGCAGTTCCTCTTGTACGTGCTGAAGCGCCATTTGTTGGGACGGGAATGGAAGCCATTGTTGCGCGCGATTCAGGAGCTGCTGTGAGTGCAAAACGTAGTGGTGTTGTTGATCAAGTCGATGCTACCCGTATTGTTATCCGTGCAACAGAAGATTTAGATCCTTCAAAATCAGGCGTTGATATTTACCGCCTACAGAAATTTCAGCGTTCTAATCAGTCCACTTGTATTAATCAGCGTCCTCTTGTACATGTCGGTGATAGGGTAGAGAAAGGTGATATCATTGCAGATGGTCCATCCACGGATCTTGGTGATTTAGCTCTTGGGCGGAATGTTCTCGTAGCCTTTATGCCTTGGAATGGATACAATTATGAAGATTCTATTTTGTTATCCGAGCGCATTGTTGCTGATGATGTTTTTACTTCAATTCATATTGAGGAATTTGAAGTTGCAGCACGCGATACAAAACTTGGGCCTGAGGAAATTACGCGCGACATTCCTAATGTTGCGGAAGAAGCGTTAAGAAATCTTGATGAAGCTGGCATTATTTATATTGGTGCTGAAGTTCAACCAGGTGATATTTTAGTTGGAAAGATTACCCCAAAAGGTGAAAGTCCCATGACGCCGGAAGAAAAGCTTCTGCGTGCAATTTTTGGGGAAAAGGCATCCGATGTTCGTGATACTTCTATGCGTATGCCTCCTGGAACTTTTGGTACTGTTGTTGAAGTTCGCGTTTTTAATCGCCATGGCGTGGAAAAAGATGAACGTGCGATGGCAATTGAGCGTGAAGAAATTGAGCGTTTAGCAAAAGACCGTGATGATGAGCAGTCTATTCTTGATCGCAATGTTTATGCGCGCCTTACTGATATGTTGACAGGTAAAGTTGCTGTAGAAGGTCCGAAAGGCTTTTCGGGCAGCAAAAAGCTTGATAGTACAGTAATGGGGCATTATCCACGATCCCAGTGGTGGCAATTTGCTGTTGAGGATGAAAAGCTTCAAAATGAAATTGAAGCTTTGCGCAAGCAATATGATGAATCAAAAGAAGCATTACAACGTCGCTTTATGGATAAAGTTGAAAAGGTCCAAAGAGGTGATGAAATGCCTCCTGGTGTCATGAAAATGGTGAAGGTTTTTGTGGCTGTGAAGCGCAAAATCCAACCAGGTGATAAGATGGCAGGACGTCACGGGAATAAGGGTGTTGTTTCACGTATTCTTCCCGTAGAAGATATGCCATTTCTTGAAGATGGGACTCATGCTGATATCGTCTTGAATCCGCTTGGTGTGCCTAGTCGTATGAATGTTGGACAAATTCTTGAGACGCATCTTGGTTGGGCATGTGCGGGGATGGGCAAGAAGATTGGTGATTTGTTAGAATTGTATCAAGAGACTGGGGATATATTGCCGTTGCGTCAGCGTATTGAAAATCTTATGCCTGATGATAATCAAAATGAACCAGTCCGTCAGTATGATAATGAAAGCCTTTACAAATTGGCATTACAGATGAAGAAAGGGGTTTCAATTGCAACGCCTGTTTTTGATGGAGCACATGAGTCTGATATTAACATGATGCTGGAGGACGCAGGCTTAGATAGTTCAGGGCAGGTTACGCTTTATGATGGTCGTACTGGAGAGCCTTTTGATCGTCCAGTAACGGTAGGATATATTTACATGTTGAAATTGCATCACCTTGTTGATGATAAGATTCATGCACGTTCTATTGGTCCCTATTCACTTGTTACGCAGCAGCCATTAGGAGGTAAGGCACAGTTTGGTGGTCAGCGTTTTGGTGAAATGGAGGTTTGGGCACTTGAAGCTTATGGTGCTGCATATACTTTGCAGGAGATGCTAACAGTAAAATCAGATGATGTGGCTGGTCGAACGAAAGTCTATGAGGCAATTGTGCGTGGTGATGATACATTTGAGGCGGGTATACCCGAAAGCTTTAATGTGTTGGTAAAAGAAATGCGCTCACTTGCTCTTAATGTGGAGCTTGATGATGCGCGCGAATTTATTGCACAGCGGGCATTGTCTGATACAGCAGAATAATAATTCAAGGAGCGCAGTAGAAAAAGACTGCGCTCTGATTGCTTTAAGAGTTTCAATAACCTTATTAAGGTTATACAGGTCATTTTTAAAAGTAAATGTATTTTAAAGAAGATCTGTTATAAAAAAATGAGATATTACAACAGGTTCTAAGAATCTTTGAAGGAGAACAGCATGAACCACGAGGTCATGAATCTTTTCAATCCTCAAGCGCCAGCGCAGACATTTGACTCTATTCGCATTTCTATTGCGAGTCCTGAGAAAATTTTGTCCTGGTCGTATGGTGAGATTAAGAAGCCTGAGACTATTAATTATAGGACTTTTAAACCAGAGCGTGATGGTCTTTTTTGTGCACGTATATTTGGCCCTATTAAAGACTATGAATGTCTATGTGGCAAATATAAACGCATGAAGTATAAGGGCATTATTTGTGAAAAATGCGGTGTAGAGGTTACTCTTTCGCGCGTACGTCGTGAGCGTATGGGGCATATTGAACTTGCGGCACCTGTTGCGCATATATGGTTTCTTAAATCATTACCAGGTCGTATTTCTACACTTTTAGATTTAACTTTAAAAGATATTGAGCGGGTTCTTTATTTTGAGAATTATATTGTAACCGAACCAGGATTGACATCTCTTAAGCTCCATCAGCTTCTTTCTGAAGAAGAATATATGCTTGCTATTGATGAGTTTGGAGAAGATCAGTTTACAGCTATGATTGGCGCTGAAGCTATTTACGAGCTTTTAGCTGGTATGGAGTTAAATAAAATCGCCAATGATTTGCGTCTCGAATTAGCTGAAACAACTTCAGAGTTAAAGCAGAAAAAACTGATTAAACGACTTAAAATCGTTGAAAATTTTCTTGAATCTGGAAATAAGCCAGAGTGGATGATTATGAAAACAATTCCGGTTATTCCACCGGATTTGCGTCCATTGGTTCCGCTTGATGGTGGGCGTTTTGCGACATCAGATCTGAATGATCTTTATCGGCGGGTTATTAATCGTAATAACCGCTTGAAACGGCTGATTGAATTGCGTGCTCCTGGAATTATCGTGCGCAATGAAAAGCGTATGGTACAAGAAGCTGTTGATGCATTGTTTGATAATGGACGGCGTGGGCGTGTGATTACTGGAGCCAATAAACGTCCTCTCAAGTCCCTATCAGATATGTTGAAGGGTAAGCAAGGACGTTTTCGTCAGAACTTACTTGGGAAGCGTGTTGATTACTCGGGGCGTTCTGTTATCGTGACGGGTCCTGAATTAAAATTGCATCAATGTGGTCTTCCCAAAAAAATGGCTCTTGAATTGTTTAAGCCTTTTATTTATGCGCGGCTTGATGCAAAAGGCTATTCATCAACGGTAAAGCAGGCAAAGAAGCTTGTTGAAAAAGAACATCCAGAAGTTTGGGATATCTTGGATGAGGTTATTCGTGAACACCCTGTTTTACTCAACCGTGCGCCAACATTGCACCGTTTGGGGATTCAGGCTTTTGAACCTATCTTAATTGAAGGCAAAGCTATTCAACTTCATCCACTGGTGTGTACTGCTTTTAATGCGGATTTTGATGGAGATCAGATGGCGGTTCACGTTCCGCTTTCTCTTGAAGCACAGCTTGAAGCTCGTGTTTTGATGATGTCGACCAATAATATTCTTCATCCGGCCAATGGTGCCCCAATTATTGTTCCCTCACAGGATATGGTCCTTGGTCTTTATTATCTTTCAATTGTTTCTGAAAAAGAACCAGGTGAAGGAATGGCTTTTTCTGACATAGGTGAGCTTCATTATGCCTTGGAAAATAAGGTTGTAACGCTTCATACGAAGATTAAAGGCCGTGTTAAGAATATGGGGAAGGATGGAAAAGAAGTTTCTAAACTTTATGATACGACACCTGGTCGTTTGATTATCGGTGAGCTTTTGCCAAGAAATTCGGATATCTCATTTGATATTGTCAATCAAGAAATGACGAAAAAGAATATTTCTAAAATGATTGATCATGTTTATCGGCACTGTGGACAAAAAGAGACGGTTATTTTTTGCGACCGTATTATGCAGCTTGGCTTTTCTTATGCTTGTCGTGCAGGAATTTCATTCGGTAAGGATGATATGGTTATTCCTGATAGTAAGTCGCGTTTAGTTGCAGAGACAGAAGCTTTGGCTAAGGAGTATGAACAGCAATATAATGATGGTTTGATTACACAAGGTGAAAAATACAATAAGGTTGTAGATGCTTGGGGTAAATGTACAGATCGCGTTGCAGATGAAATGATGAAACGTATTCAAGCCGTCGATTTTGATCCTAAAACAGGTCGTCAACGGCCGATGAATTCGATCTATATGATGTCGCATTCTGGGGCACGTGGTTCTGCTAACCAGATGAGACAATTGGCCGGTATGCGTGGATTAATGGCAAAACCATCGGGTGAAATTATTGAAACCCCCATTATTTCAAATTTTAAAGAAGGTCTAACTGTTAATGAATACTTCAATTCCACGCATGGTGCACGTAAAGGACTTGCTGATACTGCGTTAAAGACGGCGAACTCTGGTTATTTAACACGGCGTCTTGTTGATGTTGCACAGGATGCTATTATTTCAGCAGTTGATTGTGGTACCGCAAAAGGGCTTACCATGCAGCCAATTGTTGATGCAGGACAAATTGTTGCCTCCCTTGGGCAAAGGATTCTTGGTCGTACAGCGCTTGTTGATATTCTACATCCTGTCTCTGGAGAGGTTATCCTTGAAGGTGGAGCGATGATTGAGGAAGCTGATGTCGCGAAGATTGAAGAAGCTGGAATTCAATCTGTTCAAATTCGTTCTGCTTTAACATGTGAAACACGTCTTGGTGTTTGTGCAAAATGCTATGGTCGTGATTTGGCGCGTGGAACACCTGTTAATCAGGGAGAAGCCGTTGGTGTTATTGCTGCTCAATCCATTGGTGAACCGGGAACACAGCTTACTATGCGTACTTTCCACTTAGGAGGAACTGCGCAGGTTGTTGATTCATCTTATTTAGAGGCATCTTATGAAGGTAAGGTGGAGATTCGTAATCGTAATGTGGTTCGTAACTCTGAAGGACATTTGGTGGTGATGGGGCGTAATATGGCTATCCTTATCAAGGATGAGTTAGGAAAAGAGCGCGTTGTACATCGTGTTAGCTATGGTGCCCATATTTTTGTTGATGATGGTGATATGGTTAAACGTGGCCAACGTATAGCAGAATGGGATCCTTACACACGTCCAATTTTAACGGAAGTTGAAGGCTATGTGGGTTTTGAAGATATGATTGATGGTTTATCTGTCACTGAAACAGCTGATGAATCTACGGGTATTACGAAGCGTTTGGTGATTGATTGGCGCGCTAATCCACGTGGTGCGGATCTTAAACCAGCCATTATTATCCATGCAGATAAAGAAGGTGAATCCATTGCTAAATTGTATAAGGGAGGTGAAGCGCGTTATATGATGTCAGTGGAAACTATTCTTTCTGTTGAGCTTGGTGCTCATGTTAAGGCTGGTGATGTTATTGCTCGTTTGCCAATGGAAAGTGCCAAGACGAAAGATATTACGGGTGGTTTACCACGTGTGGCTGAGCTTTTTGAAGCGCGTCGTCCAAAGGATCATGCGATTATTGCTGAAGTAAGTGGTACGATTCGATTCGGCCGTGGTTATAAGAATAAACGTCGTATCATTATTGAACCAAATGATGAAACTCTTGAGGCAGTAGAATATTTGATTCCAAAAGGTAAGTTGTTTCACTTCCAAGAAGGTGATCAAATTGAAAAGGGAGATTATATCCTTGATGGTAATCCAGCACCTCATGATATCTTGGCGATTAAGGGGGTTGAAGCTTTGGCATCTTATCTTGTTAATGAGATTCAGGAGGTTTATCGTTTGCAGGGAGTTCTTATTAATGACAAGCACATTGAAGTGATTGTTCGTCAAATGTTGCAAAAAGTTGAAATTACTGAATCTGGAGATTCTGGTTATATTCCAGGTGATAATGTTGATCGTATTGAACTTGATGAAATCAATGATAATTTGATTGCAGAAGGGAAGAAACCTGCCTCTGGTAATCCCATTCTTCTTGGAATTACAAAAGCTTCTCTTCAAACGCCTTCTTTCATTTCGGCGGCATCGTTTCAGGAAACAACACGTGTTCTTACTGAAGCAGCAGTTTCTGGTAAAATTGATACTTTGCAAGGACTTAAAGAGAACGTTATTGTCGGTCGTCTTATTCCAGCAGGTACGGGTGGTACGATTTCTCAAATCCGTCGTATTGCTGCAGTTCGTGATGATTTGATTGTAGATGAGCAGCGTAAGTCTAGTAATAACGAAGTGGCTAAGGCTATGTTGACAAATATGACAACCCAAGCAGTTGCTGAATAATTTAAATATAACATCACATAATAAAAAAACGTCTGAACTTTCTATTCAGACGTTTTTTTATTTCGAAATGCAGAAGTTGCATATTTTCCTGAAAAATATCAAAAATTATAAGGCAATAGTTATTTTAAACATCTTTAGTAGCTTATTGTTTTGTAATTATGTGAAACTCAAAAGCCATATTCAAGGAAAAGAGTTGGTTATCTACAAATCAAATAATGATTGATTTTGAATTTTAGGAAAATTGTTGATTGATATCTTTTATAAAGATTTTAAAGGACTTATAATGAAAGATCGATAGTCTTTTTTATAATCTAAAAAATAATTGATTCTCTACTATACAATACTTGTATGACAAGAATGTATCTTCTTCTAAATTAGAATGCAGGAGAGTAGAGATTAGGGTGCTCACTAAGTATTATAAAAAATAGACATATTTCTTATCACAATGTGATCTATGAAGACAGAATAAAAAAATGCACGAATATTATTCAATTGGAAAATTAACACGTGAGTTTTCAATAACAGCTCGGACTTTGCGTTATTATGAAGAAGAGGGACTTCTTATTCCTTTTCGGCGTGGAAATACACGGCTTTATACACAAACGGATCGTCATAAGTTAAAACAAATTCTGCGTGCTAAAAGAGTTAAATTTTCGTTTTCTGAAATATCTGATATGTTGACAATGGTTGGAAAACCACCTGATGATGAGAAAAAGCTTAAGAAATTAATTGCAGGAATTCATAAAAAACGAGCTGATTTAAAGCAGATGCAGAATGATATTGATGATCTTCTACAGGATTTAGAACGAATTGAGGAGAGTTTTTTTGAGAGCTTAGCGGAGTTGGGGGTTAATCATTGATTATAAAATTTATTTCATCTGCTTTTAGACAATTTTTTTCTATTAAAAGAGATGTGTTATACTATCTCTAAGGGGAATCTTTAACACTACGTGAAATGTGTAAGTTATTTAAAGAAATAGAGTGTTCGAAAAAAGCTGCGAAGGTATTTTCGCAATATATTGTCCTTGATAAGTAAAAAATTATTTTTCATAAAGAAAGTAAAAACAATGGCAGTCTCTCCTATGAGTGTTTTTCAATCTATTTTATCACGAAAGTCAATTCGCGCTTTTACTGATCAGCCAGTTAGTTTGGAAACAATCAAAGAAATCTTAAAACTTGCAGCACGTGCACCATCTGGAACAAATATTCAGCCATGGCAAGTGATTGTGCTTACAGGAAGTGTATTACAGAAAGTAGGGCAAGAGCTTTCACAACTTGTGCTTTCAGGTGTAAAAGGAGAGCGTGAGTATAGTTATTATCCACGTCAGTGGCGTGAGCCTTATATTTCAAGGCGTCGAAAAGTTGGTTTGGATCTTTATCAGAGTCTTGGAATTCAAAAAGGTGATGAAGAAAAAGTACTTCATCAAAAGGCGCGAAATTTTTTATTTTTTGATGCACCTGTAGGACTCTTATTTACAATGGATCATGACATGGAAATGGGGAGTTGGCTTGATTTGGGTATGTTTATGCAGACCATTATGTTAGCTGCACGTGGATTTGGATTAGATACCTGTCCTCAAGCTGCTTTTGCTGATTATCATAAACAGATTCGTACGCTTTTATCTATTCCTTCTGATCGCCATATTATCTGTGGTATGGCACTTGGTTATCGCGATATGAGTGCTCCAGAAAACAATTTTGAGACAGAACGCGAACCGTTAGAAAACTTTGTACGTTTCATTGAAACATACCCATAAAATATTTTATATAATTAAGCATACGTTTTGAAGAACTTGGTGCATTATAAAAAATATTTCCGATAAGAATTTCGCATCCTTATTGAATTTTAATATTGCATATTAACACTTATTTTACTACGTTTGAAACATTAAGAGCGGTGGCTCTAGGGGCATTGTCCGTTTTTTGAAGGTGAGTCTAATGGAAAACACTATAGAGAGAAAGTGTTGGGTGGTAGCAAGACGAGCGACATTCGTGTTTATTGCTGTCATTTTTTTAGTTTATCTCGCAGTTTGATTTTAAACGGGACAAACGTTATGAAAAAGCATATATGCTCAAGCTGTACTATAGTTTTGAGGTGATACGTGTTTCTATCTGTTTTTGAACTTTTTAAAATTGGGATTGGTCCTTCTAGCTCACATACGATGGGACCGATGACAGCTGCTAATATGTTTTTGCAAAAGATAGGAGATTTTTCTCAGTCGTCTGATATTCAAGTTTCTCGTATACGTGTTTATCTTTATGGTTCTTTAGCTTTCACGGGTATTGGTCATGCAACAGATAGGGCTATCATATTAGGACTTTTAGGAGAAAAAGCTTCTACTGTTGATCCTGATAGCATGGGAGGGTTGTTAGAAAAAGTTATACGTGAAAAAAAAGTGCAACCAGAAGGCCATCTCGCTTATCAGTTTGATGTGCAGCGTGATCTTATTTTTGAACGAAAGAAAATTCTCCCAGGACATACAAATGGACTAGCCTTTGAAGGACTTAATACTGATGGGAATGTTCTGTTGCGGCAGATTTATTATTCTATCGGTGGTGGCTTTGTTGTGACTGAGGATGAATTAAGCCATATGAATGATAATATACAACCAGAAACATTAGAGGTGCCATATCCATTTGATTCTGCTGGTGCAATGTTATCAATGGCAGAAAAATCAGGACTTTCAATTGCTGAAATGAAGCGCTTAAATGAAGAAACAAAGATAGAGCGTTCTTCTCTTGATACAGGGCTTGATGAAATTTTTTCAGCGATGACAAATTGCATTGATAGAGGTCTTTCACAAGAAGGTGAGTTGCCTGGTGGATTGCGTGTTCTAAGGCGTGCTAAAAAGCTGCATGAAACGCTTTTGGAAAATCAAAAGAAAAATCGCAATTATCCACTTTGGGCAAATGATTGGCTTTCGGTATATGCTATAGCAGTCAATGAGGAAAATGCAGCAGGTGGTCGTGTTGTTACAGCTCCAACAAATGGGGCAGCTGGAGTTGTCCCAGCAGTTTTGCGTTATTATCTTCAATTTAATGATGATTCAGATCGAGAGGGAATACATAATTTTCTATTAACGGCAGCAGCTATAGGCGGTGTTATCAAACATAATGCCTCTATTTCTGGTGCAGAAGTTGGGTGTCAAGGTGAAGTTGGAACGGCATCTTCAATGGCCGCAGCAGGGTTGACCGCAGCGTTAGGTGGAACGCCAGCTCAAATTGAAAATGCGGCAGAAATTGCGCTTGAACATCATTTGGGAATGACATGTGATCCTGTTGCAGGTCTTGTACAAGTTCCTTGTATTGAGCGTAATGCAATGGGAGCTGTTAAGGCGGTAACGGCTTCTTCTCTTGCATTATATGGTAATGGAGATCATTTTGTTTCTCTTGATGCTTGTATAGAAACAATGCGCCAGACTGGTCATGATATGAGTGAACGCTATAAAGAGACAAGTAAAGGTGGTCTTGCAGTCAATACAATATCTTGTTAGGAGCTGAAACATTTTTCAATCCATAACTGGAATTTTTGGGAGGGGGATCGTATTTCCTGATAAAGCTTATGTTTTTTTGTTACTTATAAATCAAAATTCCACTTTAATGAAACAGCAGCTTGAAATAAATTTGAGATGATTCAGTGTTTTCTTAACGAATAGTAGCTTTGGCATGCAAGTTTGGAGGGGGAGTAGTATCAGTATCTATCTGATTTGTCTCTAAAATGGGAAAAAAGTCTAATTTAGAAAAAATAAAAAAGCGTAAAGTAAAATTAGTGATCAGTCTGCCATTATTTTTTAGCTGGGTTTTATGGCTTTTAAAAGTTTCCATAGCCATATCTTTTAAGTAATGGAAGATTATGCCTGAGTATCCAAGGAAAATTTGTGTTAAATCTGAATAATTATGATGAGGAGAGAGAATTTTAAAGATTTTAATTTTTAGAAGTGAAGATCTTTTGATACCTAGTATGGTAAAAAATACCTTGAAAAGAAATGCTAATTTACAATAATTAAGAGATATATTGGAAATATCTTTTTTATTTATAAATTCTGTACCGTCAAAAAAACTAAAATAAATAATAGCATATACATTAAAAAATATTTATCAAAATTCTCATGAGAATAGAATGCACACGATAGAACATTATCGTGTTACTCATTCATGAGTTTGCTTTAAAGAAATATCTCTCAACGCTCCCAAACTCATTTCGCGATGGCACCTGTGAATGGTATAACAGTAAATCCATTGAGCTATCCCCATCTTTATGCTTAATAAAAAGAGTATGCTGGCACGATTATACACTTTACCAGCCCCCCCTTGTATGGGGACCAAAGCCCTTGGCATTTGAAACGGTTCATTATAGGCATTTTGAGTTTTTTTGGTGCGGTCTCACGCCACACACTAATCTCGCTCGTAATATGCAAGAGAACGGTTTGGATTGATTCAACATAAACAAATTTCAAATGAGAGAATCTTACGATATTCGAGATTTTTATCTAACATGCAAAATAATGAACTATCTTTATAAATCAGTATCTTACATATGAATAGTATAATGTAAGTTTTCCATGAATGGTATAAAACCTATAGAGTATTAGCATCTTTATTTATAGAGGGAGAAAACCAGCACTATCATCCTTTTTTATAGTTTAATGCCAATCTTGCTCGTGATGAGCAAGCGAACGATTTTGACTGATTGAATATAAGAAGGAAAATAAGAGAATTTTACGAAAACCTCTTATTCAATATGCAAAAAATAAATTATAAATTAAAATCTTATGGAAATCGTTATCATGATATTTAATCTGATAATTTCTTTTACGTTTTTTCATCGATAGTATTTGTTGTATTTTCCAATTTTCTTTGTCTGTTGAAAGAAATAAAAGTAAGAGGAGTTAGATTATTTTTTACAGCGTTTATGTTGTAAGGGGGACCGTTATTAAGAGGGACTTCCTTTATTGAACTTTTACAATAATCCCTAAAATGATAAGTTTTCATCCAATGAAGCTATTCATTTTTTCCAAAAAGATATCAAGGATAATTTTTATATTAAATCCAAAAGTGAAAAAATATTGGGTGTTTTTTTATGTCTTTAATAATGGTTTTATTGAAAGCTTGGAGGTATTGGATAGTTGGAAAAGCTGTCAGCACAATTCCATAATAAGAAAAAAGTATGTTTATCAAAGGAGTTTCTAAGGCTGTAGATAATGGTTAATAATAAAATAATTTTTTAGAGATGGTCTGTAGAATTAAATATTTGTTGCTCCTAGACGGATTTTGATAGGCACATTACCAGTTTGGCTAGCAACGCGTAAATGAATGCGTACAGGAGGCATTATGAGACGACGGTTGCGTATTGTTTGGCAAATGAGAAGGTTAACAAGAGATTGTGTATCTAATGCCGTCGAATTATATTTTAAACCAGTAAGTTTTGCGGCAGCATCGTGAAGAGAACGCAATGAAAGGAGGGATGATTGCTTCAATAAAATTTCTTTTTTATGGAATGAAGCAAAAGCATTATCTGTCATAATACTATCCTTAACGCAGAATTCAAAAATTTTTAGTAGGCTACAGTATAGCAGTTAAAATTTGCTTTCTTTAATGTAGAGCAAGCATCAAATGCAGCTTTTTTTGATTGAAACCCTGTAAAGCGCGCTCGGTAATAACGCTGCCCATTTTTTTCAAACAGTTGCATGTGTGAAGATGCGTGCTTTAAAGTAGAAAAAGCTATATTTTTTGCTTTTAAAAGTAAAGTTTTTGCTTGTTCTTCACTAGGAAGAGAACCAATTTGGATAGCCCATCCGGCATTTGTGGACAAAGAGGCTGTTACAATTTTATGAGTCTCAACCGGTATAGTTTTTTGAGGGTTTGGTATTGGTATAATTACCTTATTTACAGCCGTTATTGCGGTATTGGAGTTTTTAGGTTGTTCTGCAAATGCTGTCAACATAGTCGAAATTTCATCATCAAAATTACTTGAATCAGCTTTAATAGTCGGTATAGGAGTATTGGCGCCAGTCGGTAAGTGATAGCGTACAGAAGCCATTAAACGTTCACCACTTTTCATTTGGCTTGCTTTGGGCAAATATTGATTCAATAGGCTAGCCATATGCTCGTCACGTGCAGTAGATGATTTCCCTCCCATAACAACAGCGACAACAGAGCGCCCATCAAGACGCATTGAAGTTGCTAAATTAGAACCTGACATTTGTGTGTATCCTGTTTTAATTCCATCGACACCTTTCATTATTTTAACGAGTTTATTGTGGCTGTTAATTTTATGCCCACGGAAATTAAAACTTTTTGTTTTGAACAATTTATATTGTTTTGGAAAATGTTTACGTAAAGCTAATGACAAAGTCGCTATATCTCGTGCTGTAGAATAATTGTGCACATCCGGAAGTCCTGAAGCATTTGCGAAATGTGTATGTTTCATGCCAAGTTTACGAGCTTTTACAGTCATCATTTGAGCGAATTTTTTTTCACTACCTCCAAGATATTCTGCAATGGCAGCAGCAACATCATTTGCGGATCTTGTAATGAGTGCTTTAGCTGCTGATTCTGCAGAAATTGTTTGGCCTGCTTTAAACCCAATTTTTGTCGGTGGACGCATTGCTGCATAATGTGAAACGGGAATTGGTGTATTTGGTGTCACACGACGCATCTGCATAGCTTCAAAGAGTAAGTACAATGTCATCATCTTTGTTAAAGAAGCAGGATAACGTTTCAGTGTTGCATTGGCTTGAAATAGAGTTTTTCCCGTAGTAGCATCTATAACAATAGCCGCATACTTATCAGGATAGGCTCCTTGAGGTGTAGCTGATGCCCAACAGTAAGAAAAAGCTAACACAACAAAAGAAATTGCTATTGTTTTACAGTAGCGCATAATTTTTTGATAATTAATATACACTTGCAGTATCCTATTTCTCCATTTATCCTGAAAAACTTCTATAAAGCTTCCTTTTCTGTAATTTGTTGATGCAGTTTAGACGAATGGTATTACTAATTTGTTTACAGAAGTTATTTTATGAGTGAGTGATTGAAGTCTAACCATAGAGGGAATCTTTTTCTAATACATACAGGTATTGCAATAGTCATGAAAGAATTTAAAATTAATAAAAAATGTGCTGCATGGAAAACGATAATGGGACAGATCCTCATAATAAACTCTATAGCTCATATTATGCATAATGAAAAGGGCAAGAATTGGGATGAAGTTAGGCATGGTGCGGTTATAATACCTAAGGCTAGAGCAAAACTCGAAAAACCTAAATTATGTCGAGTTTTTTTGCTTAATGATGATTACACACCTATGGATTTTGTTGTTTTCGTTTTGAAGAACTTTTTTAAAAAAAGTTTCGAAGAGGCAACGCGAATAATGTTAAATGTTCATCACAGTGGGATAGGAGAATGTGGAACTTATACTTATGAAGTGGCTGAAATGAAAATATTACAAGTGAGGGAATGTGCACGTCAAAATGAACATCCGTTACAATGTGTAATGGAATGGAAGTGAGGAATTATGCCATCTTTTACACCTAGTCTTGAAGAGGTTTTGCATCGTGCATTAACAATTGCTACTCAAGCACGGCATGAATACGCAACATTAGAGCATCTTCTACTTGCGCTATTAGATGATGCCGATGCAAATTCCGTTATTCAGGCTTGCCAGGTAGATGTAGAGGAATTGCGAGAGCGCTTAACCAATTATCTTCGCTCAGAGTTAGATGAACAGATTAGAGCTGATGAGGATACAAAGCCTACAGCTTTTTTCCAGCGTGTTATCCAACGTGCGGTGATTCATGCACAATCAGCTGGAAAAGATGAAGTGTCGGGGGCAAATGTTCTTGTTGCAATTTTTTCTGAACGTGAAAGCCATGCAGCATATTTTCTTCAAGAAATGGGAATGACACGCTATGATGCTGTACGTTTTATTTCGCATGGTATCACACGTGATGATGGGTTATCCATGTTACTTGAAGGACTTGAAGAGCAATTAGATCAGCAGATTTCGGATAATGGTGAAAGAGGAACAAGTGCTTTAACGAATTATTGTGTTGACCTCAATTGTAAAGCACTTAATGGAAAAATTGATTTATTAATTGGCCGTGAAATAGAAATTTCACGCATGATTCAGATTTTATGTCGAAGGTCAAAAAACAATCCGCTTTTGGTTGGTGATCCTGGAGTGGGGAAAACCGCTATAATTGAGGGATTAGCAAAGCGCATTGTTGATGGGCAAGTGCCTGAAGTTTTATCAAATGCAACAATATTTTCTCTTGATATGGGGGGACTTGTTGCTGGTACACGTTATCGCGGTGATTTTGAAGAACGCTTAAAGCAAGTTATTAAAGAGTTTGAGCTGTATCCAGATGCTATTTTATTTATTGATGAAATTCATACCTTAATTGGAGCAGGAGCGACATTAGGGGGAAATATGGATGCAGCAAATCTTTTAAAACCTGTATTATCTTCTGGAACTATGCGATGTATTGGTTCGACGACTTACAGAGAATATCGCAAATTCTTTGAACAAGATCGTGCTTTAGAGCGTCGTTTTCAGAAGATTGATATTAATGAACCTTCTGTTACAGATGCGATTAAGATTTTGCAGGGGATGAAGCCTTACTTTGAAGATTTTCATCAGATTAAATATACAGATCAGGCGATGAAGGCATCCGTAGAATTATCTTCACGTTATATAATTGACCGTAGGTTACCTGACAAAGCAATTGATATTATTGATGAAAGTGGCGCAGCGCAAAAGCTTTTGCCACAAAAACAACGCAAGAAGAGTATAGGTGTTAAAGAAATTGAGGCTACTGTTGCTACAATTGCAAGAATTCCACCAAAAACAGTTTCTCGGAATGATCAGAAGATATTGAGTAAGCTTGAAAGAGAACTCAAACATGTTGTTTATGGGCAAGATCAGGCAATTTCCGTCTTAGTTTCATCCATAAAATTGGCGCGAGCAGGTTTACGCGAACCGGATAAACCAATAGGAAGTTATTTATTTTCAGGACCAACAGGTGTAGGAAAAACTGAAGTTGCAAAACAGCTTGCATCATCTTTAGGCATTGAATTATTGCGTTTTGATATGTCAGAATATATGGAACGGCATACGGTAGCACGTTTAATCGGAGCTCCTCCAGGTTATATAGGGTTTGATCAAGGAGGTCTTCTTACAGATGCTGTTGATCAGAAGCCTCACGCAGTCCTATTGCTAGATGAGATTGAGAAAGCACATCCAGAGTTATTTAATATTTTATTGCAGGTAATGGATTATGGTAGATTAACAGATCATAATGGTAAGAAAATTGATTTCCGCAATGTTATTTTGATTATGACAACCAATGCTGGTGCTTCAGATATGGCAAAATCAGCTATTGGATTTGGGAAGGTACATCGTGATGGTGAGGATATAGAAGCAATCAATCGGTTATTTACACCAGAGTTTCGTAATCGGTTAGATGCAATTATTCCGTTTGCACCTTTATCTCATTTAATCATCAAGCAGATAGTGCAAAAATTTATTTTTCAGCTTGAAGCACAATTAGCTGATAGGGGAATTTGTTTTGAATTAAGCCCTTCTGCAACTTTATGGCTTTCCAATAAGGGATACGATTCTCAGATGGGAGCACGCCCATTAGGGCGTGTTATACAAGAATATATTAAAAAGCCATTAGCTGATGAAATTTTATTTGGAAAGTTACGCAACGGTGGCATTGTTCGCGTATTGACACAAAAATCAAATGGCAAAAAAGAAAGCTTACAGTTAGAAATTTCATCTTCCGATATATCTGCAAGTTCAAAGAAAAGTAAAATGGAAAATTTTACAAAAAAACGTGTAGGAAAAAAAAGCACAACAACTTAAGAGTGTGTTATAAGGCTGCACGGATTTTCTTTGCATTCTCTTCAAGTATTTCTGTAGGCGTTATTATATTATTATGAGGGGTAAGTTCTATTCCCTCCATACGTGGTATAATATGGAAATGGAGGTGATAAACGGTTTGTTGACTAGCTGCTTCATTAAATTGCATGACAGTTATGCCATCTGCTTGAAAGGCTTTTTTGACGGCATTTGCAATTTTTTGAACAGCTTTAATAACAGGAAATAATGTTTCAGTATCTGCATCAAGTAAGTTTCTAGAGCCTTTTTTAGGAATGACCAGCGTATGACCTGGTGCCTGTGGCATGATATCCATAAATCCAATAACATCATCATCTTCGTAGACACGAACAGAAGGGATTTCATTGCGAATCAATTTAGCAAAAATATTGTTATTATCATAAGCTTGTTTCATACAAATATTTCCTTTTATTGTAAGTTTAAGATTTTAATTAAAAACGAAAAAATACAAATTTTATCAGAGTGTAAGACAAAGAAGTATTTTGACTTTAGTTATATTTAGGATGGTGCACTGTATTATATAAAGGCTTAGATTTCTATGATGGCTTCAACTTCTACAGGAACATCCATAGGAAGAGAGGCAACACCAATAGCAGAACGGGCGTGTTTTCCAATTTCACCAAGAATATTGACGAATAAATTAGAAGCTCCATTGGCAACAAAAGGAATATCGGTAAAATGAGAATCTACAGCCACAAAAACAGTAATTTTTACCACACGTTTTATTTTATTTAAGTCACCCAGAGTTGCCTTGAGTTGAGCGAGAATATTGAGAGCGCAAGCTTCGGATGCTTTTTGGGCTTGTTCGGTATTCACAGTTGCACCAACTTTACCGATGGCTATTGGTTTTCCATTAATAAGAGGGAGTTGTCCAGAAATAAAGAGTTGATTGCCACTTTGTGAAGTGGTGATGTAATTGGCAAGGGGGGAGATTACTTCAGGAAGAGTGATTCCGAATTTCTCTAAGTTTTTTTCAATCATATTGGTCATAATTTAAACTCCATAGCTGCTCTATAATACATTCATTGTATAATCTATTTTTTGATTTAAGGAAATGTGTGGTTAATTGAGAAATTAGCCTTTTTTGCCTTATTGTATGATGTTATGCAACGGGGATAAAGTTTGGAATTTGGGAATGATTAGATCATTATTTATAATAATTTTATATATTGTTTTTTTATGTACAGCGAGAGCTGAAGAGCCTATTTTTATTGTGCCTCATCGAGCAATTTATGATTTTCATCTCGATAGCGTTTCTCATGACATGACAATTTCTGCGATGTCAGGGCGAATGGTTTACGAGCTTACTGGTTCGGCATGCCAAGGCTATAGCACACGTTTTCGTTTTATTAGTCGTGTTCACATTGAAGATATGCCGGTACGTTTAACGGATCAACAGACGACGAGTTATGAAACAGGAGATAGCCGTACATTTCGTTTTAATATTACAGATCAAGAGGGAGAAGAGGTTGCGCATCGTGCTGAGGGGGTCGCGGAGCGTACTCAAGATGGTATTACAGTTACCTTAAAAAAGCCAAAGGAAAAAGAGTATAAGCTTGCAATGGCTGAATTTCCAATGATGCAACTAAAAAATATTATCCGCCATGCAAAAGCAGGGCATCATTTTTACAATGCTACTGTATTTGATGGGACAAATAAAGCAGATAAAGTTATAAAAGAAAGTATCATCATAGGGGAAAAGAAGGCGCTTTTATCTGATAGCAAAACGGAAAAAGTGAGAAAATTGGATGAAGACGAATATTGGCCTGTTACAATTTCTTATTTTGATGATGGAGAAAATAAAGATGGTTTGCCGGTTTATCGTAGCAGTTTTCTCTTAAATGAGAATGGTATCATGCGTGATCTTCATATAGATTATGGAACTTTTTCAGTGCGTGCAAAATTGAACAGTCTCGAATTCTTGGAACTTGGAAAAGATCTTAATCAATGTGAAAATGCAAATATTAAATGATTAAAGAAAATGACTTGAAAAAGAATCAAATATTAGTATGTTTGCGCTATTCCACACGCGGAGTTTGGGTGTTTGCAAATAATTTGTGAGAAAATTCTAGCAAGCATCCGCCGGTAGTAGGTTTTCCTGCTTTTTCCGCGGAGGTTGAACCGGAAAGGATAAGATTTATGGCACTACCCGATTTTACTATGCACCAGCTTTTAGAAGCAGGTGTTCATTTTGGTCACCAGACTCATCGTTGGAATCCCAAAATGACTCCCTATATTTATGGTCAGCGTAATAATATCCATATTATTGACCTTGCTCAGACCGTTCCGCTTTTACACCAAGCGCTTAAACTTGTTTCAGATACTGTTGCGCGTGGTGGTCGTATTCTCTTTGTTGGTACGAAACGGCAAGCATCTGACATTATCGCTGATGCGGCGAATCGTTCTGCCCAGTATTACGTTAATGCACGCTGGCTTGGCGGCATGCTCACAAACTGGAAAACGATTTCCAATTCGATACATCGTTTGCGAAAGCTTGACAAAATTCTTGCTGCTGAGGCGCAAGGTTTTACCAAAAAAGAACGTTTAAATCTTGAACGTGACCGTGAAAAGCTTAATCGTGCGCTTGGTGGTATTAAAGATATGGGATCTGTTCCAGATCTTATATTTGTCATCGATACGAATAAAGAAAATATTGCCCTTCAGGAAGCAAAACGTTTAGGCATTCCTGTTATTGCTATTATTGATACAAATTGCGATCCTGATGATGTAACGCATCCGATACCAGGTAATGATGATGCTTCACGTGCAATTTCTCTTTATTGCGATCTTTTTGCTCGTGCCGCCCTTGATGGTATTGCACGCCAGCAAGGAGCAATGGGTATCGATTTAGGAGCTCAAGTTGATGCGCCTGTGGAGCCTATTTTGGAAGAAAATGCGGTTGCAGAAGTTTCTGAATAATATAAAACGCCTAATTAAGGTACTTTTATTGTCTAAAGAAGAAGTTATAGGCGTGCAGAGGGGTTTTGCACGCTTTCACTATTACAAAATAAAGAGGCAAATATGAGCATTACTGCTGCACAAGTAAAAGAACTTCGAGAACTATCTGGCGCTGGTATGATGGACTGTAAAGCCGCTCTAGCTGAAACCAGTGGTGATATGGAAGCTGCTGTTGATTGGCTTCGTAAAAAAGGAATAGCTAAAGCAGATAAAAAGGCCGGTCGTACAGCGGCTGAAGGATTAATCGGAGTCGTATCAAAAGATTTAAATGCGGTTTTGGTTGAGATTAATTCTGAAACAGATTTTGTTGCACGCAATGCCGGATTCCAAGATATCGTGCGCAATGTAGCAACTGCTGCTTTAGATACGCCAGGTGATGTTGAATCTGTTTCTGTTTCTCTTTATCCAGGTTCTGAGAAGACTGTAGAGCTTACGATTAAAGATGCAATTGGTACAATTGGCGAAAATATGACATTTCGTCGTTCCGCTAAATTGTCTGTTGAGAATGGTGTTGTTGCGACTTATATACACAATAGTGTAGCTGATGGTCTTGGTAAGCTTGGTGTTTTGGTTGCGATTGAAACAACAGGAAATAAAGGGGCTGCTCTTGCTTTTGGTCGGCAGGTTGCGATGCATATTGCAGCAACCAATCCCTTAGCGCTTACAGCACAAGATGTTGATGCTGCTGCTGTTGAACGTGAAAAAGCAATTTTTTCAGATCAAGCACGTCAGTCTGGAAAGCCTGAAAATATCATTGAAAAAATGGTAGAAGGACGTATGCGTAAGTTTTTTGAAGAGGTTGTTTTGCTTTCTCAAGCTTTCGTTATGAATCCTGATATGACTGTTGAGGCAGCTTTAAAGGATGCTGAAAAATCAATTGGCGCACCAGCAAAAATTACAGGCTTTATTCGTTTTGCATTGGGTGAAGGTGTGGAAAAAGAGGAGTCTGATTTTGCTGCAGAGGTTGCTGCTGCTGTAAAAGGCTAGTTATTGCAAACTCTTGATCAGAGATTTAAAATCATATCGTTGGTTGTAGAATCTCTGATGGGAGCAATGTAATTGTTGAGAGGGCGTCACGTGAAAAAAGTGGTGCCCTTCGTGATGTCAAAAGCAAAAAGTCAATGTGCTTTTGGGGAGATTATTAATGGCATTAGCACTTCCGTATAAACGTATTCTTTTAAAGGCTTCTGGTGAAGCTCTTATGGGGGGGCAGAGTTTTGGCATTGATGTTTCTGTTGTAGACCGTATTGCCGCTGATATTGCAGAAGTGCGCACAATGGGGGTAGAAGTTGCGGTTGTTATCGGTGGGGGAAATATTTTTCGTGGCGTTGCTGTTGCTTCGCGTGGTGGGGACCGAGTGACAGGGGATCATATGGGAATGCTTGCAACTGCTATTAACTCTTTAGCATTGCGAACATCTTTGACAAAATTAGGGGTTGAAACTGTTGTACTCTCTGCGATTGCTATGCCACAAATTTGTGAAAGTTTCTCGCAACGTAAAGCAATAGCTTATATGAATCAGGGAAAAGTTGTTATTTTTGCGGGTGGTACAGGAAACCCATTTTTTACCACTGATTCTGCTGCTACTTTACGTGCAGCAGAGATTGGTGCGGATGTCCTTCTTAAAGGAACACAAGTTGATGGTATTTATTCAGCAGATCCAAAGATAGACCCTACGGCTAAGCGTTTTGACCAATTAACACATGTTGAAGTTTTACAATGGGGGTTATCTGTTATGGATTCAACGGCGGTCACTTTAGCACGTGAGAACAATGTACCGATTATTGTGTATTCCATTCATGAAAAAGGCGGTTTGGCTAAGGTCTTGAATGGAACAGGACGCTTTACAATAGTATCGGAATAAGGGTAAGCTTCAAAGGACAATTGAAGGAGACAGAAATATGAATGTTACATCAATTATGGATGATCTGAAACGTCGCATGGATGGTGCTATTGCGGCTTTTAAACATGAATTAGGTGGTTTGCGGACTGGACGTGCATCGGCCAGTTTATTAGAACCGTTGACCGTTGAATCTTATGGTTCTGTTGTGCACATAAATCAGGTTGCTAATATTTCTGTTCCCGAACCTCGGATGCTTTCTGTTTCTGTATGGGATAAAACGATGGTAGGAGCTGTAGAGCGCGCTATTCGCGATTCTGGTCTTGGTTTAAATCCCATAACTGATGGTACGAATTTACGTATTCCTTTGCCTGAGTTGAATGAAGAGCGCCGTAAAGAACTTGTAAAAATTGCACATCACTATGCAGAGCAAGCGCGTGTTGCTACACGTCATGTTCGTCGGGATGGTATGGACAATTTGAAAAAGTTAGAAAAAGATGGTGAAATTGGACAAGATGAAGCCCATAGTTTGTCTGAAAAAGTTCAAAAACTCACAGATGAAACGATTGCTGATATTGATAAAATTTTAGCCGTAAAAGAATCTGAAATTATGCACGTTTAAGACGGTTTTGTCGCTAGAGAAAGATGTTATACTTCCAGCCTGTAAATTGTTTCTATGGATAATAGTAGGAAGTAGAGTGCTCTGTGATAGCAAGGTGTGATGCAGGAAGGTATTTTATCGTTTTATCATCTTGATATGGGAGGGATTGATTTGAAAGGGCAGATGTTTTTATTTTTTAATCTGCATGGTAAATCAAGCTCTTTGCAGGAAGACACTATTGAGCAGCATGGTGAGGGCTTTTAGTTTAGCATGTCTTTGTTAAACTACATAATGAAAGTATTATTAGAAATTATTCAAATATTCTAAGATGAGGGTTGGGGAAAGAATATAACGCAAAAAATAAGCCTAACCTTTCTCTTATTTTCCCATTATAAAACATGTGAGTATAATCGATCAAGCAGATGTTATGTGGCGTAATTCGTTTTTCAATGACGAATAGTTGATAGAGAAGTGTTGTTATACGAAAGCTATATTAGTTAATTCATATGGGAGATAGATAGCTGCTTTTTCATTTTATATTTGAGAAAATATTAAAAAAAATATTTTAGGATTAATCCTGACGGAGATTTTTGAAGTTGGTTTCATTGATTATTGGTCTCAAAAGCGCTATCTTTGTAGACTGAATTATTTATGATAAATTATAAGAGAAATTTATACAAGTATGAAATAAAAATACTGCGTAGGGAAGTTTTTCTTGCGTCAATTTTAGAGCTTGTATTTTCTATTTTTATTGTTTGGATGTTGTTTTGTCTAATTTGGTTTATCGTGTTCTGACAGCTTTTGTGTTTGGCGTTATTGCGTTGTATCTAACATGGTTGGGAGGAATCTTCTTTTTTTTATTTGTATGGTGTATTGGCGGTTTTGTTCTTTATGAGTGGATGAGTATTACTAAAGAGAAATGGTGTATTTTACAAAAAATATTAGCAAGTACCTTTTATTTGATCTTTGGCTTTTTTTTAGTGTTGAGTGTATCTGCTTCATTGATTTTTTGTGTTTTAATCGTTTTGGCTGCGGTGTTGGCTATTATATCTATAAAAAAGAGTGGTTGGGTTTTTTGTGGTTTTTTATATGCATCTTTTCCTGTTGTTGCTTTATGCTTTCTACGGGATCATGAAATGTTGGGGTTCCAAGTTGTTATTTTCTTATTTACGATAGTGTGGGGAACAGATATTGGTGGGTATTTTATCGGACGTGCATTAGGGGGACCTAAATTAGCACCACAATTTTCTCCTAATAAAACATGGTCAGGAGCACTTGGTGGTACATTTGTCGGAGTTTTCGGTGGTATATGGGTTTCTTTTGGATTTTTTGATATAAATTTAGCAAGTTTTTTTGTGCCACTTCTTACACTTGTTTTGTCAATTGTTTCACAATTGAGTGATTTAGGGCAATCATGGCTCAAAAGACGGTTTTCTGTTAAAGATTCTAGTTCTTTATTGCCTGGACATGGTGGTTTTATGGATCGTATAGATGGATTGGTAGGGGCAGCTTTTCTTCTTTATTTAATTGGTTCATTTATGTCTGATATGGATGCACCTTTTAATCTTTTTAGTATGATCTAATTGGGAGAAGGTAGTTTGGGACTTTTAAATTATATCGTCACTATGGGTGATTTTCTTTTAAGAAGTTTGAGTATTCTTTTCATCATTATGATTATCATTTTTGTGCACGAATTTGGGCATTATCTCATTGGTCGGTGGTGTGGTATTAAGGCGTTAGTTTTTTCGCTTGGATTTGGGCCAGAAATAGCGAGTTATACAGATAAGCATGGCACGAAGTGGCGCTTAGCACTTATCCCCGTAGGAGGGTATGTAAAGTTTGTTGGGGATGAGGAAAAAATCGATATGGTATCATCCCAATCATCTCTGATTGTTGATGGTTCATTTGCTAGTGCGCATGCTTGGAAAAAAGCAGCAACTGTTTTTGCCGGTCCTTTTTTCAATGCCCTTTTTACTGTTGTTATTCTAACATTTTTTTTCTTTATCTATGGTCGTGTAGCCATTGAGCCCGTTGTTGGTTCTTTGGTAAAAGATAGCCCTGCTCTTCAGTCCGGTTTGGAGTTAGGTGATCGTTTTGTTGAAATGGATGGACGACGGGTTGAAAGTTTTGAAGATTTGATGAATTATGTAGCTTTTCACGGAAGAGAACCCATAGAGTTTAAAATAGAACGCATGGGGCGATTCTTTACAACGGTGATTACCCCGAAAATCGTTGAGCGAGATGATGGATTTGGTAATCGAACACGAAGTGCTATGATAGGTGTAGGTGTTCCTATTGATTTAAATAATCCTGCACATTTAGATCCAACTTATATAAAACATATTCGCTATGGTTTTGTAACAGCTGTAAGAGAAGCGTCAGATCGTACTGTGTTTATCGTCACTCAAACCGTTCTTTTTATGAGTCGTTTAATAGGAGGAAAAGAGGACCGTTGTCGGCTAAGTGGACCTTCTAAAACCGTTAAAATTGCTTGGAAAGTGAGCGAGACAGGTTTTGTTTCTTTGTTGAATTTGGCAGCTTTTCTTTCAATAAGTGTTGGGCTTATTAACCTTTTTCCGATTCTACCGCTTGATGGTGGGCATCTTTTATTGCATGTCATTGAGGTCATTACTAGGAGGAAAATATCTGCTAAAATTCAGGGAATTATTTTTCGTTTAGGTTTTTCCATTCTTCTCCTTTTTATGATCTTTGTCTTTTTTAATGATTATTTTTGTTGGTTTAGCTAATTAAATTATGGAAAACGCTTTATAAATTGAGTAATAATAGCGAAAACAAATTGAAGGTTGTTTACCATGTCTGCAAAATGTTGTGGCGTCGTACATTATAATGAGTAATTAAGGAATGAAAAGTCTCGCTGTAAAAAGGTTGTTATGGCAGTTAGCTTTTTAAGGCATCATGTCCAAGGAACAAGAGTAAGGTAAAAAAGCCAATGACTACAAATTCAAAGTTTTTAAATGCAGCATCTGTATTGGTGTTAAAGATGGGGATGATTGCCCCGGCAACGGTTTTTATGTCAATTGCTGCGGTTGGAGAAATGCAAGCGTCTGTAGTCCGTTCTATTGAGGTTCGTGGGAATAAGTTTGTAAGTTCTCAGGCGATTCGAGACAATATGGGGATTAAGGCTGGACAAGGGGTTTCCAGTGCTGATGTTGATAATGCTGTGAAGAATCTTTTCGAATTGGGTTTATTTTATGATGTTAAAATAAATCCGGTAGGTGATAAATTGGTTGTATTCGTAAAAGAATATGAGGTTGTCAATCAGATATTGTTTCAGGGAAATAAATCTTTTAAAGACCCAGATCTTAAGCGGTTTATTTCTTTAAAACCGAATGAGCCTTTTAATTCTGCTAAGCTTTCTGCTGATATAAATACAATTCGTGAAGCTTATAAAACTCTTGGTCGTAATAATATCACTGTCAACGTTCAAACGATTAACCTTGGAAAAGGGCGAGTTAATGTAGTATTTAATGTTGTTGAAGGGCAAAAAACAAAGATTGGTGATATCACTTTTAAGGGGAATAGTGTCTTTGGAAGTCGTCGTTTGCGTGATGTGATTTCAACAAAAACTTCAGGAATTTTTTCGAAGTTATTGGGAGGTGATGTTTACAGTGAAGAGCGTCTCGCTGCTGATGAAGAAGCTTTACGTCGCTTTTATTATAATCGTGGTTATGCAGATTTTCGTGTAGTCTCTTCTAAAGCGACTTTTGATGCAGCAAGCAATACATATAAAATTTCTTTCGTTCTTGATGAGGGTGTGCGCTATAAAATTAGTGATATTCAGGTTGAAAGTGATGTTGATGGAATTGACGTTCAATCTGTGAAAAGGGTGCTTAAAACCCAGCCAGGTGATGTTTATAGCGCAGAAGATATTGAACAGTCTGTTGCAATTATTAATAACAAGGTTGCTGATTCGGGATATGCTTTTGCTAAAGTTGAGCCGCGGGGAAATCGTAATTTAGCAAATCATACAATTTCAATTTTATATAATATTGAACAGGGTACACGTGCTTATATTCAGCGTATTGATATACGTGGCAATGAGAAAACGCGTGATTACGTCATTCGCCGTGAGATTGATTTAAACGAAGGGGATGCTTACAATCAAACTTTATTACAGCGGGCAAAACGTCGTCTAGAAAGTTTAGGTTTCTTCAAAGCCGTTAATATTTCAATGGTGCCCACAGATCAATCTGACCAAGTTATTTTGGTAATAGATGTCGTTGAAGCTTCAACAGGAGATCTCTCTCTTTCTGGAGGATATACAACAGGGGGAACAAGTCCTGGTATGTCACTTGAAGTTTCTGTTACCGAACGTAATCTTGGGGGACGTGGTCAATATGTTCGTTTAGGATTAGGTGCGGGGCAAGAAAAATCTCGTAATTATAATTTATCATTTGTTGATCCTTATTTCTTAGGGTATCGTTTATCTGCTGGCGTTGATGTTTTTCGTAGTACTTACCGTGCTGATAAGGCCTATGATGTACGACAGACAGGTGGATCGCTACGGTTTTCATTACCTATTAATAATCAATTATCTGCTAATGTAGCTTATTCTTATGTACAGGAAGAATATGATTTTGGCGGAGAGTACGATTTTGACAAAGAGAGTGACGTAATAGAATTATATGGGAAATATTCTGGTGCGATTGTTCAAGCTGCAAAACAAAGCCCTTGGAAACGTTCATCAATTAGTTATGGTTTCACCTATAATACGATTGATGATATGAGATCCCCCCATGATGGATGGTACGTGCATCTTCTTCAGGAATATGCAGGGCTTGGTGGAAGTGCAAAGTTCTTGAAGACCACGGGTAAGGCGATGATGTACAAGACTCTTTCTGACCAGAAGGATATTGTTGGTTTGCTTTCCTTTGGGGGTGGTTATATCCACGGAATGGGCCGAGATGGTGTTCGTATTTTCGATATGTTTAAAGCGAATACTGATATGATTCGAGGGTTCAAATATAATGGAATAGGTCCGCGTCAGGTTTCCAGTAAGGGTGAGGTTTATTTCTTGGGGGGAACAACATATATGAATGCGACTGCTGAAGTACAGTTTCCTATCCCTGTTGTGCCTGAAGGGTTCGGGTTGCGCGGTGCTTTATTTGCGGATATTGCCACGCTTTATGGCAATAATTATAAAGCCGTTTTTAAGGGTGAACCGTCTGTTACCAATACCAAAAGTGCTTGGCGTTCATCTGCAGGTGTGAGTTTGATGTGGGATTCTCCGTTTGGTCCTTTGCGTTTTGATTATGCTTGGCCAATAACGAAGCAGGAAGGTGATCGTTTGCAACAATTGAATTTTGGTATTTCTACGAAGTTCTGATTTGAGTGATTTTAAGAAGGAAAAACTTGAAGAGAATAGCTTAAGCTGGGAGAGAAAGTGTTTTGATGGCGGATACATTTTTTTTTACGCCGTCCCGGCAATTGACAGTTGCAAATGTTGCTGAGTTGACGGGTGCAAAGCTTCTTAATCCAGAGTTTTCTCATAAAGTTATCAATACTCTTTCTTCACTTGAGAGTGCTGTGGAAGGTTCTCTTGTTTTTGTAGAGCATCGGAAGTTTTCTGATGCTTTACTGGACAGTTCCGCTGTTGCTGTTTTTTGTACGAATGAGATTGTTTTTAAAGTTCCCGAAACTATGGCAATTTTGGTAACATCCACACCACAGCGTGACTTTGCTCAGATTGGTCGTATTTTGTTTCCAGATTCTGTCAAGCCAATGCCTTGGTTAGGATCGAAGGGGATTTCATCGCATGCGCATATTCATCCAACGGCTAAGTTGGCACATGATGTGTGTATTGAAGCGGGAGCTGTTATTGGTAGAAATGTTGAGATTGGTGCAGGAACTCTCATTTCATCCACAGCTGTTATCGGTGAAAATTGCCGTATTGGATGTGACTGCTATATTGCTCCTAAGGTAACAGTTCAGTGTTCTATAATAGGTGATAAGGTTCAGCTTTATCCTGGTGTTTGTATTGGGCAAGATGGTTTTGGTTATGTTGGGGGCGTTTCTGGAATCGAGAAAATTCCACAGCTTGGTCGCGTTATTATTGAGGATGGTGTAGAAGTTGGTGCGAACACGACAATTGATCGTGGGACATTTCAAGATACTGTTATTGGTGAAGGAAGCAAGATTGATAATCTTGTACAAATTGCCCACAATGTAAAAATTGGCCGCTATTGTCTTATTGCTGCTCAATGTGGCGTTGCGGGAAGTACATCGATAGGGGATATGTCTCAGCTTGGCGGGGGTGTTGGAGTAGCCGATCACATCATAATAGGTAAATGTGTTCAGATTGCTGCTCGTAGTGGTGTTATGAATGACATTCCGGATGGCGAAAAATGGGGAGGTAGTCCAGCGCGACCATTTAAACAATGGTTTCGTGAAGTAGCGACGTTGCGCAGTATGGGAAAAGTTAAAAAGGAGAAACGCTGATATGATCAGCAGTGAAAAGACTAAAAACTTAGAGGCTGTCGATATTGAAAAACTATTATCAATATTACCGCACCGTTATCCGTTTTTATTAATCGATCGTATAGTTGATATTGATGGTGAACAAGGAGCTATTGGTATTAAAAATATAACGATTAATGAGCCGCATTTTACGGGACATTTTCCCGCAAAGCCTGTTATGCCTGGAGTTTTGATTTTAGAAGCTATGGCACAAACGGCAGGAGCAATAGCACTTTTAAATTTAGGCAATAAGCAAACAAATTTAGTTTACCTTATGACGGTTGATAATGCGAAATTTCGTAAGCCGGTTATGCCTGGTGATCAGCTCAAGATTCATGTTCAGCTTTTGAAAAAAAGATCTGGTATGAGACGTTTTTCGTGCGTTGCAAAAGTAGAAGATGTCCGCGTCGCTGAAGCAGAAATTGCTGCGATGATTGTCGAAGAAGAATAAACGATATTTGATGGGAATTTAAAAATGTCCGGTACAAAAATCCATCCAACTGCTCTTGTGGAGAAGGGAGCGCAGCTTGGTGAGAATGTACAAGTTGGACCGTTTTGTCATATTAGTTCAGATGCTGTTATTGGTGATGGATGCAGTTTGATGAGTCATGTTGTGATAATGGGGAAGACAACGTTAGGAGCCAAGAGTAAAGTATTTTCTCATGCAGTTTTGGGGGGAGATCCGCAAAATAATAAACATAAGGGAGAGGCTACGACTCTTTCGATTGGTAAAAACTGTACGATTCGTGAAGGCGTAACAATGCATAGGGGTTCCGATTCGAGTGTAGGAATGACAGTTGTTGGTGATAATTGCCAATTTTTTTGTTATGCGCATATCGCTCATGATTGTCATGTAGGGAATCATGTAACATTCGCAAATAATGCGATGATAGCTGGTCATGTTATTATTGGTGATTATGTTATTATTGGTGGGGGTGCTGCTGTGCATCAATTTGTTCGTGTTGGGCATCATGCATTTATTGGTGGTGTATCGGCATTGGTTGGTGATCTCATTCCCTATGGAACAGCTGTTGGGGTACAGGCAAAACTTGCTGGCCTCAATATTATTGGCATGAAGCGTGCAGGACTTGAGCGTCAAGATATTCATGCACTCCGTCATGCGGTTGCCATGCTTTTTGATCATAGCAAACCATTTAAAGAGCGTGTCAGTGATGTTGCTTCTTTCTATTCTTCTTCTCAGTCTGTTCTTGATATAGTTAATTTTATTAAGGAAGAAGGAAAACGTTTTTATTGTACACCAAAATTTGAAGGTGATAGAATAAAAGAATATAAGGATTAAAAATGCCTATTTGGGGAGCCAGAGGTTTTCTTTCCGGCCGTACTGCTATTATAGCAGGAAATGGTGTTCTGCCGATTACTGTTGCGCAGGCTCTTGAGAAGAATGGAGAGAATCCTTTTCTTGTGCTTTTGCGTGGTGAGGCAGATTCTGTTCTTTCTCGCTATGAGCATTGCGAGCTATCAATTGTAGAGTTAGCGCGACTCATTAAAATCTTAAAAGAGGCTAGAGTTTATAATGTTGTTTTGGCAGGTGGTGTGAAAAAGCGCCCACTTCTTAAGCAATTGCGACTGGACTGGACAACATTTTTAGCTCTTCCTAAGTTAATCGGAGCTTTGAAGAGAGGGGATGATGCGTTATTAAAAGCTTTTATACGGATTATTGAAACGTATGGTTTTCGTGTTGTTGGTGCTCACGAGATAGTCGCAGATCTTTTAGCTCCTATAGAGTTTGATTTAACAGTGCGGCGTGCTACGCAAAAAGAGAAAAAAGATATTTTTTTAGCAGCAGAAGCAGCAAAGCTTTTAGGTCAATTAGATATCGGGCAAGCCGTTGTTGTTGTCCAAGGAAGGGTGGTTGCACTGGAGGGCGCTGAGGGAACTGATAATATGTTATGGCGTGTTTGTGAAATGCGAGAAAGAGGGCAAATTCCCCTTAAAGGTGGCGTTCTTGTAAAATGTGCAAAACCACAACAGGATAATCGCGTTGATTTACCATCAATTGGGCCCGCGACAATAATGAATATTGCAAAAAGTGGTTTATCTGGTGTTGCAGTGGAGGCAAATAGAAGTCTAATATTATCGGTGAAAACAACAATAGAAAAAGCCAATAAATATTCTCTATTTATAGAGACATTTGAAAAGTTTGCTCATGAATAATTGTTTCTTAAAGATTGCTGTGGTTTCAGGGGAGGAATCTGGTGATTTACTTGCGTCCGATTTAATTTCTTGTTTATCACAACAAACAGGATGCAATATTCATTTGATTGGTGTTGGGGGGAGGCATTTAAAGGCATTAGGTTTAAAAAGCTTTTTTGATTCCCATGATATTGCTTTAATAGGTTTAAAGGAGGTGTTGAAAAAACTACCATTATTGTTGCTACATATTCGCAATTTATCCAAATTTATTGCACAAGAACAACCTGATTGCCTCATTATTATTGATAGTCCTGATTTCACGCATCGTGTTGCAAAAAAGGTGCGCGTTTTAGCGCCTTCTATTCCTATCATTAAATATGTTGCACCAACCGTTTGGGCATGGCGTCCAGAGCGCGCTAAAGCTATGCGCAAGTTTGTTGACCATGTTTTAGCGGTTTTTCCTTTTGAAGAAAAGATTATGCAAGATTTGGGTGGTCCTCCCACGACTTATGTTGGACATCGTCTTTTGACATATCCTCCCCTTTTGATAGTTCAGTCAGAAAAAAAATGCCAATTAGAACAAAGAAATTTGAGCGATACACAAACATCATCGCCTACATTAGTTATTTTGCCAGGATCACGCAATTTAGAAATTCGTTCTTTAATGCCTATTTTTCGAGAAACAGTAGAGATTCTTGTACAACGGATTCCTCATTTACGTATTATTTTACCAACATTACCACGTTTAGCGGATAAAATTCGTGATTTTGTACAAGGCTGGAAAAGCAAAGTGGAAATTATAGTTGGTGAAGATGCAAAATGGCGTGCTTTTGCACAAGCAGATGTTGCACTTGCAGCATCTGGAACGGTTTCACTTGAATTAGCATTAGCTAAAATTCCAACAGTCCTTTGCTATAAACTTGATCGTTTTTCTAAATTCTTTATTTTCCCTAAAATAATTTTATGGAGTGCAGCTCTTCCCAATATTATTTCTGATAAGCCTATTGTACCGGAATATTTTGATGAATTTTTACGCCCAGGTATGTTAGCAAGACAAGTAGAACAACTTTTGTTTAATCCTTTAATACGACAGGCACAACTCGATGCCTTTGAGATGGTAGAACAGAAAATGAAAACTGAAGTACCATCGGGGGTTGTTAGCGCACAAATAATTATCACTCTTTTAAAAAGCAGGAATAAAATTGTATAAATAAAGCAATATGTTAATGATTAATATTTAATTTTAGCAAGAAAATTACAAGCACGTTGGCTTTTAGGATTAGTAAAAAATTCTTCAGAGGCTGTATCTTCAACAATTTTTCCATTTTCTAGAAAGAGTATTCTTTCTGAGACTTTACGTGCGAAGCCCATTTCATGGGTAACACAAAGCATTGCGATCCCTGTATCGGCCAATCGAGCCATCACGTCTAAAACTTCTCCCACACTTTCTGGATCAAGAGCAGAGGTTGGTTCATCAAAAAGCATGACTTCAGGTTCCATACAAAGTGCACGGGCAATTGCAACACGTTGCTGTTGCCCACCAGAAAGTTGTAAAGGATATTTTTCACAGTGTTTTTCAATACCAACATGCGTTAAGTAGCGAATTGCCCGTTCTTGTGCTTGTTGTTTGGAAAGTCCTTGAACTGTCATAGGTGCTAAAATACAATTTTGTATAACGCTCATGTGGGGAAATAAATTAAAGTTCTGAAAGACCATTCCTATCTTACGAAGAACATTTTTTTGCTGTTGTATAGGAGCGGTATGGATATCAACATTATGGATACAGATTGAACCCTTTTGTGCTTGTTCTAATTGATTAATACAACGGATTAACGTTGATTTTCCTGATCCCGATGGTCCACAAATAACGATATGTTCACCAGCTTGAACATTAAAGTTGATATCATGTAGGACCTGAAAGTTTCCATACCATTTATTTAGATTTCGAATAGAGATCACAGGGTTTTTACAGGGAGAGATCGATTTATTATTTTTCAAATTCATCTTATTTTATTCTTTCATTGATGAATAACTTGATTAATTCAACATTTTTGTTTGTAAAGTTTTTTATGATCATTTTATTTACCGTAAATATCGAGTGAGGCGCTGTTCGATAAAAACAATAAAACGATGAATGAGTTCAACGATAAAGAGATAGATAAGAGCAGCCCAAACGTAAACTTGAAAATCGAAAGTCCGTGAATAAGTGAGTTTAGCAACCCCCATTAAATCATAAACAGTAATAAGTGAGGCAAGAGCACTGGATTTAATCATTAAAGTCAACTCATTTCCTAGGGGGCGTAATGCTACAATCATTGCTTGTGGAAGAATAACTCTAAAAAATGTGACAGAGTTGCTTAGACCTAAAGCTTTTGATGCTTCACGTTGCCCAGTTGTTACGGATAGAAAACTTCCTTTAAAGATCTCAGATTGATAGGCAGCAGAATTGAGAGTAAAAATAAAAAGACAACAATACCACGCGTTTTTAAAAAACCACCACAAACCAACCTGCTGCCAGAAGTCATTCATTGAACCAAGTCCATAATAAAAAAGGAAGAGTTGAACTAATAAAGGAGAGCCACGGAAAAAATAGACATAAGCATTTGCACAATACTGTAAAAATGTATTTTTTGATAAACGTGCAAAAGCGATAAGCATACCAAGAAAAAAACCAAGAGAACAAGAAATAGAAACAAGCTCAACAGTAACAATAAAGCCATTAATAAATTTTGGTCCATAATGGCTTAAAAGATCAGGATTGAAAAGGAAATAAAGCCACTCAGGAATCATTGACGTAGCACCTTTTTATCGCCTATTTGAGTGTATGTTTCCAAATGGCGTAAGATTGCAGTAAAAACCGCTGAAAATAACAAATAGAGTAAGCATGCTACAAGATAAAATAGCATGGGTTTATTGGTAGCAGCGACAGCTAAGTTCGTTTGTCGCATGAGGTCAACAAGTGCGATGGTTGAAACAAGGGATGTATCTTTCAGTAAAGTAAGCCAATTATTAGAAAGTCCTGGCAAGGCATTTCGGATGAGCTGAGGGAAGACAATACGAAAAAATGTGGTTGACCGTGAAAGGCCTAAAGCTTTAGCCGCTTCATATTGGCCTTTATCAAAAATATTAAATGCTCCAAGCCAAACTTCACAAGAAAAAGCTGCAAGAACCATACTAAGCGCAAGAACACCAGCAACAAAAGCATTGATACTGAACATGATTTCAAAATTAAAATAGTCCAAGACATTTTGAATAAGGCTTTGTAACCCGTAGTAAACTAAAAACAAAGTTAAAAGCTCTGGTAGTCCACGAAATACCGTTGAAAAGAGGCGTGCCATCGCTTTGGCCATCTTAATATTGGATCGAATCATCACTGCATTTAGAAGACCTAGAGGAAGTCCTAGAAGTCCACAACATAATGCCAATGACAATGTCATTCCTGCACTAGAAAGTATAACCGCTCCCCATCCACCATTGCTAAATGATAGCAATGCTAAATTTTCAATCATTCTTGTGTTCCTCATGAAAGAGTTAGATAATATTTTTTAGAAATAACTAGCGGGTTTTATTTAAACATCATATTGATATTTAATAGATATCACTTGTAAAATATTTTCTCATAATTTTCTCATAAGTTCCATCTAAACGGATTTCTTTTAGCGCCTTATTGAACTTATTTTTAAGATCATTATTATTTTGACGCAGTGCAATTGCAACAGGAAATTTTGTTTCTTCTAGAGTTCCTAGGAGGAGACAGCAATCTTTTCCTTCATTTTTAAGCCAATTTAATGCTTGTAATTTATCAACAATAATCACATCGAGTCGATGATTTAAAAGGTCACGATTCACTTCTATTGTGGAAGGGTAGAGTTTAATTTTCACCTCTTCAGAAGCATAATGATCTTCTGCATAGAAAGCTTGTGTTGTATTTGATTGTACACCAAGATTTTTACCTCTAAAGTCTTGTGTTGAGATTTCTTTAATTCCCGAAGCTTTGGTAACAATAACAGCCAGTGCTGTATCGTAGTAAGGATCTGTGAAGTCAATTTTTTGTAAGCGCTCTTGTGTAAGAGAGAGGGAGGCAATGATAGCATCATATTTTTTTGCAATAAGTCCAGGAATCATTCCCTCGAAGTCTTGTGTGACAACAGTACACTCAACATTCATTTTTTTACAAAGTGCATAAGATATATCAATATCAAGTCCCTGCAATTTATTATTTGAGTCAATATAACTAAAGGGAGGGTAGGTGCCTTCACTCGCAATTTTTAATGTTTTCGCATCAGCCAATTGGGTGAATAGTGCGGCGCTTATTATAAGAGCTCCTGCTAATAGTTTCATGATGTTCTCCTATTGGATAAGCGGGCAAATATGAAATCACTATGTTTTTATAATCTGTAAGCTTTTTGGGAGCAATTCAAAAATTTATTGATGTTTATTTTAGATCATTATGTTGGACATTATTATCAAAAAAATTATCTTTTTTATTGATAAAAAAAGAATAAATATCTTATTGCTTGTATGATAGGTTAATTTTCACGAAATGATAGATTTGAATCATTTCATGAGTAAAAACTAAGGATTTTTCTTGAAAGTAAGGCTATTCAATTTGAACATAAAGAAAAAATTAGATTTTGATACGATAAAAATACAACCTTATTGTTGTCATTATATTCTATAAAATGTTTAGATATCGAGGAACAATTAAAAACTATTTTGATAAATGTAAATTTTCTTATAAAACTGCCGAATTTCCAATTATCTTTGCATGTCCAATAAAGAGTTAAAAAATACTCCTTAAATATAAAAACTGAATTTTAATTCATAGTGATATCTAATCGATATTGAAAGTAAAATATTTTTTCATAATTTTTTCATAGGTTCCATCGGCGCGGATTTCTTCTATTGCTTTATTAAAACTGTTTTTAAGATCGTTATTATTTTGACGGAGTGCAATTGCAACAGGAAATTTTGTTTCTTCTAGAGTTCCTAGGAGGATACAGCAATCTTTTCCTTCATTTTCAAGCCAATTTAATGCTTTTAATTTATCAAAGATAATGATATCAAGCCGATGGCTTAAAAGATCACGATTAGCTTCTATTGCTGTAGGATAAAGTTTGATATTCACTCTTTCAGAGGCATAATGATCTTCCGCATATGCAGCTTGTGTTGTATTCGATTGTACTCCAAGATTTTTACCTCTAAAGTTTTGTGTTGAGATTTCTTTAATTCCCGAATTTTTGGTAACGATAACAGCGAGTACAGTATTGTAGTAAGGATCTGTAAAATCAATTTTTTGTAAGCGCTCTTTTGTAGGAGAAAGGGAAGAAACGATAGCATCGTATTTTTTGGCAAGAAGACCAGGAATCATCCCCTCGAAGTCTTGTGTGACAATAGTACATTCAACATTCATTTTTTTACAAAGCGCATAAGATATATCAATATCAAACCCTTGAAGTTCGTTATTTGAGTCAATATAACTAAATGGCGGATAAGAGGCATCGCTTGCAATTTTCAGCGTTTGAGAATTGGCCGATAGGGTAAACAGTGTTGCGCTTATTATAAGAGCTCCTGCTAATAATTTCATTATGTTCTCCTATTAGATAAGCTGGCAAATATGAAACCATCATGCATTTTTATAATCTGTAAGCTCTTTTGGAGCAATGTAAAAAATTTATCTGGGTTCATTTTGCTATCATTATGCTGGATATCATTATCAAAAAAAATGATTTATTCTTATTAAGTATGGGGATAAAAAATATAGGAAAGAAGTACACCTCTTGTTGATTATATGATGATTTTTAATAATTTTATTTAAAAATCAATAAGTTATATTTAAAAGGAAAACTATTAACTTAAATACAAAGAAAATTTCAGCTCTGAACAGGATAAAATGTAAAGTATTTTTATTCTAATCTACTTGAAAAGGGATAAGAATTTTTTGGCATTTTAAAGAAGCACTTAATGTAAGCCTTTTGCAATTTTATCTGGAGAAGATAGAAAGTAAAATTCTGACATTGCTAGATTTTAATATGTAATAAGGTTTTTAAACATGAGGGAATGACAGGGAATACACTTCCATTAAAGATAATGGGAATTATAAGGTAAAATTTTCAATTTCTTTTTGCTAAATGTTTGGCTAATTTGCAGAAGAGTATTCTCAATTTAAAACTTAGAATTTTTTAGTAAATTTTTATGATGATGTTACCTCTGTAAAAAGAGTTTTAAAATCACGTTTTATAAAAATTCTTAAAGGATATTTTTGGATTATTCTCAATAAAGCTTCAGTAAACTGAAGCTTTATTGATTTCTTTTTTTAATTTGCACGTTCATCTATAGGAACATAGTCACGCATAGCATGGCCTGTGTAGAGTTGTCGAGGACGACCAATTTTTTGTGCAGGGTCCTCAATCATTTCTTTCCATTGTGCTACCCACCCGACACTGCGCGCCAATGCAAAAAGAACAGTAAACATTTCAGTTGGAAAACCTAGAGCTTTTAATGTAATGCCGGAATAGAAATCAACATTGGGATAAAGCTTTTTCTCAATAAAATATTCATCACTTAAGGCAATTTTTTCAAGTTCTATTGCAATATCAAGAAGCGGGTCATCTTGAATGTTGAGTTCTTTTAAAACTTCATGACAGGTTTTTTGCATGATTTTTGCACGTGGGTCATAATTTTTATAGACACGGTGCCCAAAGCCCATAAGGCGGAAAGGATCATTTTTATCTTTTGCACGTGCAATAAATTCAGGAATTCTTTCAATAGAACCTATTTCTTGTAGCATTTTTAAACATGCTTCATTGGCACCACCATGTGCTGGTCCCCAAAGGCATGCAACACCTGCTGCAATACAGGCAAACGGATTAGCACCCGAGGATCCAGCAAGACGTACCGTAGATGTAGAAGCATTTTGTTCATGATCTGCATGAAGGATAAAGATTTGATCCATCGCCCGAGCAAGCACAGGGTTTGTTTTATATTCTTCACAAGGAACAGCAAAGCACATACGGAGGAAATTTGCAGCATAACTAAGATCATTACGTGGATAAACAAATGCTTGTCCGATACTGTATTTATAGGCCATAGCAGCAAGCGTTGGAACTTTTGAGATAAGACGAACAGAAGCAATCATTCTCTGGTGAGGATCTGTAATATCAATAGAGTCGTGATAGAACGCAGACATAGCGCCAAGGCAGGCAACCATGACGGCCATAGGATGAGAATCACGGCGGAAGCCATGGAAGAAGCGTGCAAACTGTTCGTGTACCATGGTATGCTGCATAATACATCGATCAAATTCATTTTTTTCTTGCTGTGTTGGGAGTTCACCATAAAGTAAAAGATAACAACTTTCGAGAAAGTCTCCTTTTTCAGCTAATTGATCAATAGGATAACCACGATAAAGCAATATGCCTTTATCACCGTCGATATAAGTAATTTTTGATTCACAAGAAGCTGTTGAAGTAAAACCAGGATCATAAGTAAAAATATCGGCTTTTTTGTAGAGAGAAGCAATTTCAATGACTTCAGGTCCACTCGTGCCTTTACGCAAGGGAAGCTCTACTTTTTTATCATTCACAATAATATATGCGTTATTCTCAGACATTCGGTATTCCTTTCAGATCCTTCACTGCTAAAAATTAAGACTCTGCTTCATCAGAGTGGGGGATGTATAACTGAAGCTTTTCTTACTTATATTTAATGGTAGATTGCCTCTAAAAGTGAGTACATGCAATCTAAAAATATTTCCTTATTGATCATTATTACTCAATAAAAAATGTATTTCAATGATATAACATAAAAAACTCTTCTAGGGCGCGTTGAGATATCTGTATAGATCCCTATTTGAGGAAATATACTCAGTACACATTATGAGCATATTGTTGTGATAAGTTGGTCCTTGATGCGATGAAGGGATTCATCGCGTCCTAATAAAATAAGAACATCTAAAACACCTGGTGATGTTGCAGATCCTGTAAGAGCTGCGCGAAGTGGTTGGGCAATAGATCCAAATTTGAGATTCTGTGTTTGTACACAAGAGCGAAGTGTTTCATCTAGGTTTTTTGTATCCCAAGAGGGGCAAGCTTTCAGGGCAAGATAAAGATCATTTAAAATGGTTCGTCCATTTTTATCTAAGAGCATTTGTGCTTTTTCATCAAGTTGTAAAGGTCGTTGCGTAAAAATGAAGGAGGCATTGTCAATCAGTTCGCACAGTGTTTTTGAACGTTCTTTCAAATGTGGGATTGCTTTTAAAAATTGAACACGGCGTTTTTCATCAAGTCTTTCAATAATTTGTGCTCCCCTATCGGTTTCTGGTAGAATATTAAGAGCGGCATCAAAAAGTTCTTGATCATTACTCATGCGCATATAATGTCCGTTGATGGAATCGAGCTTTTTGAGATCAAAACGAGCAGCACCTTTGTTAATATCCTCAATGTCAAACCAAGAAATCATATCTTTAAGCGACATCAGTTCGTCATCACCATGACTCCAACCTAAACGGACAAGGTAATTGCGCAAAGCAGCAGGAAGATATCCCATTGTTCGGTAGGCATCAACACCGAGTGCACCATGCCGCTTTGATAATTTTGCACCGTTTTCACCATGGATAAGAGGAATGTGTGCCATAACAGGAATATCCCATCCCATTGCCTTAAAGATGATCATTTGTCGGGCAGCATTGGTAAGATGATCATCCCCACGTATAATATGTGTGATGCCCATATCATGATCATCAACGACAACAGCATGCATATAAGTAGGCGAACCATCAGAACGCAAAATAATAAAGTCATCGAGATCTTTATTAGGAAAACGAACATCACCTTGAACACGATCATGTACAATCGTTTCTCCTTCTTCAGGGGCTTTGATGCGAATAACAGGCTTAACACCTTTAGGAGCTTCAGAACGATCACGGTCCCGCCAACGTCCATCATAACGTGGTGGGCGCCCTTCTGCACGGGCTTTTTCACGCATTTCAGCTAACTCCTCAGGTGAAGCATAACAATAATATGCTTTGCCGTCTTTGACCAACTGTTCGGCGATTTGTCGGTGACGTTCAGCACGTTCAAATTGCGAAATAGGGGTGCCATCATAACTAAGCCCCATCCAGTGTAAGCCATCTATAATAGCTTTTACAGCTGCTTCTGTTGAGCGCTCTCGGTCTGTATCTTCAATTCGTAAAAGCATTTTTCCACCGGTATGTTTTGCATAAAGCCAATTAAAAAGAGCAGTACGAGCGCCACCAATATGAAGGAAGCCAGTGGGTGAAGGGGCAAAACGAGTAATAACAGACACGAAATATTTTCCTTTAAACTGAGATATTACTTATAGAACTTTATAGAAAAATCATGTTAGCATAGGTGATGGGGTGTGCAATAGCCATATTGCGAGTTAAAGTGGGGGGCGGATGTTTTATCAAAGTAAAGTTAAAGAGGGTTTATCCGAAAAATCTGTTACAGAAAGAAAAAAGCCATGTCAAATAGGGCAGAGTATTTTTTCTAGATATGATGATGCAAAGAACGGCAGTTATAACCAACAAAAACTTTTTTTATTGACACTCTCAAAAGAAGTAATCATTCGTTTTCGCAAATGGCTAGAAGATTGTATCAATAAAGAAGTTTCTTTTGGTATCCTTTTTTCGCTGATTTTAATCTTTTTTGCTCTAGGAATCATTTTTTATTTTCATTTAGAGTGGGAGCCAAGTTGGGGACAATTGGGGGCGTTGGTCAGTATTTTTCTGGGAATATTCTATGTTGCACGTTTTTATCGAAAAATATGGATTCCCGTGGGATTTTTGTTTTGTATTATATTGGGTGTTTTGGCGGCAAAAATAGAAACGTGGCGTATTGCAACACCCATGTTAAGCAGTGACATCGTCACCACATTGACGGGAAGAATTGTTTCTATTGAGTTAGGCACCAAAGGGGGATTTCGTTTAGTTTTGGATGTTTTGAGTACAGAAAAGCCCATATTATGCCATAGTCTTCATCGTATTCGTTTATCGGCAAGATATTTGCCATCTGGCTTAGCAATTGGTGATGGACTATATGGGAAAGTTAAGATTCGTGCATTTTCTGGGCCAGTGCGTCCAGGAGGCTACGACTTTAGTTTTCATAATTATTTTAAAAGAATTGGGGCACAAGGCGTTTATTTAGGAAAACCAAGAAAAATATCGGTTTCGCAGCCTGATGGAATATTCGCTATCATTCTACAGAAAATTGAAAATTTACGCACGAAGATGACACAAAGAATCCGTATAGCCCTTGAAGGAGAAAAGGGGAGTGTTGCTGCTGCTCTTATAACAGGGCAGCGTGCTGGCATTTCAAATGAGACAAATGAAGCATTACGTACGGCTGGATTAGCCCATATTTTATCAATATCCGGTTTACATATGGCGTTGTTAAGCGGCATAGTTCTTTTGAGTATCCGTAGTTTTTTAGCATTTTTTCCAGTTTTTTCTTCCTATTATTCCAGTAAAAAATTTGCTGCTATCGTTGCGTTTATGATAACAGCTTTTTATTTGTTATTGTCGGGCTTAGCAATATCAGCGCAAAGAAGTTTTGTGATGATTGCTGTTATGTTGGTTGCTATATTGTGTAATCGCTCTGCTATAACAATGCGTAATTTTTCTATTGCAGGGTTGATAACTCTGGCGATGACACCCCATGAAATATTAGGTCCTAGCTTTCAAATGTCCTTTTCTGCGACTGCTGCTTTGATCGCTTTTTTTGATTGGTGGAGTGGAAGATCATTTTTTCGTAAAAGAAAAACAACACCCTCTTATGTTGGAGGAGGAGTGATAAATTTTGCTTTCTTATCGATGCTTTCAACATGTGCTTCTTCCCTTGTTGCAGGGAGTGCAAGTGGAATTTATGCTGCGTATCATTTTTCTAATACGGCATCTTTGAGCATTATCAGTAATGCTTTTGCTTTGCCTGTCATTTCAATTTTCGTCATTCCTTTTGGATTAATTGCAGTCCTCGCAATGTTAGGAGGATTCGAATGGCTCCCCCTTCAAATTATGGGGTTTGGTGTTGATCTTGTGATAAAGATTGCGCATGTTATCAAGGCTATTTCTCCTGGTTTGAATCCTGGTTTTATGCCGTTATCTGCGTTGGTTTTATTGAGTATAGGCTTGGTTGGACTGACTTTTTGCAAAACACTCATCCGGCTCTTTTTTAGTTTGTTTATTTTGGCTGGTATTTCTATTTGCGTAATGCATTCACCTGTACAACTGATTATAGCAGATAATATGCGTCTCGTGGGCGTTATCCATGATAAAAAATTATATATTGATCGTTACCATATTTCTAAGTTCACGACATCCATATGGAAAAAGTCATTTCGTGTGAATGAAACGATTAAACCAACAAAATATGGTCCTTCGTTGCACGGACAATTTATTTGTGATTATCATGTATGTACGTCATTATTAGAGAATGGATTAAAAGTGGTTGTTTTACAGAGAGAAATAGATCAATGTGTAGAGGCAGATATTCTCATTCATACATTTGTAATGCGTAATCCAACATGTTATAAGAAGGCAAAAATAATATTTACGCCTCAACAATTGTTATCACGAGGAAGCGTTATGATGACCAAAGGTGGAGATATTATTTGGTCTTCGCTAGGGTTTCATAGACCATGGAATATGCACAGACAGCATTCATAAAAAATATAATCTATCATATTTTGCTTCACATTTGGATAATGACAAAACAAAAAATAATAGAAGACTCTTCTGATAAAATTTTGCGGTATTTAAATTAGTAAGTTTATCAAAGTTATTGAAACGAGATAATAATCTACAGTTTTCTAGAAATAGATGATTTTTATATCTGATCATTTTAAATTTTTCAAAAAATTGATATGTGCATCCTATTGATAGCACAAGATAAATCAAAAATTCTTATTGAATGAGAAAAATGCTAATAAATTTTCTCAAAGAAATAAAAAAGATAATTGTTGATTATTCTATTTTATTCTTATCATATATTTCTATAACGAGTAACATCTCTTCAAGCAAAAGATGATGGTAAATTTAAATAGATTGCGTCAAGAGGTTATCTTTTATTATCATTATTATCGGTGGTAATAGGGGTGATAAATGCTGCTTATACGGATAAAAGGCAAAGTCATTCATGGATGTTCAGCAGTTAAAAAAAATGGCAGCTATTAAAGCGCTTGAATTTATTGAAGATGATATGCGGCTTGGTATTGGATCTGGTTCGACAGTCAATGAATTTATTCGTCTTCTTGGTGGGCGTGTTGCGGATGGTTTGCGAGTGACTGGTGTTGCTACTTCACGATATTCTGAACAACTCTGTCGTAAGTTTGGAGTGCCTGTTAGCACTTTAGAACAAATACCTGAACTGGATCTTGATATTGACGGAGCAGATGAAATTGGTCCTGAGATGATGCTCATTAAAGGTGGAGGGGGAGCATTGTTGTATGAAAAAATTGTAGCATCGGCATCTCGTGCAATGCTTGTCATTGCTGATGAAACAAAGGTGGTAAAACGACTTGGTGCTTTTGCACTACCAATTGAAGTTAATCCATTTGGTATCCATACAACATGCAGAGCCATCGAAAAAGTCGCTGAGGATTTAGGGCTTTCTGGAGAAATTGCATTGCGAATGAATGGAAAAAATCCTTTTGAAACAGATGGTGGCCATTTTATTCTTGATGCATTTTGGGGCTGCATTTTGCAACCAAAACCATTATCGGATGCACTTCTTGCCATTCCTGGTGTTGTTGAGCATGGACTTTTTTTGGGATTGGCTTCACGTGCAATTGTAGCTATGGCTGATGGTCAAACAAAAATTTTAGAATCTTTTGATTTTTAGAGAAGACAGTTTCATGACGATATGTTAGCACAATACAATAAATCAAAGAGTATTGAAATTTTGAATAAATAACGCATTTGAATTATAATTAATTATCGGGGTAATCATTAAATGAAAACAATATTTTCTTTTCAGCGTTTTGTCGTATATTTAGGTGTAGTTGCCGTTTTCGTTGTGAATATTGGAATGGCTTATGCACAAGGTGTGAGCGATCAGCATTTAGCTTCAGCTAGAAAGGCTATAAGTGCCATTCACGCAACGGATCAGTTTGATAGTTTTTTACCAAATGCGGTAGATGATCTTAAAACTGCACTGATGAGGGCTGATCCAAATTTGGCAGAGACTATTTCTGATATTGTTGATAAGCAGGCGCTTGCTTTAATTAAAAGGCGCTCTGATCTAGAAAAAGAGATTGCTCATGTATATGCAAAATATTTTACTCAAAAAGAGCTTGATGCAATAACGGCATTCTACAATTCTGATACCGGTAAAAAGTTTTTGACAGAGGTCCCCAATATCGCACGTGATTCTTATTCAGCATTTGATGCATGGCGTTCTGCGCTTATGCGGGATCTTGTAGAAAATGTGAAAAAAGAAATGTCTGAAACAGTTAATTTGAATAATTCTACTATGCCTACAAATATGCCTATAAAATCAGAATCTTCAGAAAATAAAAAATAGCTTGATTGATATCATGACAACCAATGGGCAATTTCTGATTTTTTAAATAGCGGCGGTTTTCCCGCCGTTTTTAATATTTTAATGAGAGTAGGTCTTTTTAGAATACGGCTTTATAAAAAATGCTTCTTCAAAAGAAAAAAAGACTTTCATTTGATAATAAATGATCTTAGCCTATTTTTGCAGATACATAAGAAGGAATAATTCGTGGGCTCTTTTGACTTTGATTTATTTGTTATTGGAAGTGGTTCTGGTGGAGTGCGTGCAGCACGGCTTGCTGGAGGACTTGGTAAGCGTGTTGCTATAGCAGAGGAATATCGGATAGGGGGCACTTGTGTTATTCGTGGCTGTGTTCCGAAAAAACTTTATGTTTATGCATCACAATATGTAAAAGAATTTAAGAAAAGTATTGGTTTTGGGTGGAAATATGCGGATCCAATTTTTAGTTGGGAAAAGTTGGTTGCAGCTAAAAATAAAGAAATATCAAGGTTAGAAGGGCTGTATCGTAAGGGATTAGAGAATAACAATGTGCATATTTATGAAAGTCGTGCTACTTTTGTAGATGATCACACATTAGAGCTTTCTGCCACGGGTGAGCGGGTAAGTGCAGGAAAAATTTTGATTGCAACAGGGGCAAAAGTTGCACCAAATACTTCCATAGAAGGCGGTGGATTTTGCCTCACTTCTAATGAGATTTTTGACCTTGATCAACTCCCAAAATCAATAGTCATTGTTGGTGGAGGGTATATTGGTGTTGAATTTGCTAATATTTTTCATGAATTAGGTGTAAAAACAACGCTGCTCCATCGTGGTGATTTAATCCTTCGTGGTTTTGATCATGATTTGCGGCAATTGCTCAGCGATGAAATGACTGAAAAAGGGATTTCTATTCTCTATGGCGCAACAATTTCTAAAGTGCAGGCTGCAGAAAATTGTTATGAAGTTATTTTATCAAATGGGCAAACGATTAGTGCCGATCAGATTATGTTGGCTACGGGGCGTGTACCAAATACAACGGGTTTAAGACTTGAGCGGGCAGGTGTTCAAGTGGATGAATTTGGTGCAGTTGTTGTTGATGAAAGAATGACAACGAATATACCCCATATTTGGGCTGTTGGTGATGTAACAGGTCATATTCAATTAACACCTATTGCGATTCATGATGCAATGTGTTTCGTGAAGACTGCGTTTGAGAATATTCCCACGACACCTGATTATGATTTAATTACGACGGCAGTTTTTTCTCAGCCAGAGATTGGAACAGTTGGTCTTTCAGAAGAAGATGCGGTACGTCGTTATAAGCGTCTTGAAATTTATCGTACAGTTTTTCGTCCTATGCGTAATGTTTTTTCTGATAGTTCAGAGAAAATGCTTATGAAACTCATTGTTGATGGTGAAAGCCGTATTGTTGTGGGCGCTCATATTTTAGGGGAAAACGCTGGTGAGATGGCACAGCTTATTGGGATAGCTCTCAAAGGAAAGCTGACGAAGGATATCTTTGATGAAACGATGGCAGTGCATCCAACGATGGCAGAAGAATTGGTAACGATGTATAAACCAAGTTATATATATGAAAATGGGAAGAAAATAGAAAGTTAAACAGCATATATTGCGGTAAAAAGCTTTTGATATGCCAATCTGTAAGATTAATCTTTAGAGAGAGTGTAATGATAAAAGAATGGGCACCTGACTCTTGGAGAACAAGGCCAATTAAACAAGTTCCGACTTATCCGGATAAGTCTATGTTAGAAGATGTTGAACGAAAACTGAGAAGTTATCCTCCTTTAGTTTTTGCCGGTGAAGCACGTGATTTAAAAAATGAATTAGCAGCTGTTGCAAAAGGACAAGCTTTTTTATTGCAAGGTGGTGATTGTGCCGAAAGCTTTGCAGAACATGAAGCTGATAATATCCGTGATTTTTTTCGTGTATTTTTGCAAATGGCAATTGTTTTAACCTTTGGTAGTTCTAAACCGGTTGTTAAAATTGGTCGTATTGCTGGTCAATTTGCAAAGCCCCGCTCTTCTGATATCGAAAGCAAAGAGGGAGTTGAATTTCCTGCTTATCGGGGGGATATTATTAATGGCATTGAGTTTGAAGCCGATTCTCGTATTCCAGATCCGCAACGGATGTCTATGGCTTACCGCCAATCTGCGGCAACACTTAATCTATTGCGTGCTTTTTCACAAGGTGGCTATGCTAATTTAGAAAATGTACACACATGGATGTTGAGTTTTGTTTCTAACAGTCCGCAGGGGGAACGTTATGAATTATTGGCAGAGCGTATTTCTGAAGCAATTGATTTTATGCGTTCTATAGGGATTACATCCAAAACACATTCTTCATTGCGTGAAACATCTTTTTATACCAGTCATGAAGCACTTTTGCTTGGTTATGAAGAGGCTTTGACTCGGATTGATTCAACTTCAGGAAATTGGTATGCAACATCCGGTCATATGTTATGGATTGGTGACCGTACACGTCAGATTGACCATGCTCACGTTGAATATTGTCGCGGCGTTAAAAATCCTATAGGATTAAAATGTGGTCCTTCCATTGAGTCTGATGAGCTTTTAAAATTAATTGATATTTTAAATCCAGAAAACGAGCTGGGGCGGCTTACTCTCATTACGCGTTTTGGGTATGATAAAGTTGAAAGTTATCTGCCTAAACTCATCCGTGCCGTTGAACGTGAGAAGCGTGCGGTTATATGGTCATGTGATCCAATGCATGGCAATACGATTACTGCCAATGGTTATAAGACGCGTCCCTTTGATTATGTTTTAAAAGAAGTAGAGAATTTTTTTGCAGTACATCGTGGAGAGGGAACTTATCCAGGAGGTATCCATATTGAGATGACAGGTCGTGATGTTACTGAATGTACAGGAGGGGCGCATGCTATTTCTGTAGACGATTTATCTGATCGTTATCATACGCAATGTGATCCACGGTTAAATGCAGATCAAGCGTTAGAATTGGCTTTTCTTGTTGCTGAACTCCTTAAAAAAAATCGTGTGACTGATTCGTTAGGAGTTGCTGCTGGTGGGTAGGAAAATTTTTCCTAATATACTTTTAGGTCATTATGGCAGAAGAGAATTTTTAAAAAGTGATATTTCCTGATGATGAAGAGTAAAGTTGTGGTTGCTAAACTGATGAAATGATACAAAGGCTTATGAAAAATGATTTTCGGGTATCAATTGCCCAATTAAATCCTATTGTTGGTGATATTGAGGGGAATTTTTCTTTAGCTGTCATGGCACATCAAAAGGCCAAAGAAGAGGGGGCTGATCTTGTTTTATTCACGGAACTTTTTATAAGCGCTTATCCGCCGGAAGATCTTGTTCTAAAACCTGCTTTTACAAAAACATGTGAAGAGACTGTTAAGAAATTAGCAAAGATAACCGTAGGCGGACCAGGAATTGTCATTGGTCTTCCATTAAGACGCAATGGCAATATTTACAACGGTGTCATGCTTCTTGATGAAGGGCGAGTCATTGCCGAAAGTTTGAAGTTTGATTTACCTAATTATGCTGAATTTGATGAAAAGCGTTTATTTTCTTCAGGCCCACGACCTGAGCCTCTTATCTATCGTGGGGTAGGACTAGGAATAGTGATTTGTGAAGATATTTGGAATGATTCTTCACTTTGTGCGGAGCTTGGTAATAAAGGAGCGGAAATTATTCTTGTCCTTAACGGATCTCCCTACTATCGTAATAAAACCTTAAAACGTATAGATGTTGTTCATACGCAAGCTCTACGATCTAGGGTACCAATTATTTATGCTAATCAAGTTGGAGGTCAAGATGAGCTCGTTTTTGATGGTGGGTCTTTTGCCTTGAATGGAGAAGGAAAAAAGATATTTCAAATGAAGCACTTTGATAGCCATATTGCTTTAAGCCATTGGCAAAAAATAACGACGGGATGGCACTGTATTTCAGGTCCTAATGAAAGTCTTCTCAATGGATTAGCGGCCGATTATCAAGCTTGTGTTTTAGGTTTGAGAGATTACGTTAATAAAAATCGCTTTAAGGATGTTATTCTTGGTCTTTCAGGAGGAATTGATTCAGCCCTGTGTGCGGCAATGGCGGTGGATGCTCTTGGCTCTGAGAGAGTTCGCACCATTATGATGCCTTATCACTATACTTCACAAGAATCGTTAAAAGATGCTAAAGAATGTGCACAACTTCTAGGATGTCATTATGAAATAATACCGATTGAGCAACCTGTTGAAGCTTTTTTAAAGACAATGGCGCCAGTTTTTCTAGGGTTACCCCCTGATATAACAGAAGAAAATCTTCAAAGTCGTATACGCGGTACACTTTTAATGGCTCTTTCAAATAAATTCGGTTCATTGGTGGTAACGACAGGCAATAAGTCGGAAATGGCTGTGGGATATGCGACACTGTATGGTGATATGAATGGCGGGTTTAATCCTCTTAAAGATATTTATAAAATGCAGGTTTATGCATTAGCTGAGTGGCGCAATAAAAATCACTTGCACAATTTGAGAGGACCAGAAGGGATTGTCATTCCATCCAATATTATAGAAAAAGCGCCTTCTGCAGAGCTGCGGGAAAATCAAAAAGATGAAGATTCTCTACCGCCTTATCCTATTCTAGATGATATCTTGCAATCTCTTGTAGAAAATGACATGAGTATTTGTGATATTATTAAACGTGGGTATTCACGGGAAACTGTTGAGAAAGTTGAACAGCTTCTTTATGGTGCCGAATATAAAAGACGACAATCTGCACTCGGTGTAAAAATCAGTTACAAGAGTTTCGGACGCGATCGTCGCTATCCCATAGTTAATCATTTTCGCGATAAAAATTGAGTATTATTTTATGGTTAAAGTTCGTTTTGCTCCCTCTCCAACAGGTTATATTCATATTGGCAATATCCGTATTGCGCTTTTCAATTGGCTTTATGCGCAAGCGCATAATGGAGCATTTATCTTGCGCTATGATGATACAGATGTTGAACGTTCTAAACAAGAATATATCGATGCTATTGCTGTTGACCTTGAATGGCTTGGTATTCAACCAGATGCAATTTATTACCAATCTAAGCGATTTAATCGATATGATGAAGTTGCGGAAATTCTCAAACAACGCGGGCTTCTTTATCCCTGTTATGAGACTGCAGAAGAATTAGAACGGCGTCGTAAAATCCAGCTTTCACGCAAATTGCCTCCTATTTATGACCGTGCAGCATTAAAATTGACAGCAGAAGAGAAAAAAAACTTTGAATCACAAGGTCGTAAACCCCATTGGCGTTTTCTTCTCCCTAATTTTGAAAATGATCCTCTACAAACAAAGCGAACAGCAGTTTGTTGGAATGATGCAGTAAAGGGAAAGCAGACGATTGATTTGGCTTCTCTTTCAGATCCTGTTCTCATTCGTGAAGATGGAAGCTATCTTTATACATTGCCGTCTGTTGTTGATGATGTAGATATGGCTATTACGCATATTATTCGTGGGGATGATCATATTACAAATACAGGCGCTCAAATTGCTCTTTTTAAAGCTCTTAATGCAGAATTACCGGTTTTTGGTCATATCAATTTATTGGCGACAGTTTTAGGAAAAGGACTTTCAAAACGTAACAATGATCTTTCTATTCGTTCTCTACGGGAAGAAGGATTTGAATCTATAGCTGTTCAATGCCTTGCCGTTTTGATTGGGACATCGCAAAATGTGCATCCCTATCCCAATCAAGCAGCGCTTTTAGAGCATTTTAATCTCCAAGATACGTCAAGATCCGTTGCAAAATTTGATATTGCTGATCTTCTTGCTTTGAATAGTCATCTTGTCCATGAGTTAAACTATGAGGAAGTAAAAATGCGCCTTAAAAAACTTTCTATTGAGGGAGATAAGGCGGAATATTTCTGGAACGCGATAAGAAGTAATATTAATAAAGTCAATGATGCTGTTTTGTGGTGGAAAATCATTCATGATGAACAGAATTTTGATACAGTGGCACTAGAGGATCGTGCTTTTGTGCGCCAATCACTCGATTTCTTACCTGAAGGTGCTTTGAATGAGGAAAGTTGGAAAATTTGGACAACAGAATTAAAAGAAAAAACAGGACGTAGTGGGAAAGCTTTGTTTATGCCATTACGTCAGGCACTTACTGGGATGGATCATGGACCTGAAATGGGAAAAATTTTGCCGCTCTTGGGACGTGAAAAGGTAGCAGAAAGACTCTCTAGGAAATAAGAGCGGCTTTTTTAAAAGCATTTCGTTCATTTTACTCTTAAAGAGAGTAAAGAACGGGTTTATTTACACGTTTTTATAAGCATGAAAGCAGGAATATCATCACCAAATCCAAGGGGCGTGTAATTCTTATTTTTTCGTGGGCGTTGTTGCTCAGATGGCTTCTCTTTATTATTTGCATTTTTGATATATTCTGTTTTATTCTCTTCTACAGATTTTTTAGTGTGAGCAACAGGCTCTTTTTGAGCAGTTTTCTTTGATGATTTTGAAGATTTTTTCTTTACAACAATATCTTCTGTTTGATCATCGGCTATTAAAGTTGAGAGATCTCCATTGAGCCATTCAATTTTTTCATTACTCATTTCCTCAATGGCATTGATATATTTTTGATCAGCTTTTGTGACAATTGTAAAAGCTTTTCCGCTACGATTTGCACGCCCTGTACGACCAATTCGATGGATATAGTCTTCAGCATGTGTAGGAACATCATAGTTAAATACATGACTTACAGCTGGGATATCAAGTCCACGGGCGGCAACATCAGATGCAACAAGAAGTGTGAGTTTATTGTCTTTAAAATCGGCCAATGTGCTCATGCGCGAGTATTGGTCCATATCTCCATGAAGTGCACCTACACTAAAATTATGCCTGACGAGAGATCTAAAAAGTTCAGAGATATCTCTTTTTCGATTACAGAAAATAATAGCGTTTTGAAGCTCAGCACCTTCATTATGAATAAGTTCTCGCAAAACAGCTCTTTTATCCCATGACTTACTTCCAGATTTGACGAGCCGTTGTGTAATTGTGGTTGCGGTTGAGGATGCTTTTGTAACTTCAACAGATACAGGAGAATGTAAAAATTGTTTCGTTAGTTTTGTAATTTCTGGCGCCATTGTTGCAGAAAAGAACAAAGTTTGACGCGTAAAAGGAGTTAGCTTACAGATGCGTTCAATATCAGGAATAAAGCCCATATCCAACATGCGATCCGCTTCATCAATAACAAGGATTTCAACGCCCATCAGGAGCAGTTTACCGCGCTCGCAATGATCAAGAAGGCGCCCTGGTGTTGCGATAAGAACATCAGCTCCCCGTTCAAGTTTGCGATCTTGGAGTTCAAAAGAAACTCCACCAATCAAAAGAGCAACATTTAAACGATGATTTATTCCGTATTTATCGAAATTTTCTTCAACTTGAGCTGCAATTTCCCGTGTTGGTTCTAAGATGAGCGTACGGGGCATTCGTGCTCTTGCACGACCTTTTTCAAGGAGAGTGAGCATAGGCAATACGAAAGAAGCGGTTTTACCTGTTCCCGTTTGGGCGATTCCTAAAACGTCTTTTCTTTGAAGGACATGCGGAATTGTTTCACTTTGAATAGGTGTTGGAGTTGTATATCCCGCTGATTTCACCGCATTAATAACCTTTGCGGAAAGACCTAAATCATCAAAACTGTTTAAAGATGGTATCATTTTTTTATCAATTGCTCTGTGATTTTAACTGCGCTATCTAAATGATGATTATAACCAATATTCTACACTCTTAAAAAGTGTTAAGATGTTTTCACAAAAAAACTAACTATAACAATCATATACATATAAAACGCATAATACAATCATTAATAGCGAAATTGTTCTGATAAAATGCGCTCATCCCATGAATGATTTGAGTCAAAAAGGATTGAAGCTGTTACTTCTGTTGCCATTGAAATAGTAACTGAATGAACAGATTTAACTTCAATATTATCTGCAGCAGCGTTGACAGGGCGTTTGTCAGGTTCAAGCATATCAAAGCGCACTATTACTGTATTGGGAAGCAAAGCTCCATGCCAACGCCGAGGGCGAAAAGGACTAACGGGAGTGAGTGCCATAAGGGGGGCCATAAGAGGTAAGATAGGTCCTTGTGCTGATAAATTATAGGCGGTCGATCCAGCTGGTGTAGCGACGAGAACACCATCACAACTTAATTGTTCCATGCGTACGTTGTTATCAATGGTGATGCGAATTTTTGCGGCTTGATAAGATTGCCGAAAGAGGGATACTTCATTAATTGCAAGCGCCTCGATAGAATCTTGACATTCAGATTTTGCAATCATGCGCAGGGGATGAATTTCTTTTTTATGTGCGACAGCAATACGATTGGGCAATTTTTTTTCATGAAATTCATTCATAAGAAATCCTACAGAACCTTGATTCATACCATAAATAGGTTTGCCTGTGTTCATGACGTCTCGTACGGTTTGTAACATTGTCCCATCACCACCGATTGCAACAACAATATCAGTTTCTTCCAGAGAAGAATGACCATAAACGGAAATTAATTTATGGGTAGCTTTGATAGCGTCCTCAGTTTCTGCGGAAATAAAATGAAAGCGACTTGGTAATGTAGTCATTAAAAAATTATCCTGATATTTATAATGTATGTTGTAACTTATTTTTGAGAGTTTTGAAGTTGTAACAAAAGCTCTTTTTATAATAAAAAGAGCATTGAATAAAGAGAAGTTATTTCAAGGTAAAGTATCATTGAAAAGTAAGAGGAGTGCGTTGTTAGATAAGTTACAAACAAGTAATTTTTTATTAAAATGATAATTTAGCATTGAAGCTAAGAGTATGATTGGTTAAAAGACCATAACTGATTTTAATAATCAGTTTGAAGCACCCGTAGCTCAGCTGGATAGAGCGCTGCCCTCCGAAGGCAGAGGTCACAGATTCGAATTCTGTCGGGTGCACCAAATTCTTCAACTTCATATCATCCTAAATAACAATATTACCTAAAAAGAAGCCAATTTCCTCTTTTATGAAAATGGTCATTTGATTTGTTTATTAAGTTTTATAGCGAATAAGCAAATGATTTTAAGAGAAGTAAAATTTACGGCTGCGTATATAATTTTTCGATTAGTCATTTTGAATATCGAGATAAAAAAGCAAGATTATCTAAATATGCTTTCAATTTAACTATAAACATATATAACATAAAAATACATTTAATTCAATATGTTATTGTATAATTGATCTGGCGATATTGATAGTAGATAGCTAAATATATTGTTTTGAGCATTAAAATAGATAGCTAAATTTGCTTTTATTCTATTTGGGAGCTAAAGGCTGTTATGGTGAAATGGAACGCGGATGAGGAATATCACCAGTTAAAGGAATAATAATAGGGATAAAAATAATCGTCAAGATTTGAATTATTTCAAAACGCTGTATTCGGTATGGTTATTATGGTTTTGAGAATGGGTATCGGGAAATTTCTCTATACACCAATATTGCCAGTTATATTGGATAAGGGATTGTTTACCTTTAATCAACTTTCTTATATAGCTAGCGCTAATTATGGTGGGGGAGTATGTTCTTTACGTTTGGCAAAATTGGGAATATATCTCTTGCTCCTCACATGCTATCTTGTGCAGCTATAGTAATGATTGCACTATTCATAGCAATGCCGAAGTTTATGATCATGCTGTTGTTAGTATGCCAAGGTTTATGGCAATGCCAAGATCTCTGGTTATTTCGTGATTAGAGGTAATGTATATGGCAATGCAAGAATAAAAAGACATAGCGATTTATATTCGGTTCCCATAAATTGTGAGGTTTATGAAAGCGATAACGTTATCAAGATTGATAAAAAGAATAAATGACATGCGTGGAGAGCGCCTTTTTGATGGTTATAAACGCATCATAAAAGAGAGAATTTAAAAAGGAAAGCCGTGCCAAGTGATATGACGCGGCTTTTAAATAGAGGTGCTACAGATCATACAAAAGAAATCAATAATGGATGCATATATACAAAACGTATCATATTGCAAGCGCTCTATTTTATTGATTAAAACTTATCAAAAGGAACATAAATGACAGGTATGATTTTTAATCACTCATTTGAATTACAGAACCTATAAACACTTTGTTTATGGTTATAAAACGTATTAAGAATAACGCCTTCATTTTTGAGGGGGCATTTGAAACAAAGCACATTATCAAAATGCCTCTTTTAAAACGTTTTTTGCTTGTTTGCTTGCGTTATATCATTAAAAGACTTTTGATTTCATAAGACATAACATTATCAATTTTATTATCTGTTGTGATGATACTATCTATATAATGCCAGCTTGTCATTTACTAACTTTTTTAGTAAGCCCCGCTTTAAAATCGACTTGTCTTTAAATCCTTTTATGTGTTCTTAATGAATTAAAATCTATCTTATGATAGCTTCAAATGATTATTTCTTTTAAGGTTTCGCTCAAAAAAAAGTAAAACCCATACTATTCTTTAAGCGTATGCAATTTATGTTATCGATAATTCCAAACGATTACGTTTTTAACAATGCGATTTGTGTGTGATAAAAACGTATCATAAAATTTATGAACTGTTATGAATGATAGCTGCTTTTTACTTCATTTGAATGTTTACATGCCTTATAACACTTGCATCATAATTTGCTTTTTATAGTCTATTCATACATGGCAATTGTTTATAAAAAATGGTCAATTGAATCACGTATAAAGTGTGAATTCTAAATGGAATTCATATAAAATAATTTCACACAAACTATTGACTTAGTTGTTTGTTTTTTATGATAAGATTCCATCTCGTTTAGACGTTGCAAAAGAAATCACCAAAGACCTTATTGATAAGATTCTTCTCTTATACGGCGTTATCAATTTTATTTGCAGAAAGCTGATTCGCTTTTGACTTTTGATATGGATACAACCTCTTTTGAGGTAGAGTAAAGAATTTTTTAACCATAGAGAGTGCAACAGCGCTCTTCAAAAATCTTGATTGGTCTGTTGAGGAAATTAAAGAGGTATATAATTACTCAGCACGTTATCAACTACCAGATCGTGAAGTACAAGTTCTTTATAATGACGCAATTATCAAAAGTTATCCGCAATTTGATGTTGGATTTTCGATTAGTACTGGTATTTTAGCTGCTGCCTGCATGGTAATTGATTCCTATCAATTCTCAGCACTTACAAGATCTAAAACTTGATTTTGATAAAAAGTGGTTGAGAGTTTGTGAAGAAGAAATATGTGCGGATTGGTTGGAATTAGAGCTTGATTATGTCTTGAAATGGGCGATGGAAAAAATTGATCTTCATAAATGCTTTTATTCCAGATATGGAGCACTACCTTGGCAAAAGAGTGAAGTTGAGGCACATAAGGTTATCAAGATAGATGATGCAGGTTATAGCTTACTTCATATTGGTGCACTGGCTTTATTGGGTGATGTTGCAACCTTACAATCTTATTATCAAAGTTTTAGTGCAGGGAATCATTTAGGCTTTGATGAAAATACCCAAAAGACTCATCTTGAACGTGCATTGGCTTTAGCCAAAGAAGTAGTGAAATCTAAGCAACTCAGCTACACTTTAATTGCAAAAGTAGCAAAAAATATGAGCCATCTGGAAGAAAAACAAAGTTCTTAATAAGAGCTTTCCAGAGAGGTGGAGCTTTATTCTTGGAAGGAAAAAATAGCTAATTTTATCGAAACAAAAGATAAGAAATATCAAAAAGATCTCAAAAGATTATAGGAGGCAGAGTCTAGTTTAACGCTGCCATCATCAATTGAGTGAACCCAACAATGGCGGAATTCTATCTATTGGCGGAAATCTGATGTTTGAAAGAGGGGTTCTTGATGTGAAGGTAATATTGTAATAAATAATTATTATAAATCAATATGTTGTATATATTCATTATTTTTGAGATTAATGACCATTGACAAATAATTTTGCATCATTTTCTCTCTTACAGCTTTTCGTAAATCATCAATGGAAATTTTTATAATGGAAAGTTTATTGATAACATAACCTTTGTATGTTCATTACTTTACGCTTAAAAAATATAGAAATAGTGAAATGCAATTAAGTCATCAACTTCTTATTCTTTTCAATTTTTAATCATAAAAAAATCTTTTTATTCATCTTGCTTATAAAAAGAATTAGCTTTTTTCTGGTAAGACAATTGGAGAAATAAGGATTTTAGATATGTTTCGGCGTTCCATTTCAATCACTTTAAAGTGTAAACCATCAGTTTCAAAACTTTCTCCCTCATTTGGTAAATGACCAAACTGCCAAAGCATAAAGCCTGCCAGAGTCGTATAACGATCTGCTTCATCCACAAGGTTACGTCCAAGATAACCACTTAAACGGCGGATATCAGCATATCCCTCAACAAGAAGACTGCCATTTTCAAGTCGTTCTGCGATCATGAGAGCTTCATCGTCATCAGGAAAGTCTCCTGCAATAGCTTCAAGAATATCAGTTGGTGTTGCAATTCCTTCAAAAGATCCATGCTCATCAACAATAATTGCAAGCTGAATCGAAGAATGACGTAATTGCTCCATCAATCGTAAAACACTTGTATTTTCATGAACAACGAGGGGTTCTCGCATAGCTTTTTTCCAATTAATCTTTTTCCCCTCAGCCAAATTCAAAAGAAGATCTTTTGTCAATGCAACGCCAACAAATTCATCTACTTTTTCACGCGCAAGAATTAAGCGGCTATGTTTAACCTTTTGTAATTCTTCACGCATTTCATTTTCATCAGCATTTAAATCTAACCACTCAATCTCATTACGCGGCGACATGATAGAGCGAACAGGGCGATCAGCTAAATCGAGAACACCACGAATCATCTCCTTTTCTTCTGGTCTAAACAACTCAGAAGCTGCGGCCTGTTCCGCAATAACATCTACAGTCTCAGCAAGGTGACTATCTTTACTTCCTCCTCCTAAGAGCCTCAAAACAGCATCAGCTGTTCTACTGCGTAGATCATTCGTTTTAATCATTTTTTCACGGTTACGACGTCCAATTTGATTAAAAGCTTCGATGAGAACAGAAAAACCAATAGCAGCATACAAATACCCTTTTGGAATATGAAAACCAAATCCTTCAACAATGAGAGTAAAACCAATCATCATCAAAAAACCAAGACAGAGGATTACAATAGTGGGATGACGATTAATAAAACGCATAAGAACACCAGATCCGCACATCATTACTCCCATAGCAGCTATGACTGCGATATACATAACTGTTGCCTGCTCTTTTGCAATCATACCTGTTGCGGTAATAATACTGTCTAGTGAAAAAACGGCATCCAGCACCACGATTTGAACAATTACTTGCCAAAAAACAGCATAAGCAACGCCTGTTTTTCTTTCATGTGATACCCCTTCTAACCTTTCATGTAATTCTAACGTTCCCTTTGCTAGCAAAAAGGCTCCACCACCGATTAAAATAAAGCTATGCCAACTAAATACAAAAGATGAAAGTGAAAGAATTACCCTATCGAGTCTCATAACCCATCCAATAACTGTAAGAAGGAAAAGCCGCATAATTAATGCTAAAGTAAGACCTAGAAAGCGTGCACGGTCACGCAAATGCAGTGGCAATTTTTCAGCTAAAATTGCAATAAAGATAAGGTTATCTATTCCTAAAACAATTTCGAGAAAAACCAGCGTGATCAAACCAAACCACGCATGGGGATCAGTGATCCATTCCATCATTCCTTACCTTTTAGAAGCTTAAAAGCGCGCGATTGACAAAAAAAATTCATAGGCTTTTATTCGTATATTGGATCATGAACATTGAATGTAAAAAAACTTATATTCAACGAAAAAAACAGCAAAATATTGCTTGAATGCATGTGATTATTGATAAAACAAAATGATGCCCCATCCCGCTTACAACCACAAGAAGGTTCCTCTAAATTTTGCTCGGGCATTATACTCGATAATCCTCCAACTATAGGTTCTGTATAACAATCAGAACATTTATTTAGAAAGTTCCTTATAATGGGTTTATTTTTATATAAGATCAAGTGGTGAATATCATATTTTTAATCTTACAGACAATGAGTCTATATAACAAACAACAAAATATCTGGACATCCATCCTTAGGAGCGTTATAGAAACGCTCATTCTCATCTTTTGAGAAGCTTATGGGTGATTAGCTCAGTCGGTAGAGCAGCTGACTCTTAATCAGCGGGTCGTGGGTTCGATCCCCTCATCACCCACCATTCGATTTTATACCGTAAACAACTTATTGATTGCGTAAATTTTTTTAAGGTACGAGTTGCTAAATAAAATTGGGGAGTAGGATTTCCCTATATGCATTTGTTTAAAAGTGAAGATTGTCGATATAGCTTAGTCATCGGGTGTTGTACTTTTAGGGGCTTAAAGAATTTCAAAGGACATTTAAAGATCTTTTAATGCGTATTGTTTTTTTAAATCGCAATTGGTAAGGAGAAGTTTCTTACCGACAATTGTGCTATTTAAAGGGGTATAAAAATCAACAGTTTTCACTTCTTTTAATATAAATTGACTAAATTTTTTTGGATTTTTAGCATATTGTTTAAAGATAGAAGAAACTTTACACTTTAGTTGTGTCAGCAGCGTGGATATTTTTTGATAACTCTCCCACTTAAACAAAAGATCTCTGTAATAATCATCAGTATTCCAAGAGGGTGAATCAAGATAAAACAAAGTAGTTAGCTGGACATAACAGGAATAAAATTAGATCAGTTTAATGGTTTAAAACTAATACCTGCTAAACGACAGAAAATAAGCTTTAATAGGGCTTTAAGTTTTAGAATATTAAACCGTGCGGTTACGTTATACTGTCTTTCCGTTAGCTTAACCGTTAAAAATATAAACATTAAGAAAGCTGCTCAGAATCATTATAATATATTGATTTATAATAATTAATTATTCTTTGTTTGAGAAAACTTTACTGCCATAAACTTCTTTTGTTTTAATCTCTCTTATAATGAATTAATTAAACTCATTTATTTGTGCATTATAAATGGGATTAACGTGTGGATAAAGACTATTAAAGAAAAGCATAAAAATGATTCTTATTAAAGTTCTTAAGCGTTAAAAGTTATCACAACATTGGAAAAATAGTATAATGGTGCAGGCTTGCTCTTTTATTAAGTATAAAGATGATGGTGCAACAATGGCTTTACTATTATCCATTTACGGGTGTTATTGTGTAATGGGGAAGAGCACTGAGAGAGGTTTCTTAAAAAAGGTATGTAAATTGGCAACACGATGGTGTTTTTTCTTTGAGAGGCTTGATTCTATTAAAGAACGTGACAAACAAAAGCGTGACACAATATGTATACACATTATTCCTATATTTTTGAGAGATGAAAATTTTGTAAAGTTTTTCCTTGTATTTTTATATGATCGTTTAGGAAAAATTCTTTTATTAAAAGGGTTCTTTAAGTATTCTTGATTTATATAATTTTTCTTTTTTAAATAATAAAATGAAGTTATTTTCAGATAGAGGTTTTTAAATTTGAGTATTTGTTTTTTGCAATGATGTGCTTTATCCAACATAAAAATCGATTACATAATAAAATAGTACTTTTAATATTCAAGTTTATGGGAGTTTTTTTGAAGGAAAATAGATAAATATTTCTATATTTTTCGTAAAGTAAGATTCTTATAAAAGGGGACCTTCAAGTTTCAATGTAAAAAAGATAAATAAAAATAATGATTGTATTAATTTACATATACAATCGATTAGCATGGATGATAATCCTTTATAGGCACACAAAAAAGAAGTAGTTGATAGCCTTTTATTTATTCAGGAGGTGTTTTGGGGGCTCTTTTCCAGTATTGATGCGCTTCAAAAATGGCGACCACAAATAATGAAATGATAAGCGGTATAATCAAATAAAACATTCTAAAGACAATAAGTGCTGCAATAACATCGGTTGGATTTATATTGGGCATGCCTGTTATGAAGAGAGCTTCAAGAACTCCTACTCCTCCTGCTGGAGCATTGGAGAGAAGAGTTATCGTAAAAGATGCTAGGAAAACACCAAGAACAGAGATAAAATGAATATCTGCGTTGTGTGGGAGAACAGCATATATAATTCCTGCTGCTCCTAAAAGCTCTAAAGGGCTAATGAGAAGCTGTTGAATAACAATTTTTAGCCGTGGATAGGAAAGTTGAATTTTCTTACCCAAGCGTAAGGGTTTTAACTGAAGCCAGCTGCCAAACGTATAAAGTGCTATACAGCTGAGTAAAATTGCTCCAACCGTTGTTCCTAGCCATTCAGGAAGTTCTTTATGAATGAGGGTGATAATTTCGGGTTGTAGCACCAAAACGATTCCCAAAAGTAAGACTGTGCCGATTACAAAAGTAAAAGAGCAGAAACCTACTAATATTGCGATTTCTGTTCCGTTTAATCCTTTCATTTTATAGGCACGATAGCGCACAACGGCACCAGAAAAAACTGAAGCACCGATATTGTGTGAAAGAGCGTAGGTTGTAAATGAACATATAGCGATAAAAACCCAAGAAATTTTATGGCCTAGATGTTGCAAGGCAATTCGATCATATCCAGCAAGAGCAGCATAAGCTAGGAGAGAACATAAGCAGGCTAATAACCAGTGCTGTGCATTTAAATCGCTCAAGCGCTCCAATACATCCCCAAATGAAATGGCAGAGAGTTTCATATAAAGAATCCGAATAGATATCAGCATTGCTAAGATACCAATCAATGGCCATATAAACTGCTTTATTTTCACGATTCTTTATCCATTTTATGTTTTCTGTAAATTTTCATGATTGAGCATATTCTGTACAGATCTTCGTTCCATTATATACTCTATGATGCCATTGGCAATTTCTTCATTATCCGTTACTACAACATCAGCACCTAAATCAATGAGATATGTTGTTTCTATGTCGGATAATGCATGTGTGATTATCTGGATATCTTTCTTCATATTCCTTATATTAACGATACATTCTCCTACTTCAATGGTGCTTAGCATTGTAATAACAACTTTATCTGCATTACTTATATTTGCTGCGTTCATTATTTCTTGTTGAATGATATTGCCGCAAATAGCCTCAAAGCCATCTGCAATCGCTTTATCAGAGAGGCGTTTTGATTCTTCTACGATCACTATAGGTTTACCTCTATTTATTAAAGATAATGCAACACACTTACCAATACGACCATAGCCAATAATTACGATATGGTTATTTTTTAAGGTCATCGGCAAAAAATCTTGGTCAGGATCTTGTGGATCAATATCAATAATTGTTTGGGTATTTTGTGAAGATGCAGAATTTTTTTCTAGACGTTTTTTAATTTTATTACAGGCAATGAAAACAAGAGGATTGAGCAAAATAGAAAAAATTGCTCCTCCAAGAATTAAATCATGAGCGTCATTGTTTAAAAGTCCTAAGCTTAAACTTAAACCAGCAAGGATAAAGGAAAATTCTCCGATTTGGGCAAGGCTTGCAGAAATAGTCAAAGCTGTTGCATTAGAATAGCGAAAAGCCTTAACGATGAAAAAGGCAACAGCAGATTTTCCGATTACGATAATGAATAAGGTTGCTAAGAGAGGAAAAAAATGAGTTAAGAGTTTCTCTGGGTCAAATAACATGCCTACAGAAACAAAAAAGAGAACAGAAAAAGCATCGCGCAGTGGTAAAGATTCTTCCGCGGCACGGTGGCTTAATTCTGATTCGCTCATGACCATACCAGCAAAAAAAGCACCAAGAGAAAGAGAAACACCAAATAAATGAGCGGCTCCGAAAGCCACTCCTAATGCAATAGCAAAGACGCTAAGACGAAATAATTCACGTGATCCCGATTGTGCGCTCATTTTTAAAAGCCATGGGATAACGCGTCGCCCAATGACGAGCATAAGTGCAATAAATACAATCACTTTCAGGATGGTGAGACCAAAAATACCCCAAATACTTAAATCCAACCATTGAACAAGAGGATCCAACGTTTCTTTTTTGGTGTTGCTGAGGGCACTTGCCAAGGAAGGGATGAGGACAAGTATAAGGACCATTGCTAAATCCTCAATAATCAACCATCCAACGGCAATGCGTCCTTTTTCTGTTTCAATAAGATGACGCTCTTGCAAAGCACGTAGAAGGATAACAGTACTTGCTATGGATAAAGCAAGGCCGAAGATCAAACTACCACCGAAGCCCCAGCCCATAATCAAACCAAGGCACAAACCTAGAAAAGTAGAAAATGCCATTTGTGCAATAGCAGCGGGGACAGCAATAGCTTTGACAGATAAAAGATCTTTTAATGAAAAGTGGAGCCCAACACCAAACATCAGCAAAATAATACCAATTTCAGCAAGTTGATTAATGATGACGGAATCTATTTTAAATCCGCCTGTATTGGGTCCCACAATAACACCGGCTAACAAATAGCCTACAAGTGGTGAAATACGCAAACGGCTAGCAATCATTCCCAAGAGAAATGCTAAACATAAACCTGCAACAATAGTTGTGATAAGTGGTGTGTCGTGGAGCATGGATTATTTACTATTCTTGATCAAAAAGCGAATGAATGAAAATGACTATATTTCTATGAGAAGAGAAGCGAAATGTATCATACGTATTAAAGGGCATTTTTATTTCACTTTGGTATTTGCACGATTATTTCGCTCACGCCACCAATTTCCTAGCAGGAGTAAAATAGGAGCAGCAATAAAGATAGAGGATGATGTTGCAATAATAATCCCAAAGACCATGGGCAATGCAAAATTATGAACAGCACTTCCACCCCATATCGCCATGGGGAGCATAGCAAGAATTGTTGTGGCTGATGTAAAAAAACAACGTACAAGAACCTGATTAATTGACAGATCAATCAGCTCGCGCAACGGCATTTTTTTATAAAGACGCATATTTTCGCGCATCCTATCATAGACGACAACTTTATCATTTATAGAATATCCAACAATTGTTAAGAGTGCAGCGATAGCCGTTAAATTAAAATCAAATTGAAATAAAGCAAAAAAGCCAATCATTTTTGTGGTGTCTAGAATGAGAGTGATAATTGCTCCAATAGCAAAGAACCATTCGAAGCGTAACCATATATAGAGAGACATGGCAATAGCCGCAAGGATAACAGCAGTAAAAGCAGCTGTGGCAAGCTCGCCTGAAATTTTGGGACCAACAACTTCTATTTGATCGAATGTGGTATCGGGATAGATATTTTGTACAGCTGTTTTGACCTTATCAATGGCGATGGTTTGTTGTGCTTCGCTACCGCTTTGTTTCTGCATGCGAATTAATACGGTGTTTTCGTTATCAATATTTTGCAAGGTAACTTCACCAATATTAAGAGTAGAAAGCTTGGAACGCAGAGTTGCTAGATCTGCTGGTGCTTTCGTGGTAATACTCATTTGGCTTCCGCCAATGAAATCAATTCCGAAGTTCAATCCAGGCTTAAAAAAGAGAAAGACTGAAGCCATTGATAAAACAATTGAGACGCCAATACCAATGAAACGTGCTTTCATAAAGTGGAAAGTTGTGTTTTCTGGCATGATGTTGAAAGCAGAGTGAATATGCAATTTTTTAATTTTCCATTTACGAACGATCCAAATCATGATGATGCGTACAATGGTGATATTTGTAAACATGGAGATGATAATACCAAGCAACATTGTTACGGCAAAACCACGAACGGGACCGGTACCAAACCAAAATAGTAAGACAGTCGCTATAATTGCCGTAACATTTGCATCAACAATGGTTGCAAAAGCGTGTTTAAATCCACGATCTAGGGCTGCAAAAGCACTCACACCTTTTCGACTTTCTTCACGGATACGTTCATTGATGAGAATATTAGCATCAACGGCAATACCGATGCCTAAAATAATACCAGCAATACCAGGTAGCGTAAGCGTAGCTCCCAAAAGACTCAGTGCAGCAAATGTTAAAATCGTGTGCAGAGCTAGTGCTATATTGGCAATTAATCCCCAAATGCGGTAGAGAAGAAAAATAAAAATTGCAACAAGAATAAAGCCAATTATGCCGGTGTAAAGTCCCATTTGGATGGCATCAGCACCAAGATTTGGACCTACGGTTCTCTCTTCAATGACCGTGAGTGGTGCGGGGAGGGAACCAGCACGAAGCAGAGCAGCCAGAGTTGAGGCTTCTTTGGGGTCAAAGTTTCCTGTAATTTGACCTTGTCCATTGGGAATGACACTATTGATGGTAGGAGCGGTTAAAACCTTATTATCCAGAACAATGGCAAAAGGACGGTTAATATTTTGTCGTGTTATATCGGCAAATATTTTTGCACCAGCGGAATCTAGAGTAAATGAAATAATGGAACGCCCTGGTATTTGGGGGTCAAAACCTGCACGGGCATCTTTCAGGACATTTCCATCTAAAGCGATTTGATCATAAATTGCATAGTGTTGTGTTGCATCAGTATATCCAGGAAGAATAGAAACACCTATAGGGGGATTATTGGGGTCCACATTAGAAGGAACAAGATGAAAACTCATCTTAGCGGTTGTTCCTAAAAGATCACGTAGTTGTTTTGGATCTTGTAGTCCGGGCAATTGGACCATAATACGATCATTTCCGACCTTTTGGATGGCTGGTTCTGAAACACCAACTTGATCTATACGGCGACGGATGATTTCTAAGCTTTGTTCAATAGCATTGCTTACACGGTCTTTTATACCAGCTTCCGTTAATGTGACGCGGAGAGTTTCATTTTGAGCACTGATCTTGATGTTATGTTCTGTTGTACCAAAGCTACTGTGTATGGGGGTTATTAATGTTTTCAAAGCAGAGAGTGCTTTTTCAGTTTGCGATGGATCAGAAATAAGGGCAATAATGCTATCTTCAACGATACGCACACTTGAGGTGCGGATTTGTTTTTCACGCAATACATTGCGTACACTGCCTAAAACTATGTGTAACTGATCGCGTTTTAACGTTTTGCTATCAACCTCGAGCAGGAGAGAAGAGCCTCCTTGAAGGTCAAGACCAAGTGCTACACGGGTGTCGGGTAAGAATTTCGAGTTTTTAACTTGTTCGTATGAAAATAAATTGGGCAAGGCAACATAAATGCTGCTTAAAAGAATAAAACAATAAAGGGTAGTTAACCAACCAGGTGTACGCATGATATATTCCGCTAATAGGCAATCTAACAGTTATTCAAAGTTAAAAGCACAAGTAAAATAAGATGATCGTTTTATAATTCAAGGAAGAGAATTTAAGTGTGTTCATTAGGAGGAGCGCGTTTATTTGAGAAATATTGCGTTTTAACGCTACGAAATCGTGTATCAATAGCTGGAATCTTTATTAAAAAGAAATCCAATGTTAGGATTTTTTGAAAGGTTCTCGTAAAAATAGATTCTGTATGGAGTGTTACAAGTTTTTTGTTTTCAGTTGTGGTAACATTCAACTGATTACATTTATTGTGTAAATCAAATCTATTCGTTTTAATGATATTATTGGTGTGTGATTGTTTGATTAAATAAGCACGCGTTCCTAGGTTGCTCGTCAAGAATACACCTAAACTGGATAGAAAAATCCAAGTTGTCAAAGGAAGAAAATCTTCTTTTTTGCAATAGAGGTGCAAAAAACACATGCTAGAGTGCCTTCTTTAATCTTATTGAGTTCAGCTTATTTATTATCCTTTTCTCTTATTATCAGTATTATAGGATAAGGGAAAGCTTTTATAAGATTATTCTACAAAAGTTGAAAATATCTGCTTTATACCATATTAAGGAGGGGGGGGATAAAATCCTTTTTGTGCGCATAAGGTCGATATGTATTCATTTTGTAGAGAAAACATCCACATACTTTTCCTTCTTTTGGGGATTATCTTTGTATTTAATTCTGGTGCATGGGGGAATAGGGGGGCACAAAATACAATTGTCGAACAAACAATAGATTCTTATTCAGTTGATGAAATTATTCAACAACAACAGTTGATTATTGAGACTCTTGAAGAAAATAGTGAAACTTTAAAAAGAGATTTTGACAGAAAGTCAGAAGATGAGCGTTCTTTAGAAGAATTGCGGTTACGTGCACAAGATATCAGTGAACGTGCTATTGAGGCAGCATTTGTTTTGCGTCTTCCTCTTAATGAGATTAATACACTTCTTGATCAATTAACGGAGATCCATCGTGACGTAAAAAAACTGAAAAGCTCAGTGAAAGAGTATTCTTACTTGATAGAGCAAAAAGCTAAAATTAACAGTATCATGCTTCGTTTTGAAGAAATTTTCTTAGCGGCAAATAGAATAGCTGAACTTTCTATTTCTCAATCTCGGGAGCTTTTTAAACGCACGCTTACGTATAGGCTTGAGTTTTCGATTCCGATGGTTAAACAGCTCGCCCAAAAAACAAAAGAGGCTTCATCAGATTTTCTTTTGTTGTTAAATTATTGGTGGAATTTTGTATTTTATTTCAAGTTGTTACAACTATTTCTTTCCTTTTTAATTCCACTTTTTATCACTTTGGGTCTTTCGTATTTTTCTCGAAAAGTTCTTGTTCATGTGTATTGCCACTTTAGGAAGTCTAATGAGGAAATATCTTATTTACAACGCTTATTGATCGCCTTTATTTCAGTTCTCTTACCTTCGCTTATATGTACTCTTTGCGTTTATCTTGTGTTGTTTTTGTTTCGTAGTTTTAACTTAGATCTAGGTAAGCTTACAACAGTTTTTGATATGATAGGTTGTCAGATTATTTTAGTATTTTTAATCAATCGCTTAGCAATTGTTCTTTTATCTTCGAATATGCCCCATGCGCGTCTTCTCAGTATTGCACCATCGTCTGCTTATCAATTAGTGATTTTACTCACTTCTTTAGCGGGTGTGTTGGCATTTGATGCTGTTCTTGATAGTATTTATCAAATCATTTCAGCGCCTCTATCTTTGACAATTGCTAAAAGTTTTATTGCTGTTTTTCTTGTAGCGATATTGCTGTTTATAATATCATTTGTACCTTTGCGATTTAGACGTAAGCGTTTTCAAGGAGAAAAAAAAGAACCATACTTTTGGCCATTTTATATACGCATTCCTCTTATTGGCTTGGGGTTACTGCTCTTTGTGTTGAATCTTTTAGGTTATGTTGGTCTTGCACGTTTTATTATGCAGCAAATTATGATTGGTGGAGCATTTTTAGTTCTCATGTATTTAGGAATACAAAGCGCTCAAGCACTTGGAACTAAAGGCCAATTTATGAAAACAACGGTTGGTCATCTTTTGATGCAGAGGTTTCATTTAGAAGAAAAAACGATGAATCAATTGGGAGTTTTTGTGAGCGTTTTTCTCAATTTATTTGTTGTTGTATTTTGTGCAATGCCAATTGCTGTACAGTTTGGATTTTCCTATTCTGATTTGAAAGCAGTATTGTGGCAATTGGTTACTGGTTTTCAGATTGGAAATATTACTCTTTCTTTGATTTCTATTATAACAGGAATTATTTCTTTTTGTGTTTGCTGGTTTCTTATTCGCCGATTTATTGGTTGGTTAGATAGTGTGGTGTTGGTTCATGGAGAATTCGATTCTGGTATACGTAATTCTATCAAAACAGTGATAAGTTATGGAGGCGTTGTTGTGTCTGCTTTGACGGGATTGTCAATGGCAGGTTTGGATCTTAGAAATTTCGCTCTTATTGCTGGAGGACTTTCACTTGGTATAGGTTTTGGTTTACAGAATATTGTCCAAAACTTTGTCTCTGGACTTATTATTTTAGTTGGAAGACCATTTAAAATAGGAGACTATATAGAATCTGGATCAGTAGGTGGTGTTGTTAAGCGTATTAGTGTGCGTGCAACGGAACTTGAGACCATTCAGCGTAAGACGATTATCATTCCCAATTCAAGCCTTATTAATAACAACGTTAGTAATTGGACTAGACGTAATAAAGTAGGACGAATTGATATACCAGTTACTGTATCATCTAAAGTTGCTCCAGAGCATGTTGCTGAAATTTTGTTGGAGATTGCTTTTGCGACAGAAGGCGTTTTAAAAAATCCTACCCCGCAGGTGAGTTTTACAGCATTTGATCATAAGAGTTTTTCCTTTAATTTAGCTATTTATGTGCCTAATATTACCTCACCTTCTCATGTAACCAATGCTCTTCGATTTGTCTTATATAAGCGTTTTGCTGAGGAAGGAATCTTAGAATGCTGAAATATATTTATGCTTTGATTACAGTTATTCTGTTGAATATTTTTACCATAACAGCTTTTGCCGCAACAGTGAAGAATACAGATTTAAAGGTACAATCTCTCGTTGTTATCGAGGGAAGTATACCTTCAAAAGTTTCTTTAAATACTCATCAAACAATTACAATTTGTATGAAGGGATGTTTTATAACTTTTCCTAATAAAGACCGTTTTGCAATAAAGGCAGATGATAATATAGAAATCAGTCGGGGAAGAGCAGTTTTTAAATAAAATGATTGAGAATTTTTATTTGGAGACAAGATTTAGAAGGATAATGATATTGTCGTATTAATAATCTCATCCTTTAGAAAATGGTAGAAAAAAGGTATGATTTTAGTATAAAATGGGTGTATTTTTTAATACTATGTAGAATCTACAGTATGCGTTTTGGATATAAGAATATTGAGGTATTTATAATATTTTTAATGAATATCGATTTTTTAAAAAATAGTTACATCACTTTTAGAATTTTTCTCACGAAAAAAGGTGTAAAATATACTATTTTGTGATTTTTTTGCGTTTGTTTTGATACACAATGTTTTATATTTCATCATTTAAAAAATATAATAAGTATTTTTATTAAATATTTATTATTTGGAGTATTCATTATTCTAATATTTTAAAATTTATTTGATAATATTAAATTTTGATGTAAAGATATATTAATCTAGTGATAGATTTAAATGTAACTATAAAGGAGTACATGCGATTTTGCAGCATAAGAATTTATAAAACTTTGTTTTTCTAAATGTGATTTTTGATTATATTTAAATTTAGCAATGGGGTATAATTTTATGAATACAAAATTTATAACAGCATCTGTTTTTTCTTTAATTTCACCTTCTATAGTACAGGCTGCAGATGTGGTGGCTCATGAAGAGCCAGTACATGTTGCCTCAGAAGTTGTTGCTTCTTCACCTTTTTCTTGGGCAGGTATTTATTTCGGGGGGCAAGTGGGTGGCTTTTCAAGTAAGACTTCTGCGATAACGCGTGATGTTAATATTCCTCTCTATCCTGATGAAGAGAGTAAAAGTAAACCATGGATACCCGTCGAGAAACAGTATATGCCTGAGCTTTCTGGATTTATGGGTGGTTTTTATGCGGGTGTTAATTTTGATCTCGGTAATAATTTTATTGTGGGGATTGATACGGATATTCTTTTAACGGAAAAAAAGGATACAAAAACAAGATTTCAGGCTGATGAATCGAGTGTTGGTGGCCCTGGCACTGGTGGATCGGGTACTGAAGGATCGGGTACTGAAGGATCGGGTACTGAAGGAGCGGGTACTGAAGGAGCGGGTACTGAAGGATCGGGTACTGAAGGAGCGGGTACTGAAGGAGCGGGTACTGAAGGAAAAAGTCGAAAAAGGGCAAAACTTGTCAGTAGACAGGGTAGAGGATTGTCTCGCTCTGTTGCAGAGGATAAAGACAGTTTAACTTTTAATCATACGTTAAAACAAAAATGGACAGGTGCTACACGGGTGCGTGTTGGGTTTTCTGCGGGGCGTGTGATGCCTTATATTGCTGGTGGTATTGCTTATGGACAGTTTCAAGATATTTTGTCGACAGTAATTACGGGAGGTGAGCCCTTTAATAGGACATCGGATGCAACAAAAACGATGATTGGTTATACTCTCGGTGGTGGTGTTGATTTTGCAATGACAGATCATCTTGTTGTGCGTGCGGAATATCGTTACTCAGATTTTGGTAAAAAGAAATTTAAAGACGAGATTGAAGTTAAGTATAAGACGAATGATTTTCGCGCAGGAATAGCTTACAAATTCTAGTTGTGTAGGATAAAGGAGCTTAAATTTAAGAGGTCCTATCTCTTTGATAGGGCCTTTATTTTTTAATGTTATGCATTGTAAATGCTATTTTATGGTGAAGAAAGGGTCTTTGATTTTGAGTGATGATGAGGAGATAAGAAAGAATTATTTAAATTCTTAATTGTTAAGAATGAAAATTCTTTGGTTCACAAGGTATAGTTGAAATATTTATTTGCAAAGAAGGAATGATTCGTTTTTTGCATTATTACGTTATCGCATGATAATATCATTATAGCGTTAAAAAAGTAAACTTAAAGATCATTTTTCTATCTAAACAATTAGAAGATAAAGAAAATTCACATAGAGTGATGCGGATGGTGTGCACATTTATGCACCAATTTTTTCCCTTAGAATTCTCTACAATATCACCTGATAGTGCGGTTTATCTTTTTTCTATTTAATAACTAATTGTTTTTATTTTATTTATTAAATTTTCTTTTTATATAATCTTGGTATCAGATGAAAGTGCTCCAAGCGCGATTCAAAAGGTGGCTTTTAAAAGGTGGTTCGAAAAATAAGAACATGTGATAGACTATTAGTCTTATCTGTAAAAAATCTATCTAAAGGCAAATATGCTGACAGAGCTGGTTTATGGCTTATAAAAATTGCATCAGATCAAGGATGATGGATTTTTAGGTTTGACCTCAATAAAAGACGACGAGAAACGGGGTTAGGCTTTTGTAGCAATGTATCTTTAAAAGAAGCACGGTTCAAGGCTTCAGCTTGTTATGACTTTTGGGATCAAGGAATTGACCCAATTCACCAAAAACAAAAGAAAATTTGCGTCGGGCAAGGGGGGTATTTCTTTACGAGAAATTGCCTCCGGCACTGTTTGTATGTCTATAACCTATTGTCCACACCCCAATGGCATCTTTATAGGCGTTCAAACGCAAATCTTCCCATTGTTTAATGAGTGCAAGTCCTTCTGATGATATTTTCGCATATGCTTCTTCATAAAAAAAGCTTCGCAAAAAGCAGAGCTGGGTTAAAAAATTGACATCTTTCTCATTCGAAAGGATGGCTTGTTAAAACCTATGTAGCTTTTTCACTGGAACAAAATAATGTATTTGACAGTATTTATTCTGTATCTGATAAGACACAACTATTTACAGTGTACAAAACAAAATACTTTATGAAATTGCTAGATTATTTAAAAGATGAGATTGCGCAAGCACATGTTGTTACATGGATTGCAAGAATAGAAACAGGATTTCTTGGTAACGCAAAATTCTTTCGTGGAATTGGAGAATTAAAAATAAATCGCGGACTAGGCTATCGTGTTTATTTTTTCAAACAAGGAAAAGAGATTATTTTGTTACTTAATGGCGGCGATAAATCTACTCAGCAAAAAGATATTGAAAAAGCTCTTCAATTAGTAAAGGAAATAAAAAATGGAAATCACCAAGTTTGATACAAGGGAATATTTCAAAACGCCTGAGACTCAGAAAATTCTTTTACAAGATGCTCTTGAAAGCAAGGATAGCAAGTATCTTGCGCATGCTCTTGGCATAATAGTGAAAAATCAAGGAATGAGTAAAATCGCTCAAAATACAGGGTTATCAAGAGAGTTTCTTTATCGTTCTTTAAGCGACAAGGGTGACCCACGACTTTCTACTTTTCGCAGTGTTTTGAGTGCTTTAAATTTGCAGATTAGCTTAACGTCTATCCAAAATAATTGTAAGGAACAAGCGGCTTTAGAAGAAGCAGCTTGATCTGCTTCCCACTTTTAAAGATGGGGGAAGGGAGGTACTTAAGCAACCTTTTTAATGAGGGGCTCTACATCTGGTTTATAACCTATCATGTATCCTCTTTATCCATATGGATGACGCTTTCACTCACGTCACTCATGTAGTTTTTTTTGATATTGCGGTCGACAGCCTATAGATGCTCACGCAAAATGGCGTCATTGATCATATCGTCGGTTCTCACCACCGATAAGAAAGCAAATTTTGTATCACTTGAAAGAGTGCAATTGCCCCAAAGACGATAACCGTTTTCGCGGATAATTGTTGTGATGGTTTGTTCATTGAGAAGGTTGGCGCGGCTTGATCTATCATCAATGGAAAAATCAATTGGACGCGCAGTTCCAACAATGCCATTGATTACTTTGTTTTAAGGAGAATGCCAAAAGCCATGTGTAAAATCAGTTTTAGCAATGATATTTGTAACAGCTGCGCTTGCTGGCTATTCTACGATTTCTCCATCACGATTCACCTTTACAAAAGGGGCTTATTGGAGAAGACGGTTTAATTGAAGTCAAATGTCCACAATCAACGACCCATCTTCGTTTTTTGTGTATGACGAAATCAAGCCTGAATATCACGCGCAGATGCAATTCCAAATGGCATGCATAGGATGCAAATGGTGTGATTTCATTAGCTATAATCCAAACTTTGTAAGTAAATCTACTGGTTTGAGAATGAAAATCAAACGCATTCTCCGTGATGAGAAACACATTGAAGAGATTAATAAAACTGTTGAAACCTTCTTAGCGGAAATAGAACAAGAGATGCAAAAGATTTTGACAAAAGCTGCTTAAACCTATGGGGGGTCTTCCCCCAACACCCTCGCCCATTTGTATAACATAAAAAAGAGAAAGGTAATGAGATGATATTTGATGATGGAGATAGATATGTAACAACCCGTGAATGTGCAAAGCTTTTTAGTGTATCCACAACCACGATTTGTAATTGGGTATTTCAAAGGGGTATTTCCAGAACTATATAAGCTAGGTAGAGCAGTGAGGTGGAGAAAGAAAGAGATCTTAACCGTCACTCCAAAGAAAAATAAGGAGAAAATAGGAGTAAATTAGGTAAAGTTGTATAAACCGTAGAAGGCGGTTCAAAAGGTGGTCTTAAAATGGTTATTTAAAGAAAAAAATCTATGTATTTCAATACATTAAAGATTAAAATGGTGCCCAAAAGAGGACTCGAACCTCCACGCCTTGCGGCACAGGTACCTGAAACCTGCGCGTCTACCAATTCCGCCATCTGGGCTCATAAAATTGATCTAAGCGTATGAAGCAATTCTGTCAATGAAATTATAGAATTTATTTTTTTGCTTAAAACGATTGAATTAAATTTTTTGGGAGATCATGATTTTAGAAGTTTAAGGTGTGAGGACTGTCTTTGATAAAATTGTTGAATCCGGATTAAATGTATAAATAATAGGAATGCCGGTCGCTAATTCTTGAGATATAATTTCCTCACCGGAGAGACCTTCAAGCGCCATAATAAGAGCACGAAGAGAGTTTCCATGCGCTGCGATCAAAACAGTTTGGGAGCGCAAAATATGAGGCTGGATATGGTAAAGATAATAAGGCCAGATGCGCGCACCGGTGTCGCGTAGGCTTTCTCCATTCGGAGGCGCAATCGTATAAGAGCGGCGCCACATTTGCACTTGCTCTTGCCCCCATTGTTGGCGTACTTCATCTTTATTTAAACCAGAAAGATCACCATAATTACGTTCATTTAATGCGGGATTTTTTATCACTTCTAAATCTGATTGTCCCATTTGCTCTAAAATGTACTGAGCCGTTTTTTGAGCACGCTGTAAGGCAGATGTATAAGCGATATCAAACTTCAAACCATATTCTTTCAGTTTTTTTCCTGCTGCTATCGCTTCTGCATGACCTTTTTCTGTTAAATCGGGATCTTTCCAACCGGTAAAAAGGTTTTTGAGATTCCATTCACTTTGTCCATGACGAATTAGTACAAGTATGCGTTCCATTATGAATTGCCTCTATTCTATTGATTGTTTAAAATTCATCGTTCAATCCCAAAACATCGAGCATGGAATAAAGACCGTTTTCATGATTTTTTGCCCACAAAGCTGCTTTTAATGCGCCATTGGCAAAGATAGAGCGTTCTTGCGCTGTATGTGAAAGAATAATGCGCTCATGGGAACCGGCAAAAATGACACTGTGTTCTCCAACAACTGTTCCACCACGTGAACAAGAAAAGCCAATGGAGCCTTTTTCGCGTTTACCTATATGACCATTGCGTTCGTTGACACGCACATTTTTAAGCATAACATTGCGCCCTTCAGCTGCTGCTTGGCCAAGAAGAAGGGCTGTTCCAGAAGGGGCGTCAACTTTGTTCGCGTGATGCATTTCATAAACTTCGATATCAAAATCATCGGCGCCTAATGCTTTAGCGGCTTTCTTTACAAGGTTGGCCAAAAGATTTATTCCAAGGCTCATATTTCCGGATTTGACAATTGTTGTATATTTCGCAAAATCTGCAATTTTTTCTTCTTCTGTTTTGCTAAATCCTGTGGTGCCAATAATATGGACAAGACTTTTTTGAGCAGCGTAGTTAGCATAAAGAATACTGGCTTCTGGTTGAGAAAAATCTAAAATACCTTCTGTGTTAGAAAAGGCATTTTCAGGATCGTCAGTAATGCCAATTCCAAGAAAATCTGAACCAATTAAGGCACTGGCATCTTTTCCTACAAACGGTGAGCCTTTGCGTACAAGAACAGCACAAAGCTCTACATCTCTCCTTTGTTGGATTGCTGTAATGAGTTCACGTCCCATTCTTCCATTTGCACCAACAACTGTAAGGCGCATTCTTATCTCCTTATGACATTTCACTGTGCAGTATAGGCAAATTCTTGCCTTCTTTCCAATAGTTCTTTTTCTTTATAGGAAAAAATTTTTCCTGTTTTAATTTATCTTCTTGTGCTGTAAAACACTGTTGTTTAGAGAAAGTAATATAAGATCTACAAATTTAAATAGAGATGTTTTTCGTTAGAGTGTGTGATGAATATTCCTAAATAAGGTTTGCTTATGAAACCTAATGAAGATTGTGTATTACTTCACGTTTTTGTTTCTTTCGTTCTTTAAGGGGAGGGGCGTTCTTCATGCAAAACAAGATCTCCCAAACAAATACACTTATGTTGTCAATTCATGCGCTTGTCTTAAAGAAATATTTCTCAATACTTCTAAACTTATTTTATGATAGTGCTCGTGAGTGGTATCACGAGAGAGTATCCATGAATAATATAAAATCTATTCTGCGCCACTATCTTTATGCTTCATAAAAGAGAAAATTAGCACTACCGTACGTTTTGTTAGCCTTTAATGTTTTAACAATCCTTGGCACTTAGGCATTTCCATTCTTTTCTTTAATATTTTTTCACGAACCAATTCCATGTGTGACGCATAAGCAAGCGATTTTGATTGTTTCAAATTTGATGAAGGTAATGAGAAAAAGGTATTTGGAATTGATGATTCAAGTTAAAAAAAAGATTATTTAATCATTTTATATCAATATGTTATCTGCTAATAAAATCACGTAAAAGAGGTGTAGAAATAAGGGGACAACAAGAAGTTGGATTGTTTATACACGAGAGTTGGTCGGATTCTTTATCTTTTAGGAAAGTCAGTTGAAAAAATTGTTATGTTGTAAAAACGCATGATGAGGCTTTGTTTATTATAGAGCAAAGAGTATATGTTATGCAATGCGTTTTTTCATATATTGGGGAGAATGGAGGATAACATGCGTTAAGTATTGTTATTTCATTTTCCTAGCTTCCAGTGATGCTACAGCTCTTATATTTAAAGAGAGTCTTTAAAATCCTTTCTTATTATTCCTATGCTAATCTTTTTTGTGACACGTCAAGAAAGTGATTTTTTCATGCATTATAAGGGGGGATAAAATAAGAAAATATTATGGGGGGCTTATTCTCTGTTTAATATGATTCTAAATCAATGTATTATCGTATTGTTTATACGCATGCATAAAAATTCATAAGCCTATAAATATCCTTTAGATAAAATATCGTTTTTACTTTTGTTTGTGGGAGAAGGCTAGAAATCAAGATCTGCATAGTGAGCACTTGCAACAATTCCGCGGACGCGATCTGTTAAAAGAGAACGAAAAGAAGGGCGTGATTTAATTCTCATATACCAGTCTTTGGCAGCAGGAGATTGTTCCCAGTCAATTTCCCCTAGAAAGTCAAGTACAGAAATAGAGGCTGCTGCTGCTAGGTCTGCATAGGACAAGGCAGAACCGACTAAGCTATCGCGAGAGGCACAGAGCCAGTTGAGATAGTTCATATGTGGTAAAATATTGGCACGTGCATTGCGTAAAATTTGTGAATTAGGAGCACCACCACCAATGGCAAGTGGCATTTCACGTTTATGGATTCGTTCTCGTACGATATGGCGCGTTGCTTCATTTTCGAATTTATTTAAGAACCAGTCATTGAGACGGCGTACTTCCGCACGATCTAAAGGATTTTCCGGAAAGAGCTTATTGTCTTGTCGTAAACTTCCATGTGTTTCGTCTAAATATTCGCAGATAACAACAGGACCTGATAATGGAACCTCGTGTTCATCGAGAAAAACAGGAACATGACCAGCGGGATTGAGGGCTAGAAATTCGTGTCTTCTTGCCCATTCATATTCTTCAATCAGTTGAGTGGTTACACCATATTCCCCAAGAATGAGGCGTATGAAGCGCGAGGCAGCGGATAGGGGAGAGTGAAAAAGTGTCAGCATAATTTACACTATCAAATAGAGTTGATGAGAATTCTTTCAAGTAATCATTTTTATAAAGATGCTTGACTAGAAGTACAAGATCATTAGCAGCTGCTAGCAATTATAATTAATAAATTGTTAATAATGGCAATTGTTCTTTTATGCGATGGTTTGCAAAATGGCAGCACGTAATTCTTCTAAACCGAGAGCTTTTTCTGAAGAGGTTACAAGAAGCTCAGGATAAGCTGCCGGACGTTTGAGAAGCTTTGTTTGTGTGCTCATAATTAATTTTTCCAAGGCATTTGATTTGATTTTATCGCTTTTTGTCAAAATAATTTGATAAGAAACGGCTGCTTTATCAAGGAGAGCAAGAACATCTTCATCATTATTTTTGATTCCGTGCCGTGAATCAATTAAAATATATACACGTTTTAATGTTGTGCGCCCCCGTAAATAGCTAAAAATCAAATTTGTCCACGCATCAACCAGATTTTTAGGAGCAGCAGCGAAACCATAACCAGGCATATCTACTAATGCTAGAGGGGGAAGATCCCCTAGCTGCCCACTGAAGCCATCGGGGACAAAATAATTAAGCTCTTGAGTCCGTCCTGGTGTATTTGAGGTGCGTGCTAAGCTTTTTTGTTGGACGAGTGCGTTTATTAAAGATGATTTTCCAACATTGGAACGTCCTGCAAATGCAATTTCTGGTGGTCCTTCAGGGGGAAGAAAGCGTATCGCTGGTACACCACGAATAAAAATCCAATTGCGAGAAAAAATTCCAGAAAGGGAAGAATTTCTTGTCATTCATGCACTTCTTTTTTGGGTGATCTTCTCCACATGGCTTTCAGATTATCAAAAAGCTCAATTTTCACTCCTTGGCGCTTCATCATGATACCTTGCTGAATGATTGATAATATATTGTTCCATGCCCAATAGATGACGAGACCAACAGGGAAAGAGGCGAGCATAAAAGTAAAGACAACAGGCATCCATGTGAATATCATCGCTTGGGTTTGGTCTTGAGGAGCGGGATTCATACGCATTTGTAAAAACATCGTTATTCCCATAATCAAAGGCCATGCACCAATCATAAGAAATGTTGGCGTTGTATACGGTAAGAGACCAAACAAGTTAAAAAGAGAAGTTGGATCAGGTGCCGCTAAATCTTTAATCCAGCCAAAGAAAGGGGCATGGCGCATTTCAATGGTTATATAGAGAACTTTATAAAGAGCAAAGAATATTGGGAATTGAACCAACATTGGCCAACAACCTGCAAGGGGATTAATTTTTTCGGTTTTATATAGTTCTATTATTGCTTGTTGTTGCTTGGTTCGATCATCGGGATATTTTTCTTTTATTTCTAGCAACCGCGGTTGTAGAAGCTTCATGCGTGCCATAGATTTGTAAGATTTATTGGCTAGAGGAAAAAGAAGAGTTTTTAAGAGCACTGTGACAAGAAGGATGGCTATACCAAAATTTCCTGTTTGTTTATAAAGAATATCAATGAGAGAAAACATTGGTTTGGTAATGAAATCAAACCAGCCCCAATCAATTAAAAGAGCAAATTTTTTGATTTTTAGGTCATTTTGATAGTTATTAATAATTTCAACTTGTTTTGCACCAGCAAAAAGACGATTTGTAATAGTTTTTGTTTCATTTGGGGCAATCGTTAAAAGCGATCCTAGCAAGTCAGACTGATAATGCGTTTGCAAACGATCAAAATAAATAAAACGGCTTGTATATTCTTTATTTTGCGGGGGAATAACTGCTACAGCCCAATATTTATCGGTAATACCAATCCAACCTCCTGTTACTTTTGAGAAAGTCATGCTCTTTTGCCCATTATCAGGATTCGGGTCAAGCTCTGCTAAGGTTTTATATTTTTCAGTTTTGAGCGAATCTCCTGCAATACCTATCATACCTTCATGAAGTAAATAGGTTGCATTTGTATGTTCTGGTGGTGCTGCACGTGCAACGCGGGCATAGGACGAGAGATATATTGGTTGATCACTTTCATTGCTGATAGAATCTTCAATGGTAAACATGAAATGATCATCAACAGAAAGAATACGCCGGAAGATCTGTCCTTGTCCATTATTATAAATTAAAGTGATGGGTGTTGAAGGAGTCAGGATTGTATTGTTTCCCTCTATTTGCCATTGTGTATCCGATTGTGGCAAAGCTTTTGCTGGTAAAGATGCACTTGCAAAACCAAATTCAGCAAGGTAGGTCGTTTTGAAACCCTTAGGATTCAGCAAATCGATTTCCGGTGATTTTTTATCGACTGTTAAACGATATTTTTTGAGGTGAAGATCATCAAATTGTGCACCAACAAGATTAATAGAGCCTTCCAGTTCATTGGTTTTGATCGCAATACGCTTTGTTTTGGCCAATACAGCTTTCCGGATTTCAGGTGTCATTGGCTGTTCGATGATAGATGTTGCTTGATGCGTTGAGGTATCGTCAGAAAAATTCGTCGTGGTAGTAGAAAGGGTTGATTGTTGTTTTGACAATTGCTGTGTGATGACTTGTTGTTTTTGTAACTTTGCTTGTTTGGGAGCAACATGAAGAAATTGCCATGCGATGAGCACTACGAAAGATAAGCCAATAGCGATAAAGAAATTGCGGTTATATTCCATCCGTACACCCTTGTTGTTGTTGCTGATGTTTTATTTTTGGTTTTATTCGCCGATTTAATTCACTAATTAAGGATGTAAAAGGCGCATGTAACGCATCACGATATGCTACAATGACATAGTCTGTTCCTGCTTCCATGTGGTTTGTTACACCAACTCTTACGGCTTCACGCAAGCGCCTTTTGATACGATTACGCTTCACAGCATTACCGTTTTTACGAGTAACAGTGAAGCCTACACGTGCAACAAGAGAATCTTTTCTTTCTGTTGTTTGTTCACGAGATTTAACTTCGAGCAAAAATAAAGGACCACGCCGCTTTTCTCCTGTACGGACAGCCAAAAAGTCTGCTCTTTTGCGAATACGGCAGGGATGTTTTTTCTTCATAAAAGAACATTTCGCAATTTCACTAAATGCCTGCAAGCAGGCATTAGAGGTTCATAACAAAAGTTTCACAACGAAGAAACGGTGAGCAATCCTCAACGGTTGTGAAAATTTAAATGGTTAAGCAGAGAGCCGCTTACGTCCACGAGCACGTCTTGCAGCAATAACTTTACGTCCTCCAGCTGTAGCCATGCGTGCACGAAACCCATGGCGGCGTTTACGGACAAGTTTAGAGGGTTGGTAAGTACGTTTCATTTATTTAAATACCGCGGAGTGCGGCCCTTCTTAATCTTCGTTTTATGAGCAGTTATGCGCGAGATGAACGATTTTATCCTATCATACGGCTGTTAACCCATAAGGAAAAATATAAAAAAAGTCAATCTTAGATTGTTTTTCTCTTAGATTGTTTTTCTCGCTCTTGAAAGAATACAAAACACCTTATAATTGTCTGTGATACTTTTTTTACGATACTGTAAGAGTGTCAGAAATAACGATTGAGTCTATAGAAAATAAATGACTAGGGCGTTAAAGAATTAAAGAAAGTGTGACTGATTATTGTATACTCAATTTAAAGTATCCTTTAATATTAAAATTTTTTTCAGTTTTTGTTTTTACAAAATTTTTATCAGAACATTCATTAAAGTGGTTGTAGACAAACACGATTGATAGGATTTTATAGCAGATTTTATGTTTGAGATTCTTTATTTAAGGATGGTTTCATATTTTTAAAGAGAAAAGATATAAGTAATTTATACTTTATAATTTTGAGTAAAGTAGAAAATTATCAGGTGATGAACCTGTAAGTATTTTTCGTTCTTATGCTTATATTTGCTGGTATTTTTATAGAGAGGAAAGAACGTGGATTCTATTACAAGTGAGGCTGTCCGCAACGTATTACGTAAAATCAAAGGACCAGATCTTGAAAGTGATATTGTGTCGTTGGGGCTTCTTTCAGAAATATTGATTGCTGATGGTAAGGTTTTTTTTTCCATTACAGTTCCTGATGGAGGTGTGCAAGAATGGGAATCATTGCGTCGTTCTGCTGAAAAGATGGTATGTGCTTTGGAGGGAGTGGAATCTGTTGTTATCACACTTACAGCAGAAAAAACAACAAAGGCAGCACCTAGACGGAGAGCAAATCTCTTACCTATCAAAATGCCCATAGAAGGTGTGCGGCATGTGATTGCTGTTGCTTCTGGAAAAGGAGGGGTCGGAAAATCTACGATGGCAATAAATATCGCCTTAGCTTTACAAGATTCTGGTTTCAAGACGGGGGTGATGGATGCTGATATTTATGGTCCATCTTTGCCGCGTTTGACAGGACTTGTTAATCAAAAACCACAGCTCATTGGAGAAAAAAAGATTCAACCTCTTGAAAAATTCGGACTTAAATTGATGTCGCTGGGATTTTTGGTTGAGGAAGAAAAGCCGGTAGTATGGCGTGGTCCTATGGTTATGGCAGCGGTAACGCAATTGTTACGAGACGTTTTATGGGGACCTCTGGACGTTTTAGTCGTTGATATGCCGCCCGGTACAGGGGATGCACAACTAACGCTTGCACAACAGGTACAATTAACAGGTGCGTTAGTTGTCTCTACGCCCCAAGATCTTGCTTTAGTGGATGCGCGTAAAGCAATAGAAATGTTCATGAAAGTCAATGTTCCTATTTTAGGAATTATTGAGAATATGAGTTATTTTATCGCTCCTGATACGGGAAAACGCTATGATATTTTTGGCTATGGTGGTGCACGGGCAGAAGCGGAACGTCGAGAAGTCCCTTTCTTAGCGGAAATACCGCTTGATGCAGCTTTACGATTTTCTTCAGATGAGGGGATCCCTATTTTTGTTGCTAAGCCTAGTAAAGAGCATACTAAACTGTATCGTAAAATTGTTGATCAAATAAAAAATCAACTCTTTTAAATGGATATTTGTTTGAGAAAGTTTATTAAAACACAATCATGGAAGACGTAAAAATAGTTGCTTCTTTGTAAGGGGAGGTTTTAATGTGTGAGTGGAGTATATAGGTTAAATAAACAAAAAATTATTCATGCGTTTGGATAACCTGAAGGGGACCCAAATTAGAAGAGATAGAGCCATGAGGTAGAAAAAAATATTGGTATTGAGGATAAAAGAAGAAGACAGAAAATAAAAATAATTTAGAAAAATTGTAAAAGGTTGTAAAAAATATTTTAAAAATCAATTCTTTTCATAAGATGGTATCTTTTTCAGGTGTAAAAAGCATTTTTCGATATGAGTTTTCTTGATATAAATCTTCAACATTTAGCTCTTTCTTATTGAGATGATAAAAAAATGTTGGTCAAGTCTTTTTAGAAGCATTCATTTTTTGCAAAGTAGCCTCAAGAGCCGTTGTTAAAGCATTCCTTCCCCCTTGATGAGAAAAGTAATTTGACAAAAATTCATTTGTTCCACCCTTTGTTGAAAACTCTTTTTCAAGCAGTGCAAAATCGAGAAATGCAGAACGATTCGTTGCTATAATTTTACGCATTTCATCCGTAAGATTTCCAAACATCATGGTAAGGAATTCTGCTGATTGCTGTTTTTTTAACCCCTGTGTTATAAACCACTGATGGGCTGTTTCTATAAAATTAAAATATACTCCCATCAGAGAACCAGCTGTCATAAAAAGATTAAATTGCTCTTCCTTATCCAGCACCAATGTGCCCCCCAATGCATCAAATAAAGTGCGTAAAAAGGGATGATCGGGATAGACTGGTGTCAAATTTTTGCATTCTGCAACAAAAGGTAATGGAACAGCACGATAAACTTTATGATTAATCCACTCTTCTATTTCTGCTGCTTTTGCCATAGCAAGTACGGAAATAACCAGCTGTTCTGGACGAAAATGAAGAGAGCGCAAAACGCCTTCTGCAATTTGGTTGGGCAAGCAAAGAAAAACACAATCACTAATATCGAGCAACGCTTGGTTATTTTCAGCAATTATAACTTTATCATAAGTGTTTGAAAGGCGCTCTGCTGTTTGTGCATTGCGAGGTGAAACAATAATGGAAGAAACATCAAAGGTGCTTGTCATGAGTCCATTCACCATTGAAGCACTGATTGTACCCGTTCCCAAAAAGCCAAGTTTCATTTCTATTTCTCAGTTTTATATTTTAAAAGGAATCTCAATCAACATTTCAGGTGTTTTAACTAACATAAGCGCTAATTGAAGAGGCAACACATATCATAGCAAGAATAATCAAGCCCAAATAGATTTTTGGTTTGTCAAAGAGAACGGCAAAAGCAGAAAACCAACCAACAACAGCTGCGGCTAATGCAAATAAAAAACCTGGTTTATTCATAAGTACAATATGCATTGCCATTAAACCACCAATAATCAGCGCTCCAAAAACAATGAGTAAACCTGTTGCAAACTTTTCATAATCATCCATATTTCACTCCTTATAGCGCTCAAACGGTTACACACTTTTTAACGCATATGCACATAAAAACGAAATGTTTTTTATTGAGTATGGTTAAAATGGGGGCTGCCTCTTATTGATTAGATGTAAAAAATGCAGGGATATGCTGTGGCCAACGCCAAGGTAAAATTGCAATCAAATCAAAGCGTACAGATAAAAGGGCATAATCTTTTTGCCGTGCGAGCCAAATATCGGCTGCTGCCTCAATTCGCTTTTCATTCATTCGGGAAACCGCTTCCATTGCTTCAGCCAACGTTGAACGTGCTTTAACTTCAACAATTAACACAAGATTTCCACGTCGTGCAATTAAATCAATTTCCCCACATTTTGTTTTAAAACGCATTTCGGCAATGTGAAACCCTTTACAACGTAGCCACCAAGCTGCCAATTTTTCTGCACGGATCCCTCGATAAAAAGACTTTTGTCTGCGTTTTTTTTGTATCATCTTACGCATTTTTTAAAAAAACTAACCGCTGAAAAAGTTCCTGCTTTTTAAAACCGGTCTCTTTTGCAACCAAAGCTGCTGCTTGAGCAGCAGAATGTGTCTGCGCGCGTTCTAATAGCATTTCATCAATTTCTTGATCACTTATCACATTTAAAGAAGAGGATGATTCTCCAACAAGCACAACAATTTCCCCACGAATATGTGCTTGTTTTCTGTAATTTTCCAACAAATTCCCTAAATTGGAAACATCTACTGTTTCAAACTTCTTTGTTAATTCACGACAAATGGCAGCAGGTCGATCAGCCGAAAAAAGAGTGACCATATCCTGTAAAGTTTCAACAAGACGATGCGGTGATTCATAAAAAATTAAAGTTGCTGGAATCTCTTTTAATTGTTCCAACCGTTTTCTGCGCTGTAGCTTGCGTGCACTCAAAAAACCTGCAAAAAAAAAGCTATCAGTAGGAAGCCCTGTCGGTATAAGAGCGGCTAAAAGAGCGGATGCTCCAGGAATAGGAATAATTTTATGACCAGCTTTACGGGCTTCTTCCACCAATCGAAATCCGGGATCAGAAATAAGTGGTGTTCCCGCATCTGAAACAAGCGCTACTGTTTTGTTTTCTGCTAAAGCCGCTAAGAGCTTCGGACCCGCTTTTTGCGCATTATATTCATGATAGAGAAAAGTTTTTTTTTGAATACCGTAACGTTCCAACAAAATACGTGTTACCCGTGTATCCTCACACGCTAAAATATCAATTCTTGCAAGCACTTGCAAAGCACGAAGCGTAATATCTGCAAGATTTCCGATAGGCGTTGCCACAAGATAAAGCCCTGATTCTATAACGGGTGCAGAATAAGCATGCGCACCTATAAAATATGCTTTTTCACACATGCTCTTTTCTTTTCATCAAATTTCCCTCACCACAAGAGTTTTATCCATACCCATAAGCCATTTGGGCTCATTTTTATCAGCGCATTTTTTTATCATTATAAAGGCTTACCTTACTCGAATAATCGATTACACTACAATAAGATAATCTCATATTTAACGTCTTAATCTAACATTATTATCTATTTTGATCCGCGTTATCTTTTTTAGTAAAACAAATTCCAGATGTAACCAATATTCTATCAGCTCCACGATTTTCTATAAAGTTTTTCCTTCGAGAACCAAAAAACAATTTTACCTATGCCACCATCTCACGCTTGGCTGTGCTCTTTTAAAAGCTAAGCTTTTTAGACTATTTCCATAACGCCTATCTTTCAAATATTCTATTGATATCCAAACTGTTTTTCTGAGCAAATGTAAACAGCCTGTTTTGAAACATAAACAGCTAATTGTATTGTTATTGATCAAATATAAGCCCTTATCAGAAAAATATTTCATTTTTTCATATTCTCTACAGCTTTAACAGTATAATAAGTACCTTAGAAACGTTTAAGGCTAATTGTATATTTCAATTTTAGGAGAATGAACAATGATTATACATTGGGGCATTACATATTGGGATAGAAGGGGCCCTCATTGCCTTGCGGACAGGTCCAAGTGATATTTTGGTTCGGATCTTTGATATCGCATGTTTTACAATGTATGCAATTTGAAGCGTTGATAATATAAGTCAGATGATCATTATACTCTAGCCACTCGTAGACAGCGGCGGGGCAATAGTGTGTGGAAGGTGCCCCATAGATTGCATATTCGGAGTCTTTTTGTTTTCTTAATGAGGCTATTTTTAAATGGCAAGGTTGATTTTCTTCATGGTGCGTATTGGAAAGGGCAACACTTGAAAGGCGATCAAAGGTTACAACACCATCTGGTTTTGGGTAAGCAATAGGTTGAAATTTTTTTGCTGGTTCAAGATATTCATAATCTTCCTTTTTGTGGGGGAGTGTTTTAAATAAGGAAAATCCGAACAGCTGTTGCCACCACATATCAAAACCGGCAAGTTTAATTCCATATTTTGTCCCATATTGTGCCCAGAGCGGTTTGGCATTTCGCACTTTATAAAGATCTTTGCCAATGGGACCTTTTCGCCACTGTTCTTCGATTTCTTTGACCTCATCATGGGCACGTCCTTGCGCGAGAGCGGTAGCGATTTTATCGGCAGCTAATATGCCAGATAAGATGGCATTGTGTGAGCCTTTGATACGAGGAACATTGACAAAGCCAGCAGAGCAGCCAATAAGTGCTCCACCAGGAAAGGTGAGTTTTGGTACAGATTGCCAACCTCCTTCGCTGATAACACGTGCACCATAGGAAAGACGTTTTGCACCTTTGAAGATTTCATAGAGTTTTGGATGTGTTTTAAAACGTTGAAATTCTTCAAAAGGAGAAAGATAAGGATTTTTGTAATCTAAGTGCACAACAAAACCGACAGAAATGACATTGTTTTCTTGGTGATAAAGAAAGCCACCACCACCGGTATTATTGTCTAAGGGCCAACCAGTGAAATGTTGCACTAAACCGCGTTGGTGTTTATGGGGATCAATTTCCCAGAGCTCTTTGAGTCCAAGACCAAATTTTTGTGGTTCACGATTTTTGCTAAGGTTGAAATGTTTTATCAGTTGTTTTGCAATTGAGCCGCGTGCTCCTTCCGCAATCAGAGTATATTTTGCCAATAATGCCATACCAGGCATATAATTTTTTCCAGGGGTTCCATCTTTGTTAAGCCCCATATCACCGGTGAGAACACCAATGATAGCTCCGTTATCTTTTTGGATAATGGGCTCTGTTGCTGCAAAACCAGGATAGATTTCAACACCCAACGCTTCAGCTTTTTTGCTTAGCCAGCGGCAGACGCTCCCAAGCGAAACGATATAACATCCGTTATTTGATAAGATTCTGGGATGCAAAATATTGGGCAATAGTGTCGCTTTTTGAGGCTTTAGAAAAAAAAATTGGTCCTGGGTGACAGGGGTTGTGAAGGGATGGTCGTTGTCATTTCTCCATTCTGGTAAGAGTGTATCGATACCAATGGGGTCAACAACTGCGCCCGAGAGAATATGTGCACCAACTTCGGTCCCTTTTTCAACAATTGTAACAGAAAGCTCAGGATTAATTTGTTTAAAGCGAATTGCGGCAGAAAGCCCTGCAGGTCCTGCTCCGACAATGACTATGTCAAACTCCATACTTTCACGTTGGTCATGCGGAAATGCATTCATAACTTATAAAGCTTTCTCTAATTCTGGAATAATTTGGTGGAGATCACCTACAAGGGTGTAATCGGCAATTTGCATGATGGGAGCTTCTTCATCTTTATTAATGGCAACAATAATTTGTGCATCCATTATACCGGCTAAATGCTGGATTGCACCGGAAATGCCAACGGCGATATAGAGTTCAGGGGCAACGACTTTTCCTGTTTGTCCAATTTGCCAGTCATTGGGAGCGTAGCCTGCATCAACTGCTGCGCGGCTGGCACCTAAAGCGGCATCTAATTTGTTTGCAAGGGGAAGAAGAAGTGCCATAAATTGTTCTTGAGAACCAAGACCACGCCCGCCTGATATAATAACACGTGCAGAGGTAAGATCAGGACGATCAATTTTGTTGGTTTCTTCTTTTACGAAAGAAGAAAGATTTGGATTGGGAGCTGGTGTTATTATTTTAATGGGAGCAGAATTATTTTGGGAAGGCGTTGGTGTGAAAGAAGCTGTGCGAACTGTTATAATTTTTTTATGATCATTGGTACGGACAGTTTCAAGTACATTGCCTGCATAAATGGGTCGTTTGAAGGTATCGGGTGAAAGAATGGCGGTAATATCTGAAATTTGCATAAGATCAAGAAGGGCTGCTACGCGTGGCATCACATTTTTTCCAGTGCTGCTGGATGCAGCCATGATCACATCATAATCATTTGCTAACGTGAGAATTGTATCTGCCATAGGCTCGGCAAGTTGATGGGCTAAATAGTCTGCTTTTGCAATAAGAACCTGCCGCACACTATTAAGTTTAGCACTATTTTCCGCTATCGTTTGAATTTTTTCTCCGCAAACCAGAATATCGATATCATTACTGAGTGCGCGTGCAGCGGTGAGCGCTTTTGCTGTTTCTTCTGTATTATGATCAGCCAATAAAAGAATTGCCATAAGTTTTTGCCCTTTTATGTGAGTGTTGCTTTTACTCTAGTGGTGAGAATATTAAATGCAGTTCTTTTGTTTTAGCGCACTGACAAGCTCTACTACATTCGCCACTTTAATACCGGATTGACGGGGTTTTGGCTCTTCAACGCTTAAAATTGTTAAGCGTGCTTCCGTATCGATGCCAAGATCAGCAAGAGATTTTTGCTCAATGATTTTCTTTTTTGCTTTCATGATATTGGGGAGAGAGGTGTAACGCGGTTCATTGAGCCGTAGATCGGCAGTCATAACCATGGGAAGGGGAAGACAAAGAGTTTGTGTTCCATTATCAACTTCACGAGTAACTGTAGCATGCCCATTTTCTATGTTAAGATGTGAAGCGAAAGTTGCCTGTCCCCAACCAAGAAGAGCTGCGAGCATTTGTCCTGTTTGGTTGCTATCATCATCAATTGCTTGTTTTCCTAAAAAGACCATATCGGGTTTTTCTTCATCAACAATAGCTTTGAGAACCTTAGCAATTGCTAAGGGTTCAAGTGTTTTATCCGTTGTGACAAGAAGTGCGCGATCAGCGCCCATTGCAAGTCCTGTTCGTAGAGTTTCTTGGGCTGCTTCTGGGCCAATTGAAACAAGAAGAACTTCTGAAATTTTACCGGATTCTTTCTGGCGAATAGCCTCCTCCACGGCTATCTCATCAAAAGGATTCATAGACATTTTTACGTGAGACAGATCAACACCTGTACTATCGGGTTTGACGCGTATCTTGATGTTATAATCAACAACACGTTTGACAGCGACAATTATCTTCATAATGATCCTCTTTGTTTGTATGACCACAAGTTTATAGCAATACTCATAAGAAACCAAATTGTTTAGAATGAAGTCTCATTTATAGCCTGTGTTATCTTTCATATAAGCTTTTTTACGTTTACTTGTACTTTCTCGTCGTTATTTTCAATCTTCATATTTTTGCATTGCTATAATTGCCTTATTTGCTTGAATAAAAAGTAAAAAAATCAATCTGTCTTGTGAGAATATTCTTTTTTAGTTTCTTATGCTTTGTTTATGATGGTGCAGTAGGTCCTTTATACAATGAAAAATTAAGTGAAAAAGATAAAAATGGGGGAATGATTTTGCTCTTCAAATCTTGAAGACAGAAAAATTAAAGATCTGTCTTTCAAACAAATATTTTGGATAAAGATTGGGGAAAATATTTCTAACAAAAAAGTTTTTAGGAGTTCTTAAAGCTCTATTTACTAAAATAGAGCACACTATCTCATCATTTGTTGCGATTCTTTTCAAAAAGATTAATGAGGGGTAGGCGTTTGTGAATACGAAGGGTCATACGATCGATCAGGCGACCAATCAGGTTAGGAATGGTAAATTCTTTTCTTTTGTTGAACAGAAAGAAAGAATGGATACTTCTGTAGAAGTAACGATGTCGGATATTGCTCAAAAATTACGCACCGTTTATACGCAAATGCAAATGAAGCATCCGCCCCGTTCTTTGATGCAGCAGAGTTCTGTAGAAGAGCATTTTAAATCTTACTTAGATGATATTAGTCGAGCTATTTTGGCTGAGCATTATATACGTTGTCAAAGAGAAAAAAAGCTTTTTGAGTCTTTAGAGCAGATTAAAACAATTGTTAAAAGTTTGCAGAGTGAAAAAAAAAGCTTAGAAGAAGAAGCGGTAACACGACGGGTATCTCGTTCAAAATCACCTGATTCTGTTGTACAAAAACTTGCTCATATGGAATGTCAGGAAAATCAAGAACGTTTATTCTTTCAAAAGATGCAAAATTTTTCGAAACAAAACGGTATAATTCCACTCCAAACAAATGTTGAAAATACGTTGCAGCAAGAAAATAGAAGTTCTTTGCCCAGTGATGCTCTGAAACCTTCTTTTAAAAAGGATAAGGGAGTAGTGAAGCGTGCTGTGATAGAAGAAAAGGGTATGATGGGTGTTCAGGTATCTAATCATTGCAGTGAGAATGGTTTTTCTTCTTTAAAGGCGCAGTCTCGGGAACATGTCTCGTTTTCATCTTATTTGGTAAAAAAAAGTGTTCTTTGTTTTTTAACCGTTGTATTTGTGGTAGCGGTAACGTTATGTCTTTATAGCTTTTTAAAAGGAGCTCGTTTTTTTTAATTTGTATGATGTTGATGTTAATAGATGTGAAATGTATTGCGCATTCGTGTTTGTACGAAAGCTATAGCAACTAGAATTATTCTTTTAAACACGCAACAAAGATTATTGGAAAAGAGGATAATTGGAGAAGGATTCTCTAATTGTTAAAAAAACCTCAGATTATCTTGAAGGTTCTGTAAGTGAGTATTTATTTACCAATTGCTGAAATGTCACTCAATATGCTGATCTTGATTGGTATGGGAGTCGTTGCTGGTTTTTTTTCAGGCCTTTTTGGAATCGGTGGTGGGTTTCTCATCACACCATTATTGATTTTTTATAATATTCCTCCTGCTATTGCTGTTGGAACAGGTGCTAACCAGATGATTGCGTCATCTGTAACAGGAGCAATTACACATTTTAGAAGACGTACGCTCGATATTAAACTTGGTATTCTTTTGGCGATTGGAGGAGGGGGTGGTTCTTTAATCGGGATTCAGGTTTTCTCTGTTTTGAAAAAGTTAGGTCAATTAGACTTAATGATTTCGCTTCTTTATGTGATTCTTCTTGGAAGTGTAGGAAGCTTGATGATCGTTGAAAGTTGGTATGATATGATGCGCAAGCGTAAGGCAGGAAAAGCCAATATTCGTCTTGCTGGTCGACATAACTGGATTCATCGCTTACCCTTAAAAATGCGTTTTCGGACATCTATGATATATGTTAGCATTATTCCAGTTTTAGGGATTGGTCTCATTGTGGGGTTGTTGTCTTCTATTATGGGAATTGGTGGGGGGTTCTTTATGATACCAGCATTGATTTACCTTCTGCGTGTTCCAACCAGTGTGGTGATTGGGACTTCACTTTTTCAGATTACATTTGTGTCTTCTTTCACGACAGTTTTGCAAAGTATGACTAATCAGTCCGTTGATATTGTCTTGGCTTTTTTGTTAATGCTTGGAGGAAGTATTGGTGCGCAATATGGAACAAGGGCTGGACGGAAGTTAAAGGCTGAACAACTGCGTATGGCGCTTGCATGTTTAGTGTTGATTGTGTGTATGCGTCTTGCTTTTCAATTATTTATACGCCCTGATAATCTTTTCTCTCTGGATATTCTTATGAGATAAAAATGGGTAGATTATTTTTTTTATACATCATTGCAGGTTTCTTTTATTTTATTTCTTTTTCTACATGGTCACATGTTGGGACGCCAGCTACATCCATTGATCAACTTGACCACGAAACTGTCCAAATTATCGTAACAACGAATACGATTACTGTGGATGCAAATTTTGCTGGTCGTGATCTTTATATTGCTGGTGTTTTGGAAAATATTGATCCGTTATATTCTCGACAGAACCGTTATGATGTTGTTGTAAGCTTGGAGGGACAAGATCGGACAATGGTGATGCGAGAAAAAAAACGCAATGCCGGTGTATGGGTTAATACAGATTCTCTTATTTTTAAAAAGGTTCCTCTTTTTTACTCTATGGTCACAACACGTGAAATTGACGATATTACGAGTATTGAAGATTATAAACGCTTAGGGTTAGGATTACTCTATTTGCCATTACAGACGGATGAACAAGATCAGAAAAAAATACAAAGCTTTCGCGATGAACTTATAAAATTGCAAAAAGCTAAAAGCCTTTATTACGAGGAAGTAGGTGGTGTTCGTTTTGGTTCTGACACACTTTTCACAGCACATTTTCGTTTGCCAGCAAATATTCCTGTTGGACATTATAAAGTTCGTGCTTATCTTTTTCGTGATGGACAGTTTATTGATAGTGCAACAACGACTCTTGAAATTGTTAAAGCACATATCGCTTATACAATTTTTTATGCAGCGCACAAGTATCGTTTTTTATATGGTATTGTTGCAGTGATTATTGCTATTACTACAGGATTTTTATGTCGTTTGATTTTTCGAAAAGATTAGCACAAGGAAAATGTTAAGGCTTTTATTTTTTATGAAAAATTCGTAAGATAAGAAAAATAGGTACAACAATAATAGCTCCCGTCATAGTTATATGAAAGAAATTTGTAAGCGTTATAAATCCTGCTTCCCATAGTGATTGAAAAAAATCTACTATTCTTTGTATGAGGTTTCGAGGTGTCCATCCCAAAAAATTCATTACGATGCCAATGAAGAATGAAAGGATAAGCAATTTTAGACTAACACGGTTTAATGTTCCTCCAAGAAACGCATGAGAAGAATTTAACAATTTTTTCTTTCGGTTCATTTTAATATACTTTCGAAGATCGTGTTTTTTATTGTATTAACATAGTACAGCGATGTTATTATCATAAAAGAAAAATATTTTTTATTTTTTCTTACTTTTTTAAGTTCACTACCTTAGTACTGGTGTAATAACAGTGCTGTTTTTTGAAATATACGCGTATTTTATTGCATTTTCGCGATATTTTCAGGGCGCTTCATTTAATGAAATGAAGGGGTATCCTTTTGTTTCTGAGAATTTGTAGAGAAATTTTATAACGTTTCGATATTCCGCGTCAGGGTGAGAGTTTTTGTTCGTTGAAGATTTTGTAACCGACTTATTGTTGTTGTGTATAGAAATAATATTTCAAGACAGTTTACTTAAAAAAAGACTATCTATTCTGATAAGGGTATGCTTATATAGGTATTATATTTAGGTATTTCAACCTTAGTCATTGAAAAGATTTTTTTCTGGAAAAAATCAAGCAATGAATTGAGTGTTGTTAAAGGAGCAAAGGTATTTAAAATACAGTATTGAAAAAAGTTTTGTTATGTACGAACGCGTGAGGGAATGTCAGAGGTTTGTGGTGCCCGTGCTCCTTTTATTTGGAAATAAGATATAATGAGAAGCTGTTATTTAGTGGGGAATTATGGAAAAATCCAAAATTCCTTTTGCAGAAGGGGTAGAGGTGGTTGATGTTGGGCGATGGGCAAATTTTTCTGTTTTGTTGAAATATCAAATTATTATGAAGGCTCTTTGTTATTAAGGTTTTTGAGCTAACAGGGGATTGTCCTTTGATGGCATAAAAACGCTAGAGTAAAGAAGAGCTAAACTTGTCCGACAAGAGAGAAGAAATCTTTGTCTTATACCCTTCAATGGTAGACGTTGTAATATCATCAATAATTGGTGATGGGTTATGTCATTCATCATATATTAGATTGTTTTTCGGTGCATATTGGGGGGGACTATGGGCAGGAGGAGTGGTTGATAAGTGATGTTATTTGAAAGTTCTAAAACGTTATCTCTCAGAGCCTATGGTTTGTCTAATTTTATTATTTTGCACATTCTTGTTGCGTGGGGAATTTATACAATAAACTTTAAAAGGAAAAGTCTATGAACTTAAAAAGAAAAATATTGAAAAGTAGCGGATCTCTTGTTGCTGCTCTTATTGCACTGGGAGTAGTTGTACAACAGGTTTCAGCAAAAACACCGGCTGATACCCTTGTGATGGCTTGGAATCTTGATGCAATCAGTACGTTTGATCCTGCGCAGCTCACGGATGTTTATGGAAGTGAAATTGTTCGCAATGTTTGTGATAACTTAGTCAGTACTGCGACAGATGATCCTGCTAAAATGGTTCCCGCTTTAGCAACTCATTGGGATGTTTCAGGTGATGATCACAGTACGGTGATTACCTTTCATTTGCGTGATGGTTTGAAGTTTAATAATGGCAAGCCAGCCAATGCCAATGATCTTGTTTGGGGTATGAGGCGGGTTGTCAAATTGAAGATGGGTAATGCGGCAATTTTTAATGAATATGGAATTACAGAACAAAATGTTGATGATGCGTTGCAAGCTGTTGATGAGAAAACAGTGGTGATGAAATTTGATAAGCCTTATCCAGCAGAGCTCATTCTTAATAATATTGTTGCAAGTCCTGCAACAGCTTTGCTTGATCGTAAGACGATCATGAAACACGAAAAAAATGGTGATTTGGGAAATCAGTATTTGAAAA